>JBFKKR010000011.1:0-43679 GCA_041682035.1 Pseudomonadales bacterium | reverse complement strand
GATGGGGATGCCGCGGTCGGCCGCCGCGCTGACGACCTGCCGGATGCGGTCTTCGCGGCCGATGTTGCCGGGGTTGATGCGCAGGCAGTCGACGCCATACCCGGCGACCTTCAGCGCGATCCGGTAGTCGTAGTGGATGTCTGCCACCAGCGGTACCGAAACCTGCTTCCGGATTTCGCGGAACGCCTCGGCCGCATCCATGCTGGGCACGGAGACCCGCACCAGGTCGGCGCCCGCGTCGGCGATCGCGCGCACCTGCGCGACGGTCGCCTGCACGTCGCAGGTTTCCGTGTTCGTCATGCTCTGGACGGCGATCGGGGCGTCGCCGCCGATCGGCACGTTGCCGACGTGAATCTGGCGTGACTTGCGGCGGTTGATGGGGATCCGGAATTGCATGTCAGTTCAGCACGAAGTTGGCGGTGTTGTTGACCGCGTAGGCACGCAGGTCCACCTCCTCGCCGTTGAAGATCAGCTTGGCCCCCCGCACGTTGCCGATGCGCACCGAGTAGGGCGACTCCCCTTCCAGCGAGACCGCCTCGCCGGCGTGTTTCACGCCGAACGCGATCGTGGCGCCGGAGGCGTCCTTCACCTGGATCCAGCAGTCGGCGTAGAAATGCATTTCGAGTGCGCTGGCACGCTGCTCAAACCGGTCCACCGTCCCGGCGGCCGGCTGGACGGCCGGGGCGGCCGGTGTACCGTCGCGTGCAGCGGCGCCGGCTTCCTCGCGATGCTCCAGGCGAATCGCTGCCATGCGATCGTCGGGCGCCGCTTCGGCATCAGACGCTTCGTCGTCCGAAGTGGCCGGATTCGCAGTCAGGGAATCGCCCCGGTCCGCCTCCGGCTTCGCCGGCGCCACGTCCCGGGTGGCGGCCTCCCCGCCGGCTTCTGGTTCCGGCGCCGGGGAGATCACGTTGTACATGCCGAGGACCACCAGCACCAGCAGCAGGATGCCCATGCCCCGCCAAACCCGGCGCTGCCAGCGCTCGGCATCGCTCGTGCCGCGCCGCACGCGCCCCTCCTGTTCCGCCCGGTCGCGGAGATACTCGTCGTAGAGTTCGAGAACCCGATGCTCCGGGATGCCCATGCGCTTGGCATAGCTGCGCAGGTACCCGCGCACGAAGGTGGCGCCCGGCAGGCGTGAGAACTCGCCGGCCTCGATGGCCTGCACGTAGTGCAGCGTCAGGTAGAGTTCCTCGGCCAGCTCGCGCTGGTCGATGCCGGCGGCCTCGCGCGCCTCGCGCAGCAACTGGCCGGGATGTGCCACGACGGCCGACTGGTAGCGCCGGTAGTTCGCGCGATCAGGACCCTGCGACATCAGTTCTGCGATTCCCGGAACAACCGGTACTCCTCGGAGGCCGGAAACAGGTTCCGCAGCTGCAACGCGTAGCTCGCCACGGCGTCCGGATTGCCGAGCGCGCGCTGCAGCCGGATGCCGAGCCAGAGTCCCTGCGCGTCGGGACCGGCCTTCAGCACGTCGAAGCGCTTGTAATGCCGGTAGCTGCGTTCGAGGTCTCCGCGTTTGAAGTAGATCTCCGCCAGCTCGAGGTGGGAGCGGCCCAGGTCGTCTTGCAGATTGACGGCGCGCAGGAAGGCCTGCTCAGCGTCGACGAGGCGGCCGGCGCTGAGATAGGCGCGGCCGAGGTTCTCGAACACCAGGTAACGACGCGGGTACAGCGTGTCGCCGACCGCCCGCTCGAGCTGGACGATGGCCTCGCCGTTCATACCCTGGTTCTGCAGGTAGGCGCCGAAATTGCTGCGCGCCTGCGTATAGTCGGGTGCGAGCGACAGCGCCCGGGAATAATGCTCATACGCCAGTTCGTGCTCGAGGTCGCCGGCGTACATCAGTGCCAGGGCATGGTGGACCTCCGGGGAGCGCGGGTCCAGTTCCAGCGCGTTCAGCAGCGGACGCTTAGCGCTCTGGCGGTCCCCGTTGCGAAGGTGCGCCAGGCCCAGTTCGACGCTCGCCTTGGCCTGCTCCGAGCGCGGCTGCGCCTCGGCGAGGTTCTCGCCCTCCACGGTGTGGACACAGGCGGCAAGCGGCAACAGCACCAGCCACAGCGTGAGCGCGGTGCGCACCCGGCGCATTCCCGTTGCAAACATGTTCAGCATGCTCCCATCGCCGTCCCTGCATCACGCGCGGCCACCCTTGCAATATAGCGGTCCGAGCGCCGGGTGCGATCCTGCACCTCGCCGACCAGCTGGCCACAGGCCGCGCTGATGTCATCGCCGCGTGTGGTGCGGATGGTGGTGATGAAGCCGTAGCCATTCATGCGCGCATGGAAAGCCCGCACGGCATTGTTCGAGGGCCGCCGGTAGTCCGAGTTCGGGAACGGGTTGAACGGGATCAGGTTCAGCTTGCAGGGAAAGTCCGCGAGCAGTTCCGCGAGCGCGGCGGCGTGGTCGGGCTGGTCGTTCACGCCGGCGATGAGCGTGTACTCGACGGTGATGGACTTGCGCGCAGCGGTATTGTCCAGGTACGCGCGGCAGGCTTCCAGCAACTGCGCGATCGGGTACTTGCGGTTGACCGGCACCAGTTCGTTGCGCAGTGCATCCGTGGGCGCGTGCAGGGAGATCGCCAGCGAGACGTCGGCTTCCCGGGACAGCCGTTCGATACCGGGCACGACACCGGCGGTGCTGACCGTGACCCGGCGCTTGGACAGCCCGTAGCCGAGGTCGTCGGTCATGATGGAGACAGCGTCCAGCACCGCGTCCAGATTGAGCAGCGGTTCGCCCATGCCCATGAAGACGACGTTGGTCAGGCCGGGACCGTCGTCGCCGGCGGCCGCCAGCGCGGCCTTCGCGATCCAGACCTGCGCGATGATCTCGGCGGCGCTGAGATTGCGCTGGAAACCCTGCTTGCCGGTGGAGCAGAAGCTGCAGTCCAGCGTGCAGCCGACCTGCGAGGACACGCACAGCGTGCCGCGCCTGCCGTCGGGGATGAACACCGTCTCCACCGAGCCGCCGCCCTCGACGCCGATCAGCCACTTGCGCGTGCCGTCCGCCGAGACGTGACTCCAGGTCACCTCCGGGAAGCGGCATTCGGTGTCGGCGGCGAGGTCTTCGCGAAGCGTGCGGCTGAGGTCGGTCATCTGCTGCAGGTCGCTGACGCCACGGTGGTAGAACCACTTCATCAGCTGGTCGGCCCGGAACCGCTTCTCGCCGCGCGCGATGAAGAACGCCGCAAGCTTCTCGCGCGGCATCCCGATCAGGTTGGTCTTCACGGCGGCGGGGGCGTTCACGAAACGGCTCAGCGGGTCCGGTCGCAGACTTCGTCGGCCGAGAAGAAGTAGGCGATCTCCCGTTCCGCCGACTTCGGCGAATCGGAGCCGTGCACGGCGTTCTCGTCGATGGTCCTGGCGAAATCGGCGCGCACCGTGCCCGGCGCGGCCTCGGCGGGGTTGGTCGCGCCCATCAGGTCGCGGTGATGGGCGATCGCGTTCTCACCCTCCAGCACCGAAACCAGCACCGGGCCGGACGTCATGAAGGAGACCAGCGGCTCGAAGAACGGGCGTCCCCTGTGCTCGGCATAGAAGCCTTCCGCCTTCTCCTGCGACAGGTGCAGCATGCGCGCCGCGACCACGCGCAGCCCGGCCGCCTCGTAGCGGCCGAGGATCTGGCCGATCAGGTTCTTGCCGACCGCGTCCGGCTTGATGATGGAAAGGGTACGCTCCACTGCCATGTCAGGACTCCGTTCACCGGGCTATGGTGATTAACAATCATTGGGTTGGGGGCCGGGCGGCCCGTTCGGGGGCCGAATTATACGCCTCCGGGCACGAAAAATGTACGAAAATTAGTGCACTGCGCGCGTCTTCAGTCCAGCTCTTCCAGCCAGCCCATCTGGATCGCCTCGAGGATTTTCTCGCCGCAGCGGGCCGGATCATCGCTGAAATCCGGCAGCGCCAGCACCAGGTCGCGCAGATCGACGAAATTGATGGTTCGCGGGTCCACGTCCGCATGCCGTTCCGCCAGCTCGATGGCGATTTCCTGTACATCCGTCCATTTCAGTTCCATGGCGCGCCTCCCGGCTTCAGCAGATTCAGCAGAATCAAGTGGCACTCAATGCCTTTCCGAGACCTGGTTCAGGGTGTAGCGGGGCAGTTCGACGACCAGGTCTTCATCGGCGACCCGCGCCTGGCAGCTGAGGCGGGATTCCGGCTCCAGCCCCCATGCCTTGTCGAGCAGGTCTTCCTCCAGTTCGTCCGCCTCCTCCAGCGAATCGAAACCCTCCCGCACCACCACGTGACAGGTGGTGCAGGCGCAGGACATCTCGCAGGCATGCTCGATGGTGACGCCGTTGCGCAGCGCCGCCTCGCAGATACTCTCGCCGGCCTCGGCCTCGACGGACGCGCCCTCGGGGCAGATTTCGACATGGGGCAGGAAGATGATCTTCGGCATCAGGATTCCACCTCGCCCACGCGGCGCCCGGCCAGCGCCCGGCGGATGCTGTCGTCCATGCGCCGTTGCGCGAACACCTCGCTGGCCTGGCCAAGCCGGGCGAAGGCCTCCGCCAGCGCCTGCCGGTCGTCGCCGTCGCGCAGGCCGCGCAGCGTATCCATCTCCGCCTCCAGGGCGGCGCGCTCGGCATCATCCAGCAGGCGTTCGCCGTCGCGCGCCAGCGCTGCGCCCAGCGCCTCGAGCAGCTGATCCGCCTCGACCTGCTGCTCGCGCAGTGCACGCGCCTCGACGTCGTCCTCGGCATGTTCCATGGAGGCACGCAGCATGTCGGCGATCTGGTTCTCGTCCAGCCCGTAGGAAGGCTTGACCTGAATCTCCGCCTGCACGCCCCGTGTCTGCTCGCGCGCGGACACCGACAGCAGCCCGTCGGCATCGACCTGGAAGGTCACCCGGATGCGGGCGGCGCCGGCCACCATCGGCGGGATGCCGCGCAGTTCGAAATGACCCAGCGAGCGGCACTCGGAGACCAGTTCGCGCTCGCCCTGCAGCACGTGGATGGACATCGCCGTCTGACCATCCTTGTAAGTGGTGAAATCCTGCGCCCGCGTCACCGGCAGGGTCGTGTTGCGCGGGATGATCTTCTCCATCAGGCCACCCATGGTCTCCAGCCCCAGCGCCAGCGGGATGACGTCGAGCAGCAGCGTGTCCGAGTCCTGCTGGTTGCCGACGAGGATGTCGGCCTGGATGGCCGCGCCCAGGGCCACCACGCGATCCGGGTCGATGGATGTCAGCGGCTCGCGGCCGAACAGGTCCGCCACCGCGGACTGCACCAGCGGCACCCGGGTGGATCCGCCGACCAGCACGACGCTGTCCACGGCCGTGACGGCCACGCCGGCATCGCGCAGGGCGCGCCGGCAGGAGCGCAGGGTGCGCGCCACCAGCGGCTCGATCAGCCCGTTGAAGGTCGCGCGGTCCAGTTCCGCCCGCCAGCGGCGGCCGCCGGCGGCCACGTCGATGCCGACGCGCTCCGCGGTGCTCAGCGCCTGCTTGGCCGAACGCGCGGCGTCGAGCAGCGTGCGCCGGGTGGCGGCGTCCGGCGGCGTCGCGTCGCCGGCCTGCGCCCGCAGCCACTCGACGATGGCGTGATCGAAATCGTCGCCGCCGAGGGCGCTGTCGCCGCCGGTCGCGAGCACCTCGAACACGCCGCGCTTCAGCTGCAGGATGGAGATGTCGAACGTGCCACCGCCGAGATCGTACACGGCGATCAGGCCCTCGGCGCCGCTGTCGAGGCCGTAGGCGAGCGCCGCCGCGGTGGGTTCGTTGAGCAGCCGCAGGAGCGGCAGCCCGGCGATGCGCGCCGCGTCACGGGTCGCCTGGCGCTGGGCGTCATCGAAATAGGCCGGCACGGTGATCACCACCCCGTCGGCCTTCTTCCCGTTGGCCTGCTCGGCGCGTCGCGCGAGCGTTCTGAGGATCTCGGCCGATATCTCGACCGGACTCTTCGCGCCGCCGGCGGTGTGCAGCAGCACCATGCCGCCCTCGCCCGCACTGAACTCGTACGCCGGCAGCGCCCGCTGCGCGGCGAGGTCGTCGGCGCCACGGCCCATCAGCCGCTTGACGGACGTCAGGGCATTCAGCGGGTCGGCAGCGGCCGCCCGCAGCACGTCCCGGCCCACCTCGACGCCACCGCCGGCAAGGTAACGCACCGCCGACGGCAACAGGGCGTCACCGGACTCGTCGGCCAGGGTACGCGGCGCGCCGTCCACCACCACCGCCACCAGCGAATGCGTGGTGCCGAGATCGATGCCCAGGCCGGTCCTGCGCGCATGGGGCAGCGGGCTCTGGCCGGGTTCGGATATCTGCAACAGCGCCATAGGGACCTCCGCTCAGGCTTCCTGGAAGCGAGCTTCGATCTGCTCCGCCTCGTCCGCCAGCTTGGTCATGAACTGCATCTCCTGCACCAGGCGGGCGGCCTTGCGCAGTTTCTCCGCGCTGCCATCGGCGAACTGGCTGGCCATCACCGCCTCCATTTCCCGCAGTTCCTCCCCGATATCCCGTCGCAGGGCCTCGATCGCCTGTTGCGGCGCGTCGGATTCGTGCACTTCCGCGAGGGCCTCGCGCAATTCCATCTGCCGCATCAGGAAGCACGGGTCCAGCTGGTTGCCGACATTCAGCTCCACCTCGATCCCGCGCAGCTTCAGCAGGTAGCGCGCGCGTTCAACGGGTGAGCGCAGCACGCGGTAGGCATCGTTCACCATCGCCGCGTACTGCAGCGCCATGCGCTTGTGGGTCGCATCCGCGCTGCTGTGGCGGTCCGGGTGCAGCGAGTGCTGCAGCGCCCGGTAACGCTCGCGCAGCTCCTCGCCGTCCAGCTGGTACGTCTCGGGCAGGGAAAACAGCGAGAAATGCGTGCGTGGTTCGCTCACAGCGGGCCGCCGGCCGGTCAGATGTTAAAGCTTTCGCCGCAACCGCACTCGGCCTTGACGTTGGGATTGTTGAATTTCAGGCCCACGTTGAGCCCCTCGCGCACCAGGTCGAGCTCGGTGCCGTGCAGGTAGACGAGGCTCTTGGCATCCACAAACAGCTTCACGCCGTGGCGCTCGATCACCTTGTCTTCCGGTTGCGGCTCGTCGACGAACTCCAGCACGTAGGCCAGCCCGGAGCAGCCGGAATTGCGCACCCCGAGGCGGATGCCCTCACCACGGCCGCGCTCGGCGAGCTGGGCGCGCACGTGCGCTGCCGCCGTTTCCGTCAGCGAGACTTCCGCTTCCACTAGGAACCTCCACCGCCCTGCTTGCTGCGGTAGTCGCTGATCGCCGCCTTGATCGCGTCCTCGGCCAGCACCGAGCAGTGGATCTTCACCGGCGGCAGCGCCAGTTCCTCGGCGATGTCGCTGTTCCTGATCTCCTGTGCCTGGTCAAGCGTCTTGCCCTTGACCCACTCGGTCAGCAGCGAACTGGACGCGATGGCCGATCCGCAACCGTAGGTCTTGAAACGCGCATCCTCGATCACGCCATCGTCGTTGACCTTGATCTGCAGACGCATCACGTCGCCACAGGCCGGCGCACCGACCATGCCGGTGCCGACATGGGCATCCCCGGCGTCGAGCTTGCCGACGTTACGCGGATTCTCGTAGTGGTCCAGAACTTTTTCACTGTATGCCATGGCTCTTCACCTTCCCATTTGTTTCCGGCCGGCCCTCAATGGGCCTGCCACTGTACCTGTTTCAGGTCGATCCCATCCTTGTACATGTCCCAGAGCGGCGACAGGTCGCGCAGTTTCGTGACTGCCTTGCGTACCTGCTCGGCCGCGTAGTCCACTTCCTCCTCGGTCGTGAAGCGGCCGAATGAGAACCGCAGTGAACTGTGCGCCAGCTCGTCCTCCAGGCCGAGCGCCCGCAGCACGTAGGACGGCTCCAGGCTGGCCGAAGTGCAGGCGGAGCCGGAGGAGATCGCGATGTCCTTCAGCGACATGATCAGCGACTCCCCCTCCACGTAGGCGAAACTGATATTGAGGTTGCCCGGTATGCGCTGTTCCATGTCGCCGTTCAGGTGCACCGCTTCCATGTCGCTGACCGCGTTCCAGAAGCGGCTGCGCAGTGCTTTCAGGCGCTCCGTCTCGGCGCCCATCTCCTCGCGGCAGATGCGCGCGGCTTCGCCCATGCCGACGATCTGGTGGGTCGGCAGCGTGCCCGAACGCATGCCACGCTCGTGTCCGCCCCCGTGCATCTGCGCCTCGATCCGCGCCCGCGGCTTGCGCCGCACGAACAGTGCCCCGATGCCCTTCGGGCCGTACATCTTGTGGGCCGACAGGGACAGCAGGTCGACCTGCATGGTCTGCAGGTCGATCGGAATCTTGCCGGCGCTCTGCGCCGCATCGACGTGGAACATCACCTTGCGCGCCCGGGTGATCTCGCCGATGGCCTGGATGTCGTTGATCACGCCGATCTCGTTGTTGACGTGCATCAGCGAGACCACGGTCGTGTCCTCGCGGATGGCCGCCTCCACCTGCGCGGGACTGATCAGGCCATTGGGGGCCGGATCGAGGTAGGTCACCTCGAAGCCCTCGCGTTCCAGCTGCCGGCAGGTGTCCAGCACCGCCTTGTGCTCGATCTTCGAGGTGATGATGTGCTTGCCCTTCTTCGCCTGGAAATGGGCCGCGCCCTTGATCGCGAGGTTGTCGCTCTCGGTCGCGCCCGAGGTCCAGACGATCTCGCGCGGGTCCGCGTTGATCAGGTCGGCGACCTGCTGGCGCGCCGTCTCGACTTTCTCCTCCGCCTGCCAGCCGAATGCATGGGAGCGCGACGCCGGGTTGCCGAACACGCCGTCGGGGGTGAGGCACTCGGCCATCTTCGCCGCCACGCGCGGATCGACCGGCGTGGTGGCGGAGTAATCCAGGTAAATGGGCACTTTCATAAGTTCAGCTTCGTTCCTGTTCTCGTCAGTCTGTTCCGGGCCGGTCCTCTAGTTCAGGTTGGACACGGCGATGCGGCCGCTGCCGGCGTCCGGCATGCCGCGATCCTGGCGCGCGGCCACGGCGCGCACCTCGCGCCGTTCGACCAGGTCCGCCAGGCTGATCCCGCCCAGGAAGTCCCGGATCTGCTCCGAGAGATCCATCCAGAGGTGATGGGTCAGGCAGGTGTCACCCTTCTGGCAGTCTCCCTGACCGTGGCAGCGCGTCGCGTCCACCGCCTCGTCGACCGCCGCGACCACCGAGCCGACGGAGATCTCGGCCGTGCTGCGGGCCAGCCGGTAACCGCCGCCCGGGCCGCGCACGCTGTCCACCAGGTGCTGGCGGCGCAGCTTGGCGAAGAGCTGCTCCAGGTAGGCCATGGAAATGTCCTGCCGGCCGGCGATGTCGGCCAGCGAAACCGGGCCGGCCTCGCCGTGAATGGCGAGGTCCAGCATGGCGGTGACCGCATAGCGGCCGCGCGTGGTCAGTTTCATGCAACTCCCTTCCGAACGGACTGCGGTCGTCCGAACCCTATATCCGACTATTTTACTCGGATATATCGGCATGTACAGGGGCGCTGCCCGGAAACCGCTCCCAACGGCACAAGTTACTGTTTCTGATCGACTTCCATGCCCTCGAAGTCTTCCTCGCGAAGGGCCGGAATATCCTGGTCGCAGATATCGCTGCCCAGGTCGCGCAGCGCCTTGCACATGTTGTCCATCTTGCGGTCGACAGCGGTGAGGTGATCCACCAGGCCGTGAATGGCGCGCGCCGTCGGGTCGGGCATGTCGGCCACGCCGTAGGCATCAAAGCCGATCTTCGCGGCGAGGCGCTGGCCTTCCTCGTCGAGGTCCTCTTTCTTCGGCGCGTTGATGATCCGGCCCGGTATGCCCACGACCGTGGCGTTGGCCGGCACGTCCCGCGTGACCACGGCATTCGAGCCCACCCGTGCGCCATCCGCGATCTCGATGGGGCCGAGAATCTTGGCGCCGGCCCCGACCACCACGCCCTGTCCCAGCGTCGGGTGGCGCTTGCCCTTGTCCCAGGTGGTGCCGCCGAGCGTGACCTGGTGATAAATGGTGCAGTCGTCGCCGACCACGGCGGTCTCGCCGATGACCACGCCCATGCCGTGGTCGATGAAGAAGCGCCGCCCGATCGTGGCCCCGGGATGGATCTCGATGCCGGTCAGGAAGCGGGACACGTTGGAGACCAGCCGCGCCAGCCATTTCAGGCCGACATGCCAGAGCCAGTGGGACAGGCGGTGCCACCAGATGGCGTGCAGGCCGGGATAATTGAAGAGCACCTCCAGGCTGGTCCGTGCCGCGGGGTCGCGCGCGAACACGCACTGGATGTCCTCCCGGACTCGCTCGAACATGGTTTCAGTCCTTTCTCAATGGCGCGCCGTGCGTTCCCGCGCGGGCTGCCGTCCGCTGCATATCTGTCAGTATGCCGCGCAGCATGCCGATTTCCATGCGGTCGGGCCGGATTCGGGTGAACATCCGCCGCAGGCGCGTCATCATCTGTCTCGGGTTGGTGGGGTCGAAAAAGCCGATATCAACCAGCGCGGCCTGCAGGTGCTCGAAAAACCGCTCGAACTCCTCGGCCGGTGCGAATTCCACGTCGCCGGCCGCCTCGATGTCGCCGCTGCCGGCTGCCAGCAGCATCTCGTAACAGACCACCTGCACGGCCATGGCCAGGTTCAGGGAGGCGTACTCGCCCGCCGTGGGAATGTGCAGGTGTACGTGGCAGCGATGCAGTTCCTCGTTGGTCAGGCCACGGGATTCACGGCCGAACAGGATGGCGACGTGGGCATCGTCGCGTCCTTTCAGTTCGGCCAGGGACTGGGCGGCACAGGCGCGCGGGTCGAGCAATGGCCAGGGAATGCGCCGGGTCCGGGCACTGGTGCCCACGATCAGCGTCGCGCCCTCCAGCGCCGGGTCGAGTTCCCGGTGCACGCGCGCCGAATCCAGGATATCGGTGGCGTTGGCGGCGCGGGCCGTGGCCTCCGGGCCCGGAAAACCTCGTGGCGCCACCAGTTCCAGGCGGGAAAGGCCCATGTTCTTCATGGCCCGGGCGACGGACCCGATGTTCCCGGGGTGGGTCGGTTCGACCAGGATGATGCGGATTCGGTCCAGCAGTTCGAGGCTCACGGTCCGGCACGCTGCTTCTGATCTGAAAGGGCGCGAGAGTGTAGCCCAATTCGCTCACGTTCTGAACGGCTCCGGGGGCGTTCCGGCGCGTTCCCTGTTATCATTGCGCGCCTTTTTCGACCCTGGATCCGTCGATGGAGCCGATGCTCAACACCGCCCTGCGCGCCGCCCGTGAAGCGGGCAAGTACATCGCGCGCGCGACGCTAGACCTCGACCGCATCGAGGTGCAGCGCAAGGGCGTCAACGATTACGTCACGGAGGTGGACCGGCACGCCGAATCCATCATCGTGGCGGCCCTGCAGAAGGCCTACCCGGACCACGGCTTCCTCGGCGAGGAGACCGGCCGCAGCGGGAAGAACGAGAAGGCCGAGCACGTCTGGATCATCGACCCGCTCGACGGGACCACCAACTTCGTACGCGGTTTCCCCCATTTCTGCGTTTCCATCGGCTGCACCTACCGCGGCGTGCTGCAGTACGGCGTGGTGCTCGACCCGGTCCGCAACGAGGAGTTCACCGCCTGCCGCGGCCGTGGCGCGCAGCTGAACGGCCGCCGCATCCGGGTCAGCGGCAAGTCGCACCTCGACGGCGCGCTGCTCGGCACCGGGTTTCCGTTCAAAAAGGAACAGATGCCCTGGGTCGAGAGCTATTTCGATGCGCTGCGGAAGATCTCGGTGGAGACCGCCGGCATCCGCCGCGCCGGCAGCGCCGCGCTGGACCTCGCCTACGTCGCCGCCGGCCGCTTCGACGCGTACTGGGAATACGGCCTGAAGCCATGGGACCTCGCCGCCGGCGCATTGCTGGTGCAGGAAGCCGGGGGCCTCGTGAGCGACCTGCGCGGCGGCCAGGATTACCTGGAAACCGGCAACATCGTCACCGGCTCGCCGAAACTGCACGAACTGTTGCTCAAGCGGCTGCCCGACCTGGGCAACTGACGCCTTCAGAATCTTCGCCTTGCGCCGATACTCCGGACAGGATCACGCAAGGACGCTCTTCCGCATGAACGACACCGCTCCACCCCGGCACGCTGCGCTGCAGGGACGCATGCTCGACGTACAGGAAAACCTGCTGGAGTTCTTTTCCGCCAGCGCCCTGGAAAGTGCGCTGGGCTGGGAGGACGTGCATATCGAGCGGCCTGAGCCGGCGCCACAGGATCAAAGACCGGTCCTGCGGCTGGTGGCCTGAAGGCACCGATGCGCCCGGTGTCAGCCTGAAGGCTGACCCACAGGAATGGTTATGGCCGCAGGGCGTCCTGCTCCGAACGCTCCGGCAGGAGCAGGTCGTCACGCGAGATATCCATGATGAGCAGGATGTTCGCCGCGATGTAGATGGAGGAGTAGGTGCCGACCACGATGCCGATGATCAGCGCCACCGAGAATCCGCGGACCTGCTCGCCACCGACAAAGAACATGGCGAGGAGCACCAGCAGCGTGGTGATGCCGGTGACGATGGTACGCGCCAGCACCTGTGTCAGCGACGTGTTGATGACCTGTAACGGTGTGCTGCGACGCATCCGGCGGAAATTCTCCCGGATCCGGTCCGCGACCACGATGGTGTCGTTGAGCGAGTACCCGATCACCGCCAGCAGCGCCGCCAGCACGGTGAGGTCGAACGGCCAGGCGAACAGCGAGAAGCAGCCGACGACGATGATGACATCGTGCAGCAGCGCGACGACGGCGCCGACCGCGAACTTGAACTGGAAGCGGAACGCCACGTACACCATGATCATGCCGAGCGCGAGCAGCAGGCCCATGCCGCCCTGATCGCGCAACTCATCACCGACCTGCGGACCCACGAACTCGACGCGGCGCAGTTCGACATCCTTTCCGCCTGATCGCAACAGGGACAAGACCTCGTCACCGAGTTGCGCCTGACCGCGTCCCTCGGCCGGGGCGATGCGGATCAGCACGTCGCCGGCAGCGCCGAAATGCTGTACGACGACATCGGCCAGGCCGCCACCCGCGAGCGTTGCGCGCACGTCCGAGAGCGGAATCGCCTCCGAGTAGCCCACCTCGATCAGGGTGCCGCCGGTGAAATCGAGCCCCAGGTTGAGCCCGCGCACCGCCAGGCTGGCGAACGAACCCAGGATCAGCAGCAGGGAAAGGATGGTGGCGGGGTGCCGCCAGCCCATGAAATCGAACACCGGCGCATCCGGGCCCTGCAGTTTGATCTTCGTGAACCTCATCGCCGTCCTCTCAGATGTTCAGGCGTGCCAGCCGCCGGCCGCCGTAAACGAGATTGGTCATCGCACGGGTGACCATGATCGCCGTGAACATGGAGGTGACGATGCCGATCGACAGCGTGACCGCGAACCCCTTGACCGGACCGGTGCCCACGGCGAACAGGATCAGCGCCGCCAGCAAGGTGGTGATATTGGCGTCGAGAATGGTCAGGAACGCCCGGTCATAGCCGGCATGAATGGCGGCCTGAGGCGTCATGCCATTCGCCAGTTCCTCGCGGATGCGGGCGTAGATCAGTACGTTGGCGTCCACCGCCATGCCGACGGTGAGCACGATCCCGGCGATACCCGGCAAGGTTAGCGTGGCCCCAATCAGCGACATGACCGCGATGATCAGGACGAGGTTCATGGCCAGCGCAACGTTGGCAAACAATCCGAATACCCGGTAATACACGGCAATGAAGAGCAGGACCGCGACGAAGCCGAGAATCACCGATTCCAGCCCGCGTTGAATGTTCTCCTTGCCGAGGCTCGGCCCGATGGTGCGCTCCTCGACGATGTAGACCGGGGCGGCCAGCGAACCGGCGCGCAGCAGCAGGGCCAACTCGGAGGATTCGGCGGCGGAATCCAGCCCGGTGATGCGGAAGCGGTTGCCGAGCGGCTCCTGGATCGTTGCCAGGCTGATAATCCGCTTGCTGACGGTGAAGGTGCGCTTCGGCTCGGCGCCCTCCATGCCCGGCTCAGGCTTTACCACGCGTGACTTGTATTCCAGGAACAGCACCGCCATGCGCCGCTGCACCGCCTTGCGCGTGACGTGGTTCATGCGCTTGCCGCCGGCGGCATCCAGGCTGATGTTCACCTGCGGCTGGCCGTTTTCGTCGAAGTTGGCCTGCGCGTTGATGACACTGTCACCGGTGACGATCAGCTCGCGCTCCAGCAGGGCGCTGCCGCGCGCCTCGTCGCGGAACAGGTGGGTCTCGGTGCTGGATGGCCCGGCATCCGGTGACGCCTCGAGACGGAACTCCAGGTTGGCGGTGGCGCCCAGCACGCGCTTGGCCAGCGCGGTGTCCTGCACGCCGGGCAGTTCGACGACGATCCGCGATGCGCCCTGCCGCTGCACGAGCGGTTCCGCCACGCCCAGTTCGTTGACGCGGTTGCGCAGCGTGGTCAGGTTCTGCCGGATCGCGTAATCCTGGATCTCCTTGCGCTTGGCATCGCTCAGCGTGAGACGGATGGACGGCGCATCCTCACCCGGCAGGTCGTTGATCTCGAATTCGGTGTATTCGTCCTCGACCAGCCGGCGCGCCGTCTCCAGGCGTTCGGCATCGGTGAATTTCATGACGATGGTGCCGTCCTTGTTGCCGCGCACCAGCCGGTACCGCGTGCGGCTCTCGCGCAGCAGGCTCTTGATCTCGCTGACGTACACGCCGATGCGCTGCTCGACCGCCTTGGCCATGTCCACCTCGAGCTGGAAATGCACGCCACCGCGCAGGTCCAGCCCCAGATTGAGCGGACGGCCACCCAGGTTGTGCAGCCAGCCGGGCGTGGTGGGCGCCAGGTTCTGCGCGACGATGTAGTCCTCGCCGAGCGCCGCCTGCACGATTTCCTTGGCGCGCAGCTGCTCGTCCTCGCTGCCGAGCCGGATGATGCCGCCGCCGTCCTCCGGCAGGCTGGCGTGATGCCCGATCCCGGCCTCGCTCAGCGCCGCCTGCGCATCCTTCAGGCGCAGTTCGTCCAGCTCGATCGAACTGCGCGCGCCGGTGATCTGCAGCGCCGGCTCATCCGGGTAGAGATTGGGCAACGCGTACAGCACGCCGAGCGCCAGCAGCGCGGCGATCAGCAGGTTCTTCCAGAGCGGATAGTGGTTCATCGGCGACGCGGGCGGCTCAGGATGCCTGGACGGACTTCAGGGTCCCCTTGGGCAGCGTCGCCGAGACGGCTGAACGCTGCACCTTCACTTCCACGTTGGCGGCGATCTCCACCGTGATGAAATCCTCGGCCAGGCCGGTGATGCGTCCGGCCATGCCGCCATTGGTGATGATCTCGTCACCCTTGGACAGCCCGGCGACGAGGTCACGGTGTTCCTTCGCGCGCTTGGACTGCGGACGCCACAACAGGAGGTAGAAGATCAGCACGAACACGCCGAGCATGATCAGGTTGGCGGTCGGGCTGGGACCCGGCGCCGCCGCGGGCGCCTCGGCCCAGGCAGGAGAGATAAAAGGAATCATGTGCTGCTGCACTCCGTCAGGACGGGCGCACCCGCTACCCGGCTCATGGGCCCGGCGGCACGGCTTCGCCCCGTTGCGAATAGAAGCTGTTCACGAAGGGCGCGAATGTACCTGTTTCGATAGAAGCGCGCAATCCACGCATCAGGTCGAGGTAGTACTGCACGTTGTGGATCGTGTTCAGGTGCGCGCCCAGGATCTCCCGGCAGCGGTCCAGGTGATGCAGGTAGGCGAGCGTGAAGTGCCGGCAGGTGTAACAGCTGCATTCCGCGTCCACCGGCTCCTGCAGCGTGCGGAACCGGCTGTTGCGCAGGTTGACCACGCCCCGGCGGGTGAACAGCTGCCCGTTGCGGGCGTTGCGGGTCGGCAGCACGCAGTCGAACAGGTCCACACCGCGGCGCACCGACTCCACCAGGTCTTCCGGCTTGCCCACGCCCATGACGTAGCGCGGCGATCCGGCGGGGAGCTGCGGCGCCAGTTCGCCGATCATCCGCCACATTTCCTGCTGCGGCTCACCGACCGAGAGGCCGCCCAGGGCATAGCCATCGAAGCCGATCTCCAGCAGCCCGTCGAGGGACTCGCGCCGCAGCGCGGAGAACATGCCCCCCTGCACGATGCCGAACAGCGCAGCATCGTTCCCGGCGTGCGCCTCGCGGCAGCGGCGCGCCCAGCGCAGGCTGAGGCGCATGGAGGCGGCGATGGCGGATTCCTCCCCCGGGTAGGGCGGGCAGTCGTCGAAGATCATGACGATGTCGGAGCCGAGCGCCGCCTGTACCTCCATGGAGCGTTCCGGGGTGAGCAGGATGGCGTCGCCGTTCACCGGCGACCGGAACTCCACGCCCTCCTCCCGGATCTTGCGCAGGTCACCGAGGCTGAACACCTGGAACCCGCCGGAGTCGGTCAGGATGGGCCGCTCCCAGCCCATGAAACCATGCAGGCCGCCGTGCGCGCGGATGATCTCCGTGCCCGGACGCAGCATCAGGTGGAAGGTGTTGCCGAGCACGATTTCCGCCCCGGCGGCCTCGAGGTCACGGGGCGCGAGGGCTTTCACGCTGCCATACGTGCCGACCGGCATGAAGGCCGGGGTCTCGATCACGCCGCGCGGGAAGGTGACACGGCCGCGCCGCGCCTCCGCATCCACACCCATCAGCTCGAAATGCATGCGGCTCATGCCGGTTCCCCGTGGATGAACATGGCATCGCCATAGCTGAAGAAGCGGTAGGACGCGCGGACCGCCTCGGCATAGGCCGCGCGGATGGGCTCGGTCCCGGCGAAGGCGCTGACCAGCATCAGCAGCGTGGATTTCGGCAGGTGGAAGTTGGTGACCAGGGCATCGCAGACACGGAACCGGTAGCCGGGGAGGATGAACAGCCGTGTCTCGCCCCGCATGGGCGCCAGTTCGCCGCCGGCGGCGGCCGATTCGAGCGCGCGCATGGACGTCGTGCCCACCGCGACCACCCGGCCACCGCGCGCCTTCGCCGCGTGGATCCGGTCACAGGCGTCCTCGCCCACCTCCAGCCACTCGGCGTGCATGGCGTGTTCCTCGACCCGTTCGACCCGCACCGGCTGGAAAGTCCCCGCGCCGACGTGCAGGGTGACCCGGGCGATGTCCACGCCACGGCTGCGGATGGCTGCGAGCACATCGTCATCGAAATGCAGGCCGGCGGTGGGTGCCGCGACCGCGCCCGGCACCTGCGCATAGACGGTCTGGTAGCGCTCGTCGTCGGACGCCTCCGCGCCCCGCTGCAGGTAGGGGGGCAGGGGCATCTCGCCGACCTCGTCCAGCAGCGGGAGGATCTCGCGATCGAAGTGCAGCGTGAAGAACTCGCCGTCCCGCCCGGTGATCCGGGCCCGGGCACCATTCGCGCAGACCAGTTCGGAGCCCACCGCCGGGGTCCGGTTGCTGCCGAGCATCACCGTCACTCGGCTGGCGTCGAGCAGTCGTTCGACCAGGATCTCGACGCGCCCCCCGGTCGGCTTGCGCGCCACCACGCGGCCGGGCAGCACCCGCGTGTCGTTGATGACCAGCAGGTCGCCGGCCCGCAGCCGCCCGGGCAGGCTGGAAAAAAATGAATGCTCGATCCGCCCCGTGCCGCGCTCCAGGCACAGCAGCCGGCTGGCGGCCCGCTCGGGCAGGGGATGGCGGGCAACCAGGTGCCCGGGCAGCTCGTAGTCGAAATCGGACAGATTCATGAGCGCGAATCCGGGAAATCCGGGGCGGCGGATACTAGCGGATTACCGCCGGCGAACCAACCGCAAGGTCAACGAAATGCCCATCGTGTATGCTATGGGGACCGTCTCATGGACAGTCCCGAGTTCTGATGTATTCCGCCCTGCCCGGTTCGGTGAAATTCCGTCTTCTCGTTCTGGTCGCCCTGCTTGCCACATTCGGGCGGGCAGCGGCCGGCGAACTGGAGCTCCGGGAGGACGCCGTCTACGCGCTCGGCCCGGTGGTGGAGATCCTCGAGGATCCCGCCGGCACCCTCACCATCCGGGAGGTCCTGAAGAGACGCCACGAACTGCCGTTCAAACCGGTCTTCACGACCAATCCCAATCTGGGCCTGAACGGCAACGTGCACTGGGTGCGGTTCCGCATCCGCGACCATTACGGCTACCACCCGGACCGCCGCTGGCTGCTGGAACTGGACTTCCCCTTCGCTGACCGCGCCGAACTCTTCGTACCGGCGCATGGCGGCGGCTTCGAGAGGGAGGTACTGGGCGACCGCCAGAAGTTCGCCGACCGGACCTGGAAACACCGCAGCCTCGTCTTCACCCTGGGCCGGGTGCCGGAAGCGGGCGCCGAGTACTACCTGCGGGTGCAGGCGTCCGGCTCGCTGCAATTGCCCCTGCGCGTCTGGACGCCCGCGGCGCTGTCGTCACACCTCTCGAGCGAGAACCTCGTCCTGGGCCTGTATTACGGCATCATGGTTGCGATGCTGATCTACAACCTGTTCGTGTACACGGTGATCCGTGAGAAAAATTACCTGCGTTACTGCGAGTACCTGTTCCTCTTCCTCTGCCTGCAGGTGGCGGCGACCGGCCATGGCTTCCAGTACCTGTGGCAGAACTTCCCCTCGCTGGGGAACCTGCTGCCCACGCTGCTCGCGCCACTGACCTGCATGGCGGCGATCCGTTTCGCGCAACCCTTCCTGGAAATTGCCGACCGGCGCCCGGAACTGGTCCCGTGGGTGCAGGGCACCTACTACTTCTGCTGCTTCGCCCTGGTGCTGACGCTGATCGCGCCGCTTAGCTGGAGTATCCCGGTTGCCGTGCTCGCCGGCTGCATCACCGCGATCATGCTGCTGTTCTGCTGCCTGCGCATCCTGCGGCGCGGTTCCCGGCCCGCCCAGTTCTTCCTGGCGGCGTGGCTGCTGCTGTTGTTCGGCGCCCTGATGCGGGGTCTTTCCATACTCGGCCTCCTGCCCGTCAACGCGTTCACGCTCTACACCTGGCAGGTCGGCTCGGGCCTGGAGGTCCTGCTGCTGTCGCTGGGGCTGGCGGACCGGATCAACATCCTGCGCCAGGAACGCATGTCGGCCCTGCAGCAGGCCTTCGAACTGGAGAAGGTCGCGCACACCGACCGCCTCACCGGCCTGTACAACCGCACCTATTTCGAGCGCGAGTTCCGCCAGCACGTCGGCTACGCGGAAAAGAATCGCAACTCGCATTTCGGTTTCTTCCTCATCGACCTGGTCGGCCTGAAAGCCATCAATGACAACCACGGCCACGCCATCGGCGACCAGGCCGTGCGCATGACCGCGCGCATGCTGAAGGGAATCTGCCGCCAGAGTGACCTCGTGGCGCGCATCGGCGGGGACGAGTTCGCCATCATCTGTCCGCGCATGACGCCGGACGATTACCGGGTGTTCGTCCAGCGTATCGACGGCAAGACCGCCAACGGCCGTATCAAGTTCCAGGAAGAGGAAGAGATCAAGGTCGTGCCCATTCACCTGAGCATCGGCCACGCGCACACCTCGGAGATTCCGGCCGGCGAGATTTTCGATTACGCCGACAAGGACATGTACGAGAAGAAGCGGAAGTTCTACGAGACCCACGAACGTCACCGCGAGGAGAAATCCAGCGGCGCGCAGACCGTCGCCGAATAGCACCCTCACCACTTCCCCGCCGCATGGAGCCCCGCAAAACATCCGGGGTATAATCCCGCGCCGATTGCCGGGATGGCGGAACTGGTAGACGCGCCAGATTCAAAATCTGGTATCCGCAAGGATGTGGGGGTTCGATTCCCCCTCCCGGTACCAACCAGGCCGGTTCCACGCGTGGAACCGGCGTCGCCGCGCGACACCGTGGAGACCGTGGAGAGGGCGCGCCCATGAAACACTCCGACTGGAAAGACACCCTGGCGGCCGTCTGGCGCGGGCGCCGGCAGGCCCTGCGCGCGGTGCGCCGGCTGGATCCGGTCACCCTCGATGACCTGCACGGCATCGACCGGCAGAAGTCGGCATTTCTCGCCAACCTCGAGCGTTTTCTCCAGGGGGACGGTTGCAACAACGTCCTGCTTTGGGGCGCGCGCGGCACCGGCAAGTCCTCGCTGGTGAAGGCGGCGCTGAACCACCTGGCCGGTCGTTCCCTGCGGGTGATCGAGGTGGACCGGGACGAACTGCTCGACCTGCCGGAGATCCTCGACCTGGTCGCCGAACTGCCCTACCGCTTCCTGCTGTTCTGCGACGACCTCTCCTTCGAGGAGGGGGAGCATGGCTACCGCGCCCTGAAGAGCGCCCTGGAGGGATCGATCGAGACCCCGCCGGCGAACGTCCTCGTCTGCGCCACCTCCAACCGCCGCCACCTGCTGCCTGAAACCATGCGCGAGAACCTGCAGACCGCCATTGTCGACGGAGAACTGCACTACGCCGACGGGGTGGAGGAGAAGCTCTCCCTGTCGGAGCGCTTCGGCCTGCGGCTCGCCTTCCATCCGTTCGGCCAGGCACAGTATCTCGCCCTGGTGGAGAAGCTTTCCGGTCGCCCGCTGGCGGAGGGCAGCGAACTCCACCTGCAGGCGCTGCAGTTCGCGCGCGGGCAGGCCTCCTTCAGCGGGCGCACCGCGCGCCAGTTCGTGCATGGCGGACTTTGAATTCGAGTCGGTCGCGCCGGCCGGCCTGCTGCGCCGGCTCGCGGCCATGGTCTACGACGGCGTGCTGCTGCTGGCGATCTGGTTCGTGCTCGGCTGGGTTGCCGTCTACTTCTCCGGCGGCGAGGCCGCTCCGCGCGCCACCATGCAGGCGCTGGTGCTCGGCAGCACCGTGCTGTTCCTCGGCGGGTTCTGGATGCGCGACGGCCGCACCCTGGGCATGCTGGCCTGGCGGCTGCAACTGGCGCCCGCACACGGCCGGCATATCTCCCTTCGCATGATCGGGCTGCGGCTGCTCGGTGGCGCGCTGTCCCTGCTGGCCTTCGGTCTCGGCTTCCTCTGGATGCTCTGGGACCCGGAAAAACGCATGTGGCAGGACCTGCTGTCCGGTACGCGCGTGATCCTCGTCCCGCGGGGGCGGCGCTGGTCCTGAATCAGCCGGCCTTGCGCAGCAGCAGGACGCCGATCAGCAGGCAGACCCCGATCGGCGCGAGCACCGCGACGATCGGCGGGAAGCCGAACACCAGGCTCGACGGACCGAGCAGGTCCTGACTGTACTTGAACACCAGCCCGATGATGACGCCCATGAAGATGCGGAAGCCCATGGTGCCGTCCCGCAGCGGACCGAAGATGAAGGACACCCCGACCAGCACCAGCGACAGCGTGGCCACCGGCAGCATCAGCTTGGACCAGAATTCGAGCCAGTAGCTCTCCGATTCAAGTCCCTGGTCCTCCCGGTAGCGGGCGTAATCGTACAGGCCGTTCATCGACAGGTGATCCGGGTCCACGAACAGCACGTCGAGCAGCCTGGGCGTGAGATCCGTCTCCCACGGCAGGCTGCGCACATCCAGCAGCTTGTTGCCATACCGGTCGTGGCTGGTCTTCACCACGTCCTCCAGCTGCCACTGGCCAGCCGTGTAGAGCGCCCGCCTGGCGAACGTCATGCCGGTGAGATTGCCGGACTCGTCGAAGGTATAGAACGTGATGCCGTGCAGCACACCGTTGGTTTCCGCCGCCGCGAAGTGCATGAAGCGGTTGTCCTCGCGGTACCAGTGGCCCTGCCGGGAGGTTTTCAGCGTCTCGCCGCTCTGCGCCAGGTCGCGCCTGGTCTCGGCCAGCTTGTCGGTGTAGGGGGCCACGTACTCGCCGATGAGCACGGCCACCACCACCAGCACCAGCGTCGGCTGCATCACCGACCAGGTGATGCGCCGGATGGACATGCCGGCGGCGCGCATCACCACCAGTTCACTGCGGGTGGCGAGCGAGCCGAGACCGGCCAGGCAGCCGACCAGCGCCGCGATCGGGACGAACTCGTAGACGCGTCCCGGCAGGCGCAGGAAGATGAACTGCAGCACCTGCGGAAACTGGTAGTTGTTCTCGGTTTCATTCAGTTCGGCGATGAACTGGAAGATCAGGTCCAGCCCGACGATGATCAGCGCCACGAAGCCCATGGCGCCCAGCACGGTGGTGCCGATATAGCGGTCCAGGGTCCGGGCCAGGATCACGCCTCACCCCCGGGGGCCTTCGCCTTCTCGAGCGCCGTCTCGCCCCGGCGGAAGAGATAGCGCTGCCAGGCCTCCTCGCCGTAGAGGAGCCCGAGCCCGACAAACGCGAACAGCAGGTGCACGACCCAGACGCCCGGGAAGGCGCCCAGGCTGCCCTTCTCGATGCTGTCCCGGGCCCAGATCAGCAGCCCGATATACACGATGTACAGCATGATGGCGGGCACCAGCTTGAAGAAACGGCCCTGGCGCGGGTTCACCTTGCTGAGCGGCACGGCGATCATCACCACGATGGGGACCAGCAGCGGCAGGGACAGCCGCCATTGCAGCTCGGCCACCTCGTGTCTCTTCCCGGAGCCCCACAGTTCGCGCGAGGGCACCGCCTCCAGCTTGCGCCGCCGTTCGCTCACCACCGGCTCGGCGATCTTGACGCCGTATTCCTCGAAGCGGGTCACGCGAAAATCCAGCAGACCCGGGGTACCCTCGTAACGGCGGCCGTTTTCCAGCAGCAGGAAACGGCTCCCGGAGGCCTCGTCGATGAACTGGGTGCCGGACCGGGCGATCAGCACGATGTGCTGGACGCGGCCTTCCTTGCCCACCCGCCGTTCCGAGATGAACACGTTGCTGAGTTTCTTGCGGTCGCGCGAGAGTTCCTCGGTGTAGGTGACGCGGGTACCGCTGCTCATGCTCTGGAACCGCCCGGGCGCGAGCATGTCGAACTCGGTCAGGGACTTCTGCTCCAGCAGCACCTCCTCGACTTTCTGCGCGCCCCAGGGACTCAGCCAGATGCCGGTCCAGGCGACCAGCGCGGCGACCAGCAGTGACATCCCCAGCGTGACGCCGAGCAACTGCGTGTTGCTGTAGCCGCAGGCCGTGAGCACCGTCATCTCGCTGTCCATGTACATGCGACCGTAGGCCAGCAGGATGCCGAGGAACAGCGACAGCGGAAGGATCAGTTCGAGGAAGTTCGGCAGCCGGTAGCCCATCAGCAGGAACAGCACGTCGGCCGAGAGCTCGCCGGCGGCGGCGTCGGCGAGGTACTTCACGAAACGCCCGCTCATGGTGATCAGAAGCAGGACGATGAGCACTGCCAGCAGCGTGGTCAGCACTTCCCGTGAAAGGTAACGGAATATGATCAAGCAGCGGCTCCCGGGACGGCCTGGTCGATGCAACTCAACGGACTATCCCTTAGACTAGGGCGCGCCCGCGCATTTTATTATCGGAAAGAATTCCGAATCTGTCTGTCTGGCGGTACAGGGTAACGCATGGAACTTCATCTCAGAGCGGTGGATAGTGCCAAATCCGGCACGCAATGTCTGGTATTGGGCGTGCTGGAGGGCAAGAAGCTGCTGCCGGCCGGCAAGGAGGCCGACAAGGCGTCGTCCGGCGCCATCGCGGCGGCCCTCCGGTCAGGAGACCTCGACGAGAAGGCCGGGGCCACCCTTTTGCTGCAGCCCGTCCCCGGCCTCGGTGCGGCCCGGGTGCTGCTGGTCCGGCTGGGGGCGGTCTCCAAGCTGACCCGCAAGGTCTACGCACAGGCACTGCGCGCGGCGCTCGAGGCGGTCGCCCGCACCAGCGCGAAGGATGCCCTGCTGACCCTGCTGGACGCACCGGTCAGGGGCGCCGGTCCGGAATGGATCGCCCGCTGCATCGCACTGGAGTCGGAGAAGCTCGATTACCGCTTCACCGAGTACAAGAGCAAGAAGGGCCGGACGCCGACGCTGAAGACGGTGAATATCGCGCTGCCGGCGAAAGCCGGCCGGGCGAAACTGAAAGCGGCACTGGCGCAGGGCCAGGCGCTCGCGGCCGGCATCTCGGTCGCCCGCCGTCTCGGCGACCTGCCACCCAACGTCTGCAACCCACGCTACCTGGCCAGCCAGGCACGCGCCCTGGCATCGAAGCACGACAAGGTCCGGGTCAAGGTGCTGGGTGAACGCGAGATGTCACGCCTCGGCATGCACTGCCTGCTCTCGGTCAGCAACGGCAGCGCCAACGAGGCCCAGCTGATCATCATCGAGTACAGCGGCGGCAAGCGCGGCCAGGCACCGGAAGTACTGGTCGGCAAGGGCATCACCTTCGATACCGGCGGCATCTCCCTGAAACCCGGCGCCGCCATGGACGAGATGAAATACGACATGTGCGGAGCGGCCTCGGTGATGGGCACGCTCACGGCCTGCGCCGAGATGGACCTCCCGCTGAACGTCACCGGCGTCATCGCCGCCGCCGAGAACATGCCGTCCGGCACCGCCACGCGGCCCGGCGACATCGTCAAGACGATGTCCGGCCAGACCGTCGAGATCCTCAACACGGATGCCGAGGGCCGGCTGGTGCTCTGTGACGCCCTCACCTATGTCGAGCGTTTCAAACCCGCCCACGTCATCGACATCGCGACCCTCACCGGCGCCTGCGTGGTCGCGCTCGGCAAGGTGAACTCCGGCCTCTTCACCGAGGACGACCGGCTCGCAGACAGCCTGCTGAAAGCCGGTGAGAGCGCGCTCGACCCGGCCTGGCGCCTGCCTCTGCAGGAGGAGTACCAGTCCCTGCTCGACAGCAACTTCGCCGACATGGCAAACATCGGCGGGCCCCACGGCGGCGCCATCACGGCCGCCTGCTTCCTGGCGCGCTATACCAGGGCCTATTCCTGGGCGCACCTGGACATCGCCGGGGTGGCCTGGAACAGCGGTGCTGCCAAGGGCGGTACCGGGCGGCCGGTGGGACTGCTGACGGAATACCTGGTCAACCGGGCGGGCAAGGCGCCGCAGTGACAAAGATCGACTTCTACCTGCTGCCGGAGAGCGGCCCCGAGCAACGACTGCGGTTCGCCTGCAGGCTGGTGGAGCAGATCTACCGCCGGCGCTCCCAGAAGGTCTACCTGCACGCCGAGAACGCGGAAATGGCCCACGAACTCGATGAACGGCTCTGGCACGAGCGCGATCACAGCTTCCTGCCGCACCACCTGGTCGGCGATGGCCCGGAGCCCGCACCGCCGATCCAGATCGGCTGCGCCGAACCGCCCGCGCACCGCGATATCCTGATCAACCTGGCGGACGCGATTCCCGGCTTCTTCAGCCAGTTCTCCCGGGTCGCCGAGATCGTCGACGAGCGCGAGGAGATCAAGGCACAGTTGCGCGATCACTACCGGTACTACCGGGACCGCGGCTATCACATCGACACCCACCCCATGTGAACGGCCACCGGACCATGCCCATGCACGACCCACTCGCCTTCCTGCGCAAGATCATGCGGGACACGGATAAAACCACTGCGTCCGCCGACATCCCGACGCTGACCCGGGTGGCCGATCCGGCCGCCGCGGCCGGGCCGCAGCTGTCCTCATCCGAGGCGGAAAAGATGGTGGACAAGCTGGTGTCCGATTACCTGCCGATCATCGAACACGAACTGCGCCGCCGCCTGCGCGAGCAGCTGATCGCACAGGAAGACTGACCCCCGATGGAAAAGACCTGGCAGCCCGCGGAGCGGGAGCAGTACTGGTACGCAGCCTGGGAGGAGTCGGGCTGGTTCGCGCCCGCCGGCGACGGCGACCCCTACTGCATCATGATCCCGCCGCCGAACGTGACCGGCAGCCTGCACATGGGCCACGCCTTCCAGGACTCGATCATGGACCTGCTGATCCGCTACCAGCGCATGCGCGGGTCACGCACGCTCTGGCAGATGGGCACCGACCACGCCGGCATCGCCACACAGATGGTGGTGGAACGTCAGCTCGCCGCACAGGGTGAGTCACGCACCGGCCTCGGACGCGAGGCCTTCATCGAGCGCGTCTGGCAGTGGAAGACCGAATCCGGCGGCACCATCGCGAAACAGTTGCGGCGCATGGGCAGCTCGGTCGACTGGTCGCGCGAGCGTTTCACCATGGACCCCGGCCTCTCCAACGCCGTACGGGAGGTGTTCGTCCGCCTCTACGAGGAGGGTCTGATCTACCGCGGCAAGCGGCTGGTCAACTGGGACCCGAAACTGCACACGGCGATCTCCGACCTTGAGGTGGTCTCCGAGGAGGAGAACGGCAAGCTCTGGCACTTCCGCTATCCGCTCGCCGACGGCAGCGGGCACCTGGTGGTGGCGACCACCCGTCCCGAGACCATGCTGGGGGACAGCGCGGTCGCCGTGCACCCCGGGGACGAACGCTACCGCCACCTGGTGGGCAGGGAAGTGGAGCTGCCGCTGACCGGCCGCACCATCCCGGTGGTCGCGGACGACTACGTCGATCCCGAGTTCGGCAGCGGCTGCGTCAAGATCACGCCGGCGCACGACTTCAACGACTACGAGGTCGGCATGCGCCACGGCCTGCCACTGATCAACATCTTCACCATCGACGCCGCCATCAACGACAACGCGCCCGAGGCCTACCGTGGCATGGACCGCTACGAGGCGCGCGAACAGGTACTGAAGGACCTCGACGCCGCCGGCCTGGTCGAGAAGATCGAGGACCACCGGCTGAAGGTGCCACGCGGCGACCGTTCGCACGTGGTGGTCGAACCCCTCCTCACCGACCAATGGTACGTGCGCACCGCGCCGCTGGCCGGGGAGGCCATCCGCGCGGTCGAGGACGGCGACATCGAGTTCGTACCGAAAAACTGGGAGAACACCTATTTCGCCTGGATGCGCGACATCCAGGACTGGTGCATCAGCCGGCAGCTCTGGTGGGGCCATCGCATCCCGGCCTGGTACGACGCCCAGGGCAATGTCTACGTCGGCCGTGACGAGGCAGAGGTGCGGAAGAAGCACGGCCTGGATCCGGGACTCGCGCTCGAACAGGACGAGGACGTACTCGACACCTGGTTCTCTTCCGCCCTGTGGACCTTCTCGACGCTGGGCTGGCCCGAGGAGACACCCGAACTGCAGCAGTTCCACCCCACGTCGGTGCTGGTGACCGGGTTCGACATCATCTTCTTCTGGGTCGCGCGCATGATCATGATGACCCTGCACTTCCGCCGGCAGGTGCCGTTCCGTCAGGTCTACGTGCACGGCCTGGTGCGCGATGCGGAAGGGCAGAAGATGTCCAAGTCCAAGGGCAACGTGCTGGATCCGCTCGACCTCATCGACGGCATCAGCCTGGAGGGCCTGCTCGCCAAGCGCACCAGCAACATGATGCAGCCGCAGCTGGCGAAGAAGATCGAGAAGGCCACCCGCAAGCATTTCCCCGAGGGCATCGCAGCCTACGGTACCGACGCGCTGCGCTTCACGTTCTACTCGCTGGCCTCCACCGGCCGTGACATCAAGTTCGACATGGGGCGCATGGAGGGCTACCGCAACTTCTGCAACAAGCTCTGGAACGCGGCGCGTTACGTGCTGATGAACGTGGAAGGCAGGGATTGCGGCATCGACTCGGAGTACGAACTGGGGCTGGCCGAGCGCTGGATCATCACCCGCCTGCAGGATGCCGAGGCGAGCGTGCTGGAGGGCATTCGCACCTACCGCTTCGACATCGCCTCGCGCGCCCTCTACGAGTTCGTCTGGCACGAGTACTGCGACTGGTACCTGGAACTCAGCAAGCCGGTGCTGAACGACGCACAGGCCGGCGCGGCGCTGCAGACCGGCACGCGCCGCACGCTGGTGCGCGTGCTGGAGACCGTGCTGCGGCTGGCGCATCCCTTCATCCCGTTCATCACGGAGGAGATCTGGCAGTCCGTGAAGACGGTCGCCGGCAAGGACGGCGCCACCATCATGCTGGAACCGTACCCGGAGCCGGACCCCGGCCGCGCCGATCCCGAGGCGGCGGCGGATGTCGAGTGGCTGCGGCGCATCGTCATCGCGGCGCGCAATATCCGTGGCGAGATGGACATCTCGATGGCGCGCAGGATCCCCCTGCTGCTGCGCGGCGGCGACGACGAGGACCGGCGGCGGAGCGGCGAGAACGAATCGTTCCTGTGTGCGCTGGCGCGGCTGGAATCCATCCGCTGGCTGGAACCCGGCGAAACCCCGCCGGTCAGCGCCTCCCAGCCCGTGGACGGACTGGAACTGCTGGTCCCCATGGCCGGGCTGATCGACCGCGAGGCGGAACTGGCGCGCCTGGAGAAACAACTGGCGAAACTCGACAGGAACCTGGCCGGCGTGCGCGGCAAGCTCGACAACGAGCGCTTCGTCGCCAACGCGCCGGAGGCGGTCGTCGCCACCGAGCGGGCCCGGCTGGAAGAACTCGAATTGCACCAGGATCGCATCCGGGCGCAGCTGGAAAAGATTCGCTCCCTCTGAGCGGGCCGCGATGCTGCAGACCCTGCGCCAGCGATTCCTGCGACCCTCGGTCAGCGGCAGACTGGTGGCGGTTTTCCTCATCCTCGCCACGCTCATGGTCGCGGTGACCAGCGGCGCCTTCCTCTGGGCCGGCGGCGCAGCCTACCGCCAGCGGGTGCTGCCGGGTGAACTCGCGCTCGTCGCCAGCCTGGTGAGCCAGCGCCCGCTGACCGAGGCCATCCTGCAGGACCCGATGCGCGCCAACCTGCTGTTCCTCGCGCTGCAGGAACACATCCCCGGCCTCGTCGGCGGGGATGTGCGCAAAGTGTCCGGGGACATCGTCTACAGCTACTCCGGCCCGCAGCAGGACGGCGGTGCCCATCTCGACATCCTGGAAAGCCGTTATCCGTTGCGCATCGGACACGACCCGGCCGGCGAGCTGCGCATCCTGGTGGTGCCGCGCCTGCCGGAGATCTACCTGCAGGGGGCGCTGATCGTCTCCATGCTCATCGCCCTGCTGTTCATGCTGCTCATCCGCCTGTTCCTGAGCCACATCCAGCGCACGCTGGTGGAGCCGATCAATTCGCTGATTCACACCGCGCGCATGATCTCCACCGAGAAGGACTACAGCATCCGCGCCGCCAAGGCCGCGGACGACGAACTCGGCACGCTGTCGGATGCATTCAACAACATGATCCGGCGGGTGGAGGCGCGCGAACGGCTGCTGAACTCGGCGCGCGAGAAGGCGGAGAGCGCGACGGAGGCGGCGCAGTACCTGGCCGAGGAGACGCGCCGCGCCAATGCCAAACTGGAATCGGAGATCCGCGAGCGGACCCAGGCCGAGCGCGCCCTCACCGACTTCAAGAACTACCTGGTCAACATCATCAACTCGATGCCGTCGGTGCTGATCACGGTCGACGGCAACCTCACGGTGACGCAGTGGAACCGCGAGGCGACGCGCGTATCGGGCACTGCCACCGGCGACGCGATGTATTCGCGCATCGACCAGGTGTTCCCGGCGCTGGCCGGCTTCCGCGAGTACATGGAAGAGGCCCTGCACGAACGCAAGACCCACAAGATCGAGTCGCTGCCGCAGCGCATCGGCAGCGAGCAGCGCTACTACGACATCGTGATCTACCCGCTGTCCGACACCGGCTACCCGGGGGCGGCGGTGCGCATGGACGACGTCACCGACCGCCTGCAGCTCGAGGAGATGCTGGTCCAGACCGAGAAGATGATGTCCGTGGGCGGTCTCGCCGCCGGCATGGCGCACGAGATCAACAACCCGCTGGGGGCAATCCTGCACAGCGCCCAGAACATCCGCCGGCGGCTGTCGCCGGAACTGCCGCGCAACACCGAACTGGCCTACCGCTGCGGCACCAACCTGAACATCATCCGCGACTACCTCGACCAGCAGAACATCCTGCGCTTCCTCGAAAACATCCAGGACGCCGGAGAGCGCGCCGCCAAGATCGTCTCCAATATGCTGCAGTTCAGCCGCCACAGCGACAAGACGCTCTCGCCAAACAACCTCGGCGACCTGCTGGAGCGTTCCATCGAGATCGCCCGCAGCGACCTGGACCTGCAGTCGGAACTCGCGGTGGGCAACATCGACCTGGAGACCGACCTCGACCCGGGTCTCATCGTCCCCTGCATGCCCAGCGAAATCGAGCAGGTGATGCTCAACCTGATCAAGAATGGCATCCACGCCATCCGCGCCCGCGGCGATGACGCCCCGCCCGGGAAGCTCAGCATCCGCAGCAGCCGTAACGGTCCCTATGCCGTCATCCAGGTGGAAGACAACGGCATCGGCATGAGCGACGAGGTCCGCAAGCGGATTTTCGAGCCCTTCTTCACCACCAAGGATGTCGGCAGCGGCACCGGACTCGGCCTGTCCGTTTCCTATTTCATCATCTGCACCAACCACCGCGGCCAGATGGAGGCCCAGTCCGAACCCGGTCGCGGCACCTGCTTCACGATCCGGCTGCCGGTGCAGCAGGATCCGCGCCTGTCCGGTTCGCACCAGGGAAACACCCGTAAATCCTGATGCCCGGTTGACAGCCACAGGCAATTTCCCAACACTCTGCGCCTCGTCCCGGGCGCCAGGGAAGACGGTGCAAGTCCGTCACTGCCCCCGCAACGGTAAACAGGGAATGGCCCGGCGCCATTCCGGCAGCACGAGCCACTCGGATCCGCGCCAGCGGCGCCGGGGAAGGCGCTGCCCGTTCCGGCCTTCCGGCCGGCGCTGCAAGTCCGGATACCGGCCCGCGGAGAAACCATGCACCAAGCGCTGCGGCGGGCTGCGCTGGGGACGTGTCCCGGTATGTTTCATTGCCGGCTGCGCCCCGGCACCCCGTAACAGTGAACATGAATCGTCACGGGGACCTGGCCGATGCAACTCCTGCACTTCTTCCTTCTGCTGTTCGTTTCCCTCTCGCATGCCCCCGCAACTGCCGCGGGTGAACCGGGTGAGAACCACCGGGAGATGATGGAAATCCTGGTGACCGCGGGCCGGTCGGCACGGCTGCACACCGACCTGCCGGCGGCGCGCACGGTCATCACCCGCGAGGAAATCGCGCGCAGCGGCAGCCGCGACGTACCGGACCTGCTGCGCGGCGTACCGGCGGTACAGGTCACCGACCTGGTCGGCGACGGATCCAGCACGCGCATCGGCCTGCGCGGTTTCGGTGAGAACGCGGCCGGCAACACGCTCATCCTCCTCGACGGACGACGGCTCAACAACAGCCTGGATCTCGCCCCGCCGGCGCTCAGCGAAATCATGCTGGAGGACATCGAGCGCATCGAGATCATCGAGGGCAGCGCGGGTGCACTCTACGGAGACAGCGCTGTGGGCGGCGTGATCAACATCGTGACCCGTGGGGGACATCGGCAGCACCTCTCCGTGCATCTCGGTGGCGGCAGTTACGATCGCGAGGCCGGCGGGGTGCGGGTGCGCGCCCCCCTGACCGACGCACTGACCCTGCACGTCGGCGCACGCGAGTTGCGTACCGACAACTACCGCGTCCGCAATCACCGCGAGGACTCGCTGCAGCAACTGGGGCTGGATTACAGCGACGGCCCTGCCCGGGCATGGCTGCACTGGAGCCAGCAGGACGAGGACCTGCAGCAGGCCGGCGCCCTGTTCTCCAACCGCTACAACCAGGACCGGCGCCAGGCGCAGTTCCCCGGGGATTTCGTGGACACCGAGCGGGACGCCGCGCGCGCGGGCCTGCAGTGGGACCTGGACGAGAACTGGCAGGCGCTGGTGGACTACGACTGGCGCGAGGACGCCGCTTTCGGCCGCTTGCGCAGCACCGCGTTTACGCAGGACCGGCGCCAGTGGAGCCTGTACCCGCGCATCGCCGGCACCCTGCCCGGCCGGACGGGGGCGCGGCAGTGGCTGTTCGGCTTCGACCTTGAACGTGCGCACTACACGTTGCGCTCCCCCTTCGGCGTGCAGCAGGCCGAGCAGCGCTCACAGGCGCTCTACGCCCAGCTGGGTTTCCCGATCCTGCCTGACCTGGAGGCCACCGTCGGCCTGCGACAGGCCTGGGTCGACACGCACATCCTGGACAGCTTCACGTTCGTCGGCGGGCGCAACGTGCGCGAGCGGGAGTTCCTCAAGGACCTCGGCCTGCTGTGGCGTGCCAGCGCCCGTACCGAGTGGTTCCTGCGGCGCAGCGAGAGCGTGCGGTTCGGCAAGGTGGACGAACACGCCGGGCAGGCGTTCGGGGTGACCCGGCCCCTGGAACCGCAGACCGGCACCTCCTGGGAAGCGGGTTTTCGCCACCAGCGCGCCGCCGTGAGCTACCACTTCTCGGCATTTCACCTGCGCCTGGAGGACGAGATCGCGACCGAGGTGGCCGATCCGTCCGTCAATCCCTTCCCGGTCAACCGCAACCTCGACCCGACCCTGCGCGTCGGCTGGCAGGCCGGGATCAACTGGGCGCTGAACGCGCGCACCGACTTCGCGCTGCACCATGCGTTCGTCAACGCGCGCCTCGACGGCGGCCCGAACGCCGGTAAACGCATCCCCGCGGTGGCGGAGCGCAACACGACCGCCTCCGTGACCCGGCACTGGAGCGACCAGCTGAGCAGCACCCTGCAGTTTCATCACCAGTCCGACCGCGTGCCCGACGGCGATGACACCAACCAGCAGGACGACCTGAACGGATTCGACCGCGTGGATTTCGCAATGCGGTGGCGGCAGGGCGCCTGGGCGGTGTCCGGGCGCGTCAACAACCTGTTCGACGAACGCTACGCCGCCTCCGGGGCCGCTGCCTGCTCCACGTTCGTCGGGTTCACCTGCACGCGCGTCGAAACGGCTTTCTACGCGGCGCCGGAACGGAACTTCCTGCTCGACCTGCGCTGGACGCCGGACTGGCGGTAGCCAGCCCCGACCGCGCGACGCACAGCATGCGGTCCGGGCCGGGCAGCCGGCCCGGCAGGGTCACACCTTGAAGGTGCCGGAGAGTTCGCGCAGGCGGTGGGTGATCTCGAGCAGGTTCTGGCTCGACCGGGCGGTGCGCTGCGTGGCGGCCTGGGTGGTCTCGCCGGCGTCGCTGATGGAATGCACCTGGCGGTCGATCTCGATGACCTGTTCGCTCTGGTAGGCGGCGCCGCGCGCGATCTCGCCGATCATCTCGACGATCTTGTTGACCGCCTGCTCGATGTGCTGCAGGGCCTCCTCCAGTTCCTCGGAATGCTCCACGGTCTTGTTGGTCAGTTTCCGGCTGGCTTCCATCGCCGCCACGGTGTTCTCGACCCCACCGTGCAGGCTGCCGATCATCTGGGCGATTTCCTGGGTGGACTCCTGCGTGCGCTGCGCCAGGATGCGCACCTCGTCCGCCACCACCGCGAACCCCCGGCCCTGCTCCCCGGCCCGCGCCGCCTCGATGGCGGCGTTCAGCGCCAGCAGGTTGGTCTGCTCGGCGATCTCCTTGATGACGTCCAGCACGTTGTTGATCTGGTCGCTGTGCTGCACGAGGTTGTTGATCACCTTGACCGATTCGCCGATGCCGTCGGAGAGGCTCTGGATGCTGGCCCGCGCCGAGTCCACCCGCGTGCGGCCGGTCCCGGTCTGTTCCTTGGCCTTCTCGGCCGAGACGCGCGCCGCGTCCGCGGCAGCATCGATCTGCCGCGCCTGCCGCGACATGACTTCCGTGGACTGCCCGACGCGGGCGATCTCGCGCAACTGCTGCACGGTAATCTCGGAACTCTCTTCCGCGATGCCGGACACCTCCTCGGCCTGCTGTTCCACCTCCAGCACCGACTGCTGCACCTGCTGGACCAGGTTCTGTACCCGCGCAGTCATGGTGTTGAACTCCTCGGCCAGCGTACCGAGCTCGTCCCGGCTGTGCGGCTGCACGCGCACCTTCAGGTCGCCCTCGGAAATCGCGCTCGCCGAATTCAGCAGCTGGCGCACCGTCAGCCGTACCGAGAAGTAGAAACCGGAATAAAGCCACGCGATCACCAGGACCACGCTGACCAGGACCGCGACGATGGTCTTGATCCTGCGCTCCTGTTCGGCGAGGAGGGAGGCCAGGCGCTGGTCCATGATCGGCAGCGCCTCGATACCCACCTTTTCCACCTGGTCGATGAACGCGGACGCCTCGCGGTAGTAATCCTGCCACGGGTACTCAAGCGAGCCGGCCAGCACGGTGTGCTCCTCGAGCAGGTTCTGCATGGACTCGAAGGCGCCCTTCGCCGCCTCCGCCGCCTTCGCGACCCGGGAACCTGCCCCGAGATTGGTCGTGGTCAGCGCAAGCATCTGCTGGTACTGCTGGTCGGCCTCGATCAGGCCGTCGACGGCATTGTTGAGCTCGCGTTCCAGCGGCGAGGTCAGCGAGGGCTGGGTCAGCGCGTGACTGCCGATCGCCCGCGCCAGCCCCTGCCGGGAGACGAGGTTCGGCAGGTCCGAGGAGACCATGCCCGTCAGGTAGGAGATGACCGGGTCCGGATCGCGCGCCAGGCCGGACATCTGGATCACGGTCTGCAGCTTGCGCCGCAGCATCTTCACGAAATCATCGTAATAGGCGAAGTTGTTCTTCAGGTAACCGAACGTGCCGACCGCCGCGCTGACCTCCTTCCACTTCTTCGCCACTTCGTCGAGGTTTTCATCGATCTCCGCGCGGTTGCGCCCGCTGAACGGCATGGCCCGGATTTCCTCCAGCAGCCGGGTCACCTGTTTCGCCTGCTTTGCCACCAGCGCCTGCACCTCGGGCACCTCGTGATAGGTGGCGACCAGCCGCACGTCGCGGTAGTCACTGGCCGCGTGCAGCAGCACCAGGGATTTCTCCAGCACCTTCACGCCGACGCGCTCGTCGCGGATCCGCTGCGCCTCGGTCAGCGCCTGCTCCAGCACCAGCCAGCCGGTGGCGACCAGCGGCACCAGGAAAATCAGGCTGATCAGTCCGAACTTGCCCGTGAACGTCAGCCGGTTCATCAGCTGGATGGACGGAGCGAGTAACAGCTTCACGGCAGCATTCCTTGTCCGGGCTAGAGAAGCAGATGCCGGATGTCACCCAGCAGGCGCGAGAGCGTCGTGACGAAGCGCGCGGCCAGCGCACCGTCGATGACGCGGTGATCATAGGACAGGCAGAGCGGCAGCATCAGCCGGGGCTCGAAGCCGCTGCCGTTGTACACCGGCTGGAAACCGGACTTCGACACGCCGAGGATGGCCACCTCGGGCGCATTGACGATCGGCGTGAAGGCCGTGCCGCCGATGCCGCCCAGGCTGGAGATGCTGAAACAGGCACCCTGCATGTCCGCCGGCGACAGCCGCTTGTTGCGGGCCTTCTCGGCCAGTTCGCCGCATTCGCGCGCCAGGTCGTAGATGCCCTTGCCGGGCACGTCACGGATCACCGGCACCACCAGGCCGCCGGGCGTATCCACGGCGATGCCGATGTGGCAGTACTGTTTCTGGATCAGTTTCTCGCCGGAGGGATGCAGCGACGTGTTGAAGCGTGGATGCTGCGCCAGCGCGCCGGCGCAGGCCTTGACGATGAAGGGCAGCAGCGTCAGTTTCACGCCGTGGTCGGGAATCTGCCCGTTGTGCGCCTTGCGGAAATTCTCCAGCTCGGTGATATCGGCGTCGTCGAACTGGGTGACGTGGGGCACGTGCAGCCAGGACCGGTGCAGGTTCTTCGCGCTGAGCTTGTTGATCTTGCTGAGTTCGACCTCCTCGACCGGCCCGAACTTCGAGAAGTCCACTTCCGGCATCTCCGGCAGGCTGGTCCCGGCGCTGCCGGGGTCACCGCCCCCGCGCGCCAGCATGTCGCGGACGTACTGCTGGATGTCTTCCTTCAGGACGCGACCCTTGCGCCCGCTCCCCGGCACGCGCGCCAGGTCGACACCGAACTCGCGCGCCAGCCGGCGCACCGCCGGGCCGGCGTGGACCGACGCGCCGGGCGAATAGCTGGCCGGCTTCGATGGCACCGGCGGCCGGTCGGTCATCTCCGCCGGGCCGGGCGCCGGGTCCGTTTTCGGTGCCCGCGCCGGCGCGGGCGCGGCACCCGCCCGCTGTCCGGTACCGGCCACCGCCAGTTCGATCAGCGGGTCGCCCTCGGAGACCTTCGCATCCAGGTGGACGATGACACGCTCCACGCGCCCGGCCGCCGGGCTGGGGATCTCCATCGACGCCTTGTCCGATTCGAGCACGACGATGGGGTCTTCCGCCGCCAGGTCGTCCCCTTCCCGGACGCAGACCTCGATCACCGTGACGCCCTCGGCGCCGCCGATGTCCGGCACGTTCACGGTCTGCACGCCGCCGGTTCCCGCCGGCCCGGGCGAAGCAGCCGCCGGCTCATCCCCGGCCTGCTCCTCCGGCTGGTCCGGCTCTTCGGGCTGCGTCGCATCGAGGACATCCGCCTGTGTGGTCGGCGCACTGCGCTCGGATTCCAGCACCAGGATGTCGTGACCCTCGGACACCTTGTCGCCGACCGCCACTTTCACCTCGACGATGCGGCCTGCGCCCGGCGAGGGGATCTCCATCGACGCCTTGTCGGACTCGAGCACGATGAGGGACTGCTCGGGAACCACCTCGTCACCGGCCGCGACCAGGACCTCGATGACTTCCACCTCGTCGGCGCCGCCGATGTCGGGAACCTTGACCTGCTCCGTGCCCACGGCTGTCTGCCCGTCCCTGCTAGCTGTACTGCGGGTTCGGCCGGTCGGCTTCGATGCCGAACTGGCCGATCGCGTTGCTGACCGTCTGCGCGTCGATGGTGCCGCGCTCGTGCAGCGCCTTGAGCGCAGCCAGCACCACGTAACGACGGTCCACCTCGAAGAACTCGCGCAGCTTCTTGCGCGAGTCGCTGCGGCCGAAGCCGTCCGTACCCAGCACGATGTACTCGTGCGGCACCCAGGCGCGGATCTGCTCGGCGTAGAGCTTCATGTAATCGGTCGCGGCGATCACCGGGCAGTTGCGATCGCCCAGGCACTGCTCGACGTAACTGGCGCGCGGCTCCTGCTCCGGGTGCAGCATGTTCCAGCGCGCGATGTCGTGACCGTCGCGCGCCAGCAGGTTGAAGCTGGTCACGCTCCAGACGTCGACGTCCACGTTGAAGTCCCCCCGCAGGATGGCGGCGGCCTCGCGCACCTCGCGCAGGATGGCGCCGCAGCCGAGCAGCTGCACGCGCGGCTCCAGCCCCTCTTCGTCCTCCTCCAGCAGGTACATACCGCGGCGGATGCCCTCCTCGGCGCCCTCCGGCATGCCGGGATGGGCGTAGTTCTCATTCAGCGTGGTGATGTAATAGAAGACGCTCTCGCGCTCCCGGAACATGCGGCGCAAGCCGTCCTGCACGATCACCGCGAGTTCGTAGGCATAGGTCGGGTCGTAGCTGATGCAGTTGGGGATGGTCTGCGCGAGGATGTGGCTGTGGCCGTCCTGGTGCTGCAGTCCCTCGCCGTTCAGGGTCGTGCGCCCGGAAGTGCCGCCGAGCAGGAAACCGCGCGCCTGCATGTCACCAGCCGCCCACGCCAGGTCGCCGATGCGCTGGAATCCGAACATCGAGTAGTAGATGTAGAACGGGATCATGGCGTAGTTGTGCGAGCTGTAACTGGTCGCCGCCGCCATCCAGGAGGACATTGCGCCCGCCTCGTTGATGCCTTCCTGCAGCACCTGCCCTTCCTTGCTCTCCCGGTAGAACATCATCTGGCTGGCGTCCTCGGGCTCGTACAACTGCCCCACGGAGGAGTAGATGCCGAGTTGACGGAACAGCCCCTCCATGCCGAAGGTGCGCGCCTCGTCGGGAATGATCGGCACGATGCGCTGGCCGATCTGCTTGTCCTTCAGCAACGTGGAAAGCAGCCGCACGAAGGCCATGGTGGTGGAGATCTCGCGCTCGCCGCTGCCCTTCAGGTGCGCGTCGAAGGCGCTCAGGTCGGGGATCGGCAGCGCCTCGAACTCGCTGCGCCGCTTCGGCATGAAGCCGCCCAGCCGGGTCCGCAGGTCCTTCATGTAGACCAGTTCCGGACTGCTCTCCGGCGGCCGGTAATAGGGAATCTTCTCCAGTTCCTCGTCGGAGAGCGGGATGCTGAAGCGGTCGCGGAATTTCTTCAGCGAGTCCACGGTCATCTTCTTGACCTGGTGGCTGATGTTCATGGCCTCGCCCGATTCGCCCATGCCGTAGCCTTTCACGGTCTTGGCGAGGATCACCGTCGGCTGCCCGCGGTGGCGCACCGCCGCGTGGTAGGCGGCGTATACCTTGTGCGGGTCGTGCCCGCCCCGGTTGAGGTTCCAGATGTCCTTGTCGGACATCTTCTCGACCAGCTTCGCGGTCTCCGGGTACTTGCCGAAGAACTTCTCGCGTGTGTACCCGCCGGGTTTGCTCTTGTAGGTCTGGTACTCGCCGTCGACCGCCTCGTCCATGCGGCGGCGCAGCATGCCGGACGTGTCGCGCTCGAGCAGCGGGTCCCACAGGCGGCCCCATACGACCTTGAGGACATTCCAGCCGGCGCCGCGGAACACGCCTTCGAGTTCCTGGATGATCTTGCCGTTGCCGCGCACCGGTCCGTCCAGGCGCTGCAGGTTGCAGTTGATGACGAAGATCAGGTTGTCCAGGTGCTCGCGCCCGGCCATGTTGATGGCGCCGAGCGACTCCGGCTCGTCGCACTCGCCGTCGCCGAGGAACGCCCAGACCTTGCGGTTGCCCATCGACGCGAGTCCGCGGTGTTCCAGGTACCGCATGAAGCGCGCCTGGTAGATGGCCTGGAGCGGCCCCAGTCCCATCGACACGGTCGGGAACTGCCAGTAGTCCGGCATCAGCCACGGGTGCGGGTAGGAGGTCAGCCCCTTTCCGTCGACATCCCGCCGGAAACGATCCATGTCCTCCTCGCTGAAGCGCCCCTCGAGAAAGGAGCGGGCGTAGATACCCGGCGCGACGTGGCCCTGGACATAGAGCAGGTCGCCCTCGCTTTTCTCCGAGGGTGCGCGCCAGAAATAGTTGAAGCCGATGTCGTAGAGCATCGCGCTGGACTGGAAACTGGCGATGTGGCCGCCGAGGTCGTCCCCGGTCTTGTTCGCGCGCAGCACCATGGCAAGCGCGTTCCAGCGGATCAGCGAGCGGATGCGGCGGTCCATGAACAGGTCGCCCGGCAGCGGGGCCTCGTCCTTGGCGTGGATGGTGTTGCGGTAGGGGGTGGTGATCGCGCTGGGCAGGCTGACGCCGTAGCGGGTCGCCTTCTCCATCAGCCGGCCAAGAATGAACCCGGCTCGCACGGCGCCCTCTTTGTCGATGACCGAGGAGAACGCCTCCAGCCACTCCTGCGTCTCCTGCGGATCCAGGTCATCCTGTATGCCGTCTGCGGACATGCGCTCTCCCCCTGCCTGCTGGCAGTTGCCTCGGGGAAGTATAGAAGTGATTGCGGCGGGCGTCGGCGGGCGGAAAAAATGGTTCAGGCTGACTTTTTCATGATCGGCAACAGCCGGATGCTGTACAGAAAAACCTCACTCTGACCCCTTTGTTGGGGGGGGCCAGAGCCAGGCGGCGCCACGCACGCCGCTGGCGTCGCCGTGTCGCGCGACGCGAAGATCCACCGCCACGCGGTCGGAAAACACGTGCGGCGCAAGTGCCGACTGCACGCCCGCGCAAAGGTCCGGCAAATGGCTCAGCCCGCCGCCGATCACGATCACCTCCGGATCGATGATGTTGATGACGACGGCCAGCGCCGCGGCCAGCTGCGCCTGGTAGTGCGCGAGCACCTGCCTGGCAGGCGCGTCATTCCCGCCGGCCCGCCGGGCCAGTTCCTTCGCCGAAGCCACATCGAGACCGGCTGCGCGGGCGCTCTGCACCAGCCCGGCACCCGACAGCCAGGTCTCCACGCAGTCCACCCGGCCGCAATAGCAGGGGCGCGGCGTTTCCGCGCCGGCGCTGACGGTGGCGGGAATCGGGTTGTGACCCCACTCACCCGTGTTGCCGTCCGCACCCTGCACCAGGCGGCCTCCCACGGTGAGCCCGCCGCCGACGCCGGTGCCGAGGATCACGGCGAACACCGGCGAGGCCCCGGCCGCCGCGCCGTCGGTCGATTCCGAGACGGCGAGGCAGTCGGCATCGTTCGCGACCCGCACCGGCCGCTGCAGTTGCTGCGCCAGGTCGGCAGACAGGGCGCGGCCGTTCAGGCACACGGAGTTGCAGTTCTTCATGCGCCCGGCATTCCGCCGCGACACCGAGCCCGGCGTCCCGATGCCGATGGAGCACCGCGCCGCCACCTCCGACTCCAGGCCGTTGACCAGCCCCACGATGGCGTCCAGCGTGCCGGCATAGTCACCGGCCGGCGTCGGCACCCGCCGGCGGGCGGCGACCTCGCCCGACTCCGCCAGCACCACGGCCTCGATCTTGGTGCCGCCCAGGTCGATGCCGATCCTCACGGCGGCGTTCCGTCGCGCGCTGCGGCCAGGTGCGCGCAGATCGCCTGCACCCCCAGCAGGAGGCGGGGTCCCGGACGGCTGACCCAGTCCGCGGGGACAGCGTGCAGCCGTCCCGCGGCGACGGCCGGCACCTGGGTGTGACCGCCCCAGAAGCGCCGCAGCGCCTCCTCGCCGCCTGCCGGCGCGCCATAGAGGATCACCGCCGGCTGCGCCCGCAACACGGCCTCCAGGCCGACCTGGGGAACGGGCACCCCGACATCGGCGAAGGCGTTGTCACCGCGGCAGAGCCGCAGGGCCTGGCCGATCAGGTGGTCGCCGTTCACGGTCATCAGCGGGCGTTCCCAGACCTGGTAGAACACCGGCACGGGGGCAGCGTCGGCGTACTGCGCCCGCAACGCCCGCAGGTGCTGGCGATAGGAGCCGGCCACCGGCGTGATGTAGTCCTCCCGGCCGATGAGGACGCCGATCTGCTCCATGGTGTCGGCCACCGAGGCCAGCGTCGGCGACTCCGACCGGTGGACGGGAATGCCCAGTTCCTCCAGCCGCTGCAGCAGCACCGGCGAGTTGCCCGACTGCCAGGCCAGCACCAGGTCCGGGCGCAGCGACAGCAGCGACTCCAGGTTGACCTGCAGCGCGTCCCCCAGGCGCGGCACCTGCCGCGCGGCATCCGGAAAGTCGGAATGCCGCACCGTGCCGACCAGCCAGCGGCCGGCCCCGGCCGCGTAGATGATCTCGGTCAGGTGGGGCGCCAGCGTCACCAGCCGGCGGGCCGGCGCCGCCAGCGTCACGGTCCGCCCGCTGTCATCACGGACCTGCACGGCCGCCGCGGCGGCGCTGCTCCCGCCCAGGCAGGCCAGCAGGCACATGAAGGGAAGAAGAAATTCCTTCACGCCGCGGGCGGGCTCAACCCCATCCGAAGATGACGGTGAGCGCGATCAGCACCAGCATCAGGACGAGGCAGCGATTGAACAGGTCCTGCAGGGCATGGAACTCGATCATGGCCTCCCCGGAGATACTGGCCGGTTCCCGCGCGTTCGGCGCCATGCGCGGCGGCTCGCCCTCCAGCGCCGCGAGCGCCGCCCGCTCGACCGTGCGGGCGGCCGGCACCCGCGCGTCGGCGAAATCCTCCAGCAGGATGCGCGCGGCGCCGCCATAGGAACCGACCATCGCGCAGCTGCCGGCGAAAACCCGGGCCGGCACGTAGCCGACCAGGTCGCGGAACCGGTCCGCGAGCTGCCGGTAAGCCTCGCCAGCCTGCGCATCGCGCAGGGCCAGGTGCAGCACCATGCAGGTCATGGCGCCGGCGGGGCCCAGCAGCAGGTACCAGAACACCGGCACGAACAACCCGTAGAAGTGGCGGGCGACATAGGCAGCGCGCACCGCCTCGTGCAGTTCCAGCGCCGTGGCCGGCGGCTCCCGGTGGTCGTGATCGACCCAGTCCGCCAGCGTGTACCAGGCGGCCTGGTGATCGCCGCGGAGCCAGTCGGCCAGGTATTCGGAGAGCCGCCGGTCGACACGCCCGCGGCCGAGGGAATAGAACAGCACGCCGGCGCCGAACAGCACTGCGGGCAGGCCCAGCAGGATGCCCCGGAGCGCGAGGTCGACGAGCAGGACGAGCAATACCGGCCCCAGCACCACCACCGCGAGCTGTCCGGGCGCGGCCACTATCCGGCGGCGCACCGCGGCCGACCAGCGCCCGAACCACTCGTCGCGGTGCAGGTGGGTGTGCAGGTCGCTGAAACGGTCCAGCGCGAGCGCCAGTACGATCACCAGGAGTTTCAAGCCGACACCTCCGTCTCACCACGCGCCAGGCCATGCCGGAACCGCTGCCAGTCGAAACCCACGCCCGGGTCCGTTTTCCGGCCCGGCGCGATATCGGAGTGACCGACGATCCGCTCCGGCGTGATCCGTGGATAGAGCCGGCGGATGGTGGCCGTCACTTCCTGCAGCCTGTCGTACTGGGCATCCTCGAACGTGTCCCGGTCGGTACCTTCCAGTTCGATACCGATCGAGAAATCATTGCAGCGCTGACGGTCCTGGAAACAGGACTGCCCGGCGTGCCAGGCCCGCTTCTCCAACGGAACGAACTGTAGCAGGGATCCGTCGCGCCGGATGAACAGGTGGGCGGAGACCTTCAGGCTGGCGATTTCGGCAAAACCGGGATGATCACCGGCGCACAGGCAGTTGGTGAACAGCGCCTCGACTGCACCGCCCCCGTAACAGCCTTCCGGCAGGCTGATGCTGTGCAGCACCAGCAGGGAGATTTCCTCGCCGTCCGGGCGGTCATCGAAATTCGGGGACGGCACCCGCGCGGCCTCCGCCAGCCAGGTGCCCGCATCCGCACCCACGCAAGGGCCGTTACCGGACATCATGTGCCCAACGTGCTCCCGAAGCGGCTGACGGCCGAACCGGAGACGGCCAGCCGCCGCGCTGCATCGCATGCCAGCAGCTCATGCAGCCGGGAAAGGGGCATGCGCGCAAACACCACGTGCAGTTCGTTGCCGAGCCCGGCGAGGTCTTCTTGCTCGTTCTGGTAGATGACCAGGTAGCGCTGCAGATCGTGCGGACCGTCCTGCGCGAACTCGATCCAGCTGCCGGCGAGATCGCCCGCCGGTGCGGCCGCCGGCCGCGCGGCGGTCGCCGGGAAGGTGCCGTCCAGCCACGCAACGTCCACGGAGTCCCAGGTGAGCCGCGCGGCGTCACCACGACCGAAAACCAGCGGCCCGTGGACATCCCGCAGCCCGTGCAGCAGTTCGTTCACCTGGGGCGCCTTCATGCCGGTCTGCTCCAGGCCCGTGCGCAGGCTGCGCATCAACTGCGGCAGCCCCTGCAGGTTCGCCTGTCGCGCCCTGCCGTCGAGGTCGGGGCGCACGCTGTCGAGCAGTTCCTCCAGCAGACGGATGGCCTCCCGCCGGCCCATGCGCCCGGTGTCGTCGGGCTGCAGGAAACCGACCATGAGCACCTGCAACCAGCCGGCCCGCACCAGCGCCAGCACCTCGCGCGGGAAACGTTTGCCCAGCATGCGCTGTGCGCAGACCTCGCGTACCTGCTGCTCGGCCGCGCGCACGGCGCCGGAATGGCGGGCGTCGAGCCGGACCGATTCGAGCCATTCCTGCCGCAGCCGGTCACGGCGCTCGCGTTCGAAGCGCCATTCCAGCCAGACACTGGCCAGGCATTCCGGGCGCCGTTCCAGCACCGCCAGGGTGCGTTGCAACATGGGCAGGAAGGGCGGCTCCGCGCGCTCGATGCCCGGCAACAGCGCCACGAGGTCGCCGAGCAGCTGCAGGCCGCTGGCACCGTCCGCGAACCAGCCAGGAACGAGCAGCCAGGCGGCGGCGAACGCCCCCCGCAACCGGTCCAGCACGGCCAGCGCCGGCACCGGCAGACCGCTGTCGCGCCGCAGCGCCGCCCAGGCGGTGAGAAACCGCTCCAGCCGTGCCGCGATGTGCTCGTCCCGGAGATGTTCCGGCACCCGCGCACGGACTGCCTGTACGCAGGTTTTCGCGTCCTCCGGCAGGTTCGCGCCGGGACCGGAGAGGGCGGCGGCCCAGGCTGGCACCGCCCCGCCTTGCGGGTCGCCGCACGACGCCAGGCAGCGCGATTCGATCGCTTTGAGCAGCGCCAGGCGTCCT
>JBFKKR010000010.1:0-43698 GCA_041682035.1 Pseudomonadales bacterium | reverse complement strand
GGCTGAGGCCGAGGCGGAAGCGCGCGACGCCGCGCGGCAGGCCAGCGCCGAGCAGGCGGCATCCGACGCCGCTGCAGAAGCTGCCGAGGAGCAGGCTGCAGAGGCCGAAGAGGCGCGCACCGAGGCACAGGAACAACGGGCCACCGAGACCGCCGCCACGCTGGACGAGGCCGCGCTGGCGAGCGTGTTGTCAAACGCGGGTGATTCCGGTGCGGCGGCCGGCCAGGCGCAGCCGGCTGACCCCTCGATCCTCGAGTCCCTCGACCTGACGAAGCTCAATCTCCCGCAGGCGCCCGCCGAGGCGCTCGAGCGCGCCAGTTTCGACGTGGACCTCGACAACGAGGACTTCCTGCGCGAACTGGAGCAGGTCTCGAAGGATCTCGATGACAATGCCGACGGCATGACCGAGGAGGAACGCCAGGTGCGCGACGCGGCCATCGGGGTCACCACCAGTTTCACGGCCGGTTTCGTGAGCTGGGTGTTGCGTGCCGGTTCACTGGCGGCGAGCTTCATGAGTGTGCTTCCCTTCTGGAAGCAGCTGGATCCGCTACCCGTGCTCAGCAAGGACAAGGACGACAAGAAAAAGGATGAAGACGAGGAGAAGGCCGGCGCCGGCGAGGAAGGCAAGGGCGATTCCACCGAAGTCGACAAGATGTTCGACAAGGACTGACCGGGCGGTCGTCCGGGCATGCTGAAGTTCCTGTCCTCGCCGCTGGTCCGGCTCAGCTTCGGACTGGTGATGCTGACCGTGGCGATCCTGCTGGTCGTCGACCTGCTCGGGTTCATCCCGGACACCACCAAGCCGGAGTTGCAGGCCCGCAAGGTGATCGCGGAATCCGTCGCGGTCCAGATGTCGTCCAGCGTATCCGCGGAGAACCTGCTGGCCGCCGAGCCGATGCTGCGCTCGGTGGTCAATCGCAACGCCAACGTGCTGTCTGCCGCGGTGCGAGACCGCGAGAACGCGGTCGCGTTCCAGGTCGGTGATCATGTCGCCAACTGGACCCTGACCCCGGAGGCCCGCTCTACACCCACCGAGGTGCAGGTGCCGCTCTATGACCGCGAGGGCCGCTGGGGCACGGTGGAGATCCGCTTCGCCCCGCTGGTGAAGACCGGGACCAGCTTCGACCCGCGCAACTCGTTCGTCACCTTCGTGGTCTTCATGGCGATCTCGGGCTTCATCGCCTATCTCATCTTCCTGAAACGCGCGCTGCGCGAACTGAACCCGGATGCCGTGATTCCCGACCGCGTCCGGCGGGCGCTGGATGCCCTGGCGGAGGGCCTGCTGATCATCGACCAGCGCGAGTACATCGTCTTCTCGAACGCCTCGTTCGCGCGCAAGACCGGGCTGGCGTCGGAGGACCTGGTCGGGCGTTCCATCGGCGGACTGGACTGGGAGTTTGGCGAAGAAGACAGTGAACCGCCCTGGAAGATGATCCTCCACGGCGAGGAGATCCCCTCGGACTACACGCTGCGCATGAAGACGCGTTTCGACGCGGTCTACAAGTTCTCGGTCAAGGCCACGCCGATCCAGTCCGACGGCACCGCCATCCGCGGCGCGCTGATCACCTTCGACGACATCACCGAACTGGAGGCGAAGAACGATCACCTGCGCCGCACCCTGCAGAAACTGGAAAAGAGCCAGCAGGAGATCAAGCGCCAGAACCGGGAACTGCACCTGCTCGCGACCCGCGACCCACTCACCGGTGCGCTCAACCGGCGCTCCTTCTTCCAGGGCTTCGAGGCCCTGTTCGCGGAGGCGAAGGACAGTGGCGAGCCGCTCTGCTGCATCATGGTGGACATCGACCACTTCAAGTCGGTCAACGACACCTACGGCCACGGTGTCGGCGACATCGTCATCAAGTTTCTCGCCAACCTGCTGACCGAGTGCTCCCGGCCCACCGACCTGGTCGGGCGGTTCGGCGGCGAGGAATTCTGCGTCGTGCTGCCCGGCGTGGAGGTGGACGTGGCGGCGCGCGTGGCGGAGCGCATGCGCCAGGGCGTGAAGCAGGGTGACGGAAAGGAGTTCGACGTCGGGCTGAAGATCACCGCGAGCTTTGGGGTCTCGTCGCTGCTGAACCGGCCCCCGACCCACAAGGAACTGCTCGAGCAGGCGGATGAGGCGCTCTACGTGGCCAAGGAGACCGGCCGCAACCGCGTCGTCTGCCACGAACCGGACATGCGTGCGAAGGCGGAACTGTTGCCGCCGGGGCAGGAACCGGCCGGGGCCGTGGAGGCGCCGCCACCCGTCAAGGCGGCTGCCGTGCAGAAAGTGCCCGAGAAGGTTCCCGCGCCGCTGGCTCCGGAACCGGCCGTGGCCAGCGTGCAGCCTGACAACCAGATGGTCGGGCAGCACGAGGCGCCGGACAAATCCATCATCAACGGGGACAGTACCGGCCGCATGCTGCTGCTCGACCGCATCGAGCAGTCGATCCGTCGGGCGCGTCGCAACAGGCATGAAGTGGCGGTGCTGGTGGTTTCCCTCGATGCGATGGAGCAGCTGGCCCACACGATGGGCTCGGCTGCGGCGGAGAAGTTTTCCCGCGCGGTCACCGAGCGCCTGCGGGATCGCCTGCGCACCACCGATACCATCTCGCTGCCGGAACACATCGGCGACTCCGGCTTTTCCATCTCCCGGCTCGGCGCCGAGGAACTCGTCATCCTGCTGACCGACGTGCAGTCCACGGACAACATCACGGACATCATGCAGCGGCTGTTCCTGCGCGAGGAGGAACCGGTCGAAGTGGACGGCAGTGAAGTCTTTCCCACCACTTCCGTCGGGGTCAGCGTGTTTCCGCGCGACGGCGACAACGTGGAGGCCCTGCTGAATCATGCCAGCAGCGCCATGCGGGAGGCACGGCAGATGTCCGGCCGGAACAATTTCCAGTTCTATGCCGAGGATATCCAGAAACAGTCCAAGCGCCGGTTGCGGGTGGAGACCGAACTGCACCGGGCCGTGAAGCGCGACGAACTGGTCCTGCATTACCAGCCCAAGGTGGATCTCTCGACCGGGGAGATCCGCTCCATGGAGGCGCTGGTGCGCTGGGATCACCCGGAACTGGGCCTGGTGCCGCCCGGGGAGTTCATTCCCCTGGCCGAGCAGACCGGCATCATCGAGGAGATCAGCAAGTGGGTGCTGCGCCGGGTCTGCGGGCAGATGCGTTTCTGGCGGGAATCCGGCTTTCCCGAGGTCTCCATTGCCGTGAACCTCTCCCCGGTGGAGTTCCGCAATCCGAATCTCGCCCGGGAGTTCCTGCAGACCCTGGAGGAGTTCGCGCTGTCGCCCCGCGCACTGGAAGTGGAAGTGACCGAAACCGTCGCCATGCAGCACCTGGAGGCCGCGCAGACGATCCTGCGGCAACTGGCTGATGCCGGCGTGGCGATCTCGATGGACGACTTCGGCACCGGGTACTCGTCGTTGAGCTACCTGAAATCCTTTCCGCTGCACAAGCTCAAGATCGACCGCGCGTTCATCATGGACGTGACCGAGGGACCGGACGGCGCCGCCATCGTCAGCGCCATCATGGCCATGAGTCACAGCCTCGGCCTCTGGGTGATCGCCGAGGGTGTGGAGACCGAGGAGCAGTTACGGTTCCTGCAGGACCTGCGCTGCGACGAGGTGCAGGGCTATTACCTCAGCAAGCCACTGCCCCGCGAGCAGGCCGGCGACCTGCTGCGCGAGCACACCAGCATCCGCCAGATCGTGATGGCGCACGGGAATGGCCTCGGCATGGGTGGGGAGCAGGGTATGGAAAACCTGATGCCGGGCATGATCGGCGTGCTCAACGACGCGCCCAACCGCTGACCGGCCGTCACTCCAGCGCGTGCAGCAGCAGCCGGTGCGCGACCCCCAGCGCCAGCCCGGCCACGAGTCCCGCGACGTGGGCCGCGTTGGCCATTTCGCCGAGTCCGGCCGTGGCAGTGAACGGCGTGAACCCGATCGCGATGTAGGCGATGGCAAAGGCCCAAAGCAGCGGGGACAGCTGGAAGCCGGCGTAGCGCCGGTGCCCCTGCATCACCAGGCAATAGGCGAGCAGGCCGAATGCCACGCCGGAGAGCCCGCCGAAGAGCGGCCCGGAGGCCTGGAACTGCGCCAGGTTGGACACCACGCCCAGCACCACGACCAGCGCCAGCAGGCGCCACGGACCGGCTGCCCGCTCGAGGTGCCCGCCCAGGAGCCAGATCCACAGGCCGTTGAAGATGAAGTGGGATACGTTGAAATGCAGCAGGATCGGGGACAGCAGGCGCCACCATTCGCCGCTCTGTGCCAGCCAGCGCAGGTCCGGATAACGGATGCGGGATTCCACCAGCTCGAAGTCCACGATCGTGAGCAGGCGTACGTCCCCGGGGTCGGCGCCGAAGCCGGTCCACCAGGTGACGGCGAGGGTGGACAGGAGCAGCATCACGGTCAGCGGGATTTGCCGCAGGTGGCGCGACCAGTCGCTGCCGGTCGGGGTGCGGTCATCGGCCAGCGGCGGCAGGCCCCGCTCGCTGGCGTAGGCGGCGTAGAGCCGACGCACGCGGGGCACGTCCCGTGCCGCCGCCACCCAGACCGACCAGCCGCCCGGGTCCTGGCCCAGTTCGTGTTCCAGCCCCTGGGCAGACAGGAAAATGCTGAAATCCGCCAGCGGCTGGTCCCTGCCGGTCCGCAGCGCGCACTGCTCGTTCGCCATCGGCTTTTTCCGCCATTTTTCTGCCGCGGAACTCTAGCAGAATTGACGCGGCGAAGTAGGTGCGTACAATGCGCGTTCCCCCGCACACTGACCGGCGGGTGGAACCCGGATGGGTGAATAGCTCAGTTGGTAGAGCGCCGCCCTTACAAGGCGGATGTCGGGGGTTCAAATCCCTCTTCACCCACCAACTCCGGTGGAGCGGTAGTTCAGCTGGTTAGAATACCGGCCTGTCACGCCGGGGGTCGCGGGTTCGAGTCCCGTCCGCTCCGCCATTTCCTTCTGGTCCTGCCCGTCCTCCTTCTGAAAGCATGATCCCCGCAGGTCAGGCTCCAGCCTGACAGGTTCACCTCCCGACCCGCCGTTCCCCGCCTCGAACGTCACCCGCCTGTCATCTGTTTTTGCAAGCATGGTCTATAGTTAGGAACGAAAACTGGAAATGACCTGAGAAAGGGAAACGGATCAAACCATGGATATGGAAGAGTACGAGGAAGGGGTTCTTCCCGACGACGCATTCGAAGACGAGGAAGACGACGGTTACGAGATGTAATCGCGGGACAAGCGCCTGCCGGATCACTATATTCTGAGCAGTGCGCCCGCCATGGCCCGGCGGGCGTGGCACTGACGGGGAACCGGCCGGGAAAGCACGTGGATTCCATCGCCCAAGCGGACTCACACGAGATACTGTTCATCTTCGACGAGAACGGCCGTACCGTCTCGAAAGCCATGCTGTACGCCGAGTTCGAGGCCATCCTCGACGGCGTGGTGGGCCTGACCGATCTTGCCGGCCGTGATTGCCGCGCCGCGTACGTGCAGGTCAATGCCAACCTGGATCCCACGGCCATCGTTTTCTTCCGCGTCGGCTTCGAGGCGGATGGCTACGCCGACCCGAACTGGAACGTTCCCCTGCGCCACCTCGCCTCGGTGGCGTCCGTCGGCCCGGCGATCGGCACCGTGCCGGTGCGCGTGGCCACCCGTTCGGACTGCCCCATCTCCTGGCACCGGGACGATCTCTGGGATGCGGACGCAAGCCCGGACGGCCCGGCCGTCCGGACCATGCTGGAAGCCCTGCGCAGCGGCCGGCTGGGCATCCTGCCGGCGGCCGGGGACGGGGAGGGCGACGAAGCCGGGGAGGAAGCCGGGGCCGAACCGGCAGGCGCAGCCGCCGAGGCGGCTTCGGCATCTGCCCCGCAGCCGGGCCGCATCGCCGAACTGATCCGGCAGCAGCGCGAGCGGATCAGCCGGCTGGAGCGCCAGCACGAGGCGGAACTGGAGGACATCAACGGCGCGCACCGCGACCAGGTCGCGCACTACCTGGCCGAGATCCAGCAGCTGCGCGAGCAGCTGGCGCAGCAGACCGATCGCTTCCTGAAGCTGCAGGAGCGCGCCAATGCCCGCTCCCGCCAGCTGCGCGAACTGCAGGGCAGGCTGGAACGCCGGGTCGCCGGGGAGGACAGCGAGACGGACGTCGTTTCGCTCCGGCACCATTACCAGGACCGCTTCCAGAACGAGGCGCGCGAGCAGGTCTCCGAGTTCGAGGAACGCCTGCATGCGCGCGAGTCGGAGCTGGCCTACCAGGGCGAGATCGAGGAGCAGCTGCGCGAGGAGATCCGGCACCTGCGCGAGGAGCGCAACAAGCTGGTCAGCGGGACGGCCGACGCCCTGCTGGTGCGGCTGCAGAAACTCGGCGTGGTGTTCATCGCCTATCACCCGGGCATCGGCCACCTGCCGATCCCGCTGGATGACATCCCGGACTACATGGACGACCCGCAGTCGTACGCCGCCGCCAAGTGCAACGTCGAGCCGGTCATCTACCGGCAGTGGCTGCGGCACTGGGAGAATCCGCGCTGCGGCGGTTACCTGCCGGGCGGCAGGCTGTGCCAGGCGCCGGTCGAGCGGGTGGACCAGCCGAAGAAGTACGTGCACGGACATTCCAACCTGTGCGCGTCCTGCCGTCACCAGCCGCGCGGGGCGGCCGGCCTGTTCTCTGCCGGCGGCGAGCAGTAGGCGGCCGGCCGGTGGATGAACTGGTCCTGGTGCTCGTCCGGCACGCCAAGTCGAGCTGGAAGCTTCCTCTGCCGGACCGGGAGCGGCCGCTGAACGGGCGCGGCCGGCGCGATGCGCCGTTCATGGCAGCCCGTTTCAGGGACTGGCTGACCGCCGGTGGCCGCGAGGAGGTCACCCTGGTGGTCAGCCCCGCGCGGCGTGCGCAGGAGACCGCGGACGCCTTCGAACTGGCGCAGCCGCCGGGCCGCTGTCACCGCCGCACCGAACCGGCGCTGTACGGCTGCAGCGCCGCCCGCATCATCGGGCTGGTGTCCGGGCAGCCATCGCGCTGCCGGACGCTGGTGCTGTTCGGTCACAACCCGGAATTCACCGAGGCCATCAATGATTTGTCCGGCGCGAAGCTGGAGAACCTGCCGACCTGCGGCGTGGCCTGCCTGCGGCCGCGCGTGTCCCGCTGGTCGGAACTGCGACCGCGCTGCTGCGATCTGCTGGAACTGGATTACCCGAAACTGCACGCGGTGCCGGAGCACAAGGGGTGAGCGAGACCGGGCCCGACCCCGCGCTGCTGCGCAACCTGGTCCCGCTGGACGCGCTGGCGCCGCGGCACCTGCAGGCGCTCGCCGCCGGCGCCCGCACCGAGTTCCTGGTGCGCGGGCGCGTGCTGTGGCCGGCCAGCATGCCGGCGCACGAAACCGTCTACCTGCTCAGCGGCTCGCTCACCGCCGCGGGCCGCGACCGGCTGCACACGATCCGTGCCGGCAGCGAGGCCGCGCGCCATGCCATCGACCCGCACAACCCGCGCCAGTTCACGGTGGCGGCGCAGGAGGATTCCCGCATCCTGTGCATCAACTCCGGGCAGCTCGACACGCTGCTGTCCTGGTCGCACAGCGCCGGCGGCTCGGTCATCGATTTCCTCGAGAACGTCCGCGCCGCGGACCGCGAGTGGCTCGAGCCGATCTTCGAGCACCCGGTGTTCTGCCGCGTCTCGCCCGGCAACCTGCGCCGCATCATGGAACAGCTGATACCGGTGGAGGCGGCCGCCGGCGAGGTGGTGATCCGCGAGGGAGACCTCGGGGACTGCTGCTATTTCATCCGCAGTGGCGCGGCGCAGGTGACGCGCGCACCGGAGGAGGGCGCTGCGCCGGCCGTGCTCGCGGAGCTTGGCCAGGGCGCCTGTTTCGGCGCCGACGCGCTGCTGACCGAGAGCGTGCGCAACGCCACCGTCACCATGAAGACCGACGGCGTGCTCATGCGCATGGACAAGCGGAGTTTCCTGCAGCTGCTGCGCGAGCCGGTGGTGGAACAGCTGGGGTATGCCTCGGCACAGCGCCGGATCGCGGCGGGCGCGGTCTGGCTGGACGTGCGTACGCCGGCGGAGTACCAGCGGATCCACCTGCGCGGCGCACCGAGCATGCCGCTGAACCTGCTGCGGCTGAAGGCGTGGCTGCTGGACCGGGAAAGGGAGTACATTGCCTATTGCGACACCGGCCGGCGGGGCGTGGCGGCCTGCTACCTGCTCTGTGAACTGGGCTACCGGGTCTATGCCCTGCGCGAAGGGATCAACGGCCTGGACGCCGCCACCTGCCTGCGCGACATGACCCACGACACCGATTACGTACTGCACCGGGACGGGCGCATCACCGGGCACCCGCTGCGCCCGGTGTTCTGACCGCCCGCTGCCGGCGACCCGGGCGGGTGCGAAGGGCTAAACTCAGGACTGGAAGACAACAGGCAGCATCCCATTGGCAGGTGACAAGTTCCGCAACATCGGCCTGATCGGCCGCCTCGGCAGCACGCAGGTGATCGACACGCTCCGGCGCCTGAAGAAGTTTCTGCTTGAGCGTGGCCTGCAGGTCATCCTGGAGGAGCGCACCGCGACCGTGCTGCCCGGCCACGGCGTGCAGGTGTGCAGCAAGCAGAGCCTCGGCGAGGCCTGCGATCTCGTCATCGTGATCGGTGGCGACGGCAGCCTGCTCGACGCCGCGCGGGCGATCGCCCGCCACAAGACGCCGGTGCTGGGCGTGAACCGCGGCCGCCTCGGCTTCCTGACCGACATCTCGCCGGCCGAGGTCGAGGAGAAGGTCGGCGAGGTGCTGGAGGGTCACTATTTCCACGAGCAGCGCTTCCTGCTGGACGTGGTGATCAAGCGCGAGGACAGCCCGGTCGCCACCGGCGAGGGTCTCAACGACGTCGTCATGCACCCCGGCAAGGCGACGCGCATGATCGAGTTCGAACTCAACATCGAGGGGCAGTTCGTCTACAGCCAGCGTTCGGACGGCCTGATCGTCGCCACGCCGACCGGTTCGACGGCATACTCGCTGTCCGGCGGCGGCCCCATCATGCATCCGAAACTGGACGCCCTGGTGCTGGTGCCGATGTTCCCGCACACGCTGAGCAGCCGGCCGATCGTGGTGGATGGCAACAGCGAGATCAAGATCTACATCGGCCCGGCCAACGAGACCTACCCGATGATCACCTGCGACGGGCAGATCAACCTCAACGCGGCGCCGGGCGACATCGTCACCATCCGCAAGAAGCCGCAGAAGCTCAATCTCATCCATCCGATGAACCACAACTACTACGAGATCTGCCGGACCAAGCTGGGGTGGGGCAGCCGGCTCGGCGAATGAGCCGGGTGATGCGTACCATGCAGTTCCGCGGTTACGACCTGATCGGTGATGTCCATGGTTGCGCCCGCACCCTGGAGATCCTCCTGCAGCGCATGGGTTACGTGCAGGAGGACGGCGTCTACCGTCACCCGGAACGGCAGGCGGTGTTCATCGGCGACATCATCGACCGCGGTCCGCGCATCCGCGAGTCGCTGCAGCTGGTCCGGGACATGGTCGAGGTGGGCAGCGCGCGCATCGTGATGGGCAATCACGAGTATTACGCGCTGGCCTGGTGCACGCGGGTCGGCGAGGCCGGCGCCGAGACGCCGATCCGCGCCCATACCGGGCGCCACCGCCGCATCATCGAGCGGACCCTGGCGGAATTCCGGGACTACCCGGACGAGTGGGCCGACTACCTCGACTGGTTCATGACTCTGCCGCTGTTCCTGGAATTCGACGGGATCCGCTGCGTGCACGCGTGCTGGGACCAGGAGATGATCGACGGCCTGCTGGCGCGCAACCCCGCCGCCTGCATGGATCACGACTTCCTGTGCGAGACGGCCGAGGTCGGCTCGTTCGCCCACCGCTGCGTCGACCGCCTGCTCCGCGGCACCACGATGCGACTGCCGGACGGGCGCTCCATCACCAGCGACGACGGTTACAAGCGCTTCCGTTTCCGCACCAAGTTCTGGGAACGCAATCCGCAAACGATCGGTGATATCGTGTTCCAGCCGGACGCGCTGCCCCGCGAGGTCGAGGGGCGCTCGCTCAGCGCGCGCCAGCAGGAGGAACTGTTGTTCTACGGCGAGGACCAGCCGCCCCTGTTCATCGGGCACTACTGGCTGGAGGGCAGGCCGGAACCGCTGACGCCGAACCTGGTCTGCCTGGACTACAGTGCGGTCAAGTACGGCAGTCTCGTCGCCTACCGGTACGACGGCGAGGAACGGCTTTCGGCGGACAAGTTCTGCTGGGTGGAAGTCGCCCGGGGTTGAATCAGCGAGGAGGATCGGCACATGTCCGACGACAAGCGCATCGATGATTTTCTGGCCGGCCGGCCGCACGTGCCGGGGCAGGATGGCGACGGCCCGGAACCGCGCGCCGTGGCCGTCGGCCACGGCATGACCTGGCTGCTGGACGGTTTCGCGCTGTTCCGGCAGTCGCCCGGCATGTGGATACTCGCCTTCATCCTGTTCATCGTCTTCACCAGCCTGCTTTCCGTGGTGCCCTTCCTCGGCTCGCTGGCCAGCATGCTGATCTCGCCCATCCTGATGGGCGGCTTCATGGTCGCGTGCAAGCGCCTGGAGAACGACGGCGAACTCACCTTCGAGGACCTGCTCGCGGGTTTCCGCACGCACCCCGGCCGGCTGGCCGGCATCGGTGCGCTGTACCTGCTCGGGATGATCCTCGTCATGGTCATCGGCGTGATGCTGTTCGCCCTGTTCACGGGCCTGGACAACCTGGACCGTCTGACCGAGCAACTGGCAACGGCGGATCCCGCGGTTGCGGGCCTGGGCTTCCTGCTGCCGCTGCTGGTGATCCTGCTGTTGATCATGCCGCTGCTGATGGCCTACTGGTTCGCGCCGGCGCTGGTGATCCTGCATGGTATGGGGCCGCTGGACGCCATGGTGCGCAGTTTCTTCGGCTGCCTGCGCAACGTGCTGCCGTTCACCGTCTACGGCTTCGTGCTGCTCGGACTGTTCATCCTCGGCGCGCTGCCCATGCTGCTCGGACTGCTGATCGTCGGTCCGATGGCGATCGCCTCGGTGTACACCGGCTATCGCGACATCTTCCTCTGAGCGCAGGCCGACTGGCGGAATCCGCGCCGCTGTCGCGGTACACTGGCGTCCCCGCAGAACAGCAGGCTGACCCATGAACGCCCTGAACCAGGTGATCGACAGCATGACGCGCGAGGTGTACGAGCGCCTCCGGCATTCGCTCGAGATCCGCCGCTGGCCCGACGGCCGGACCATGACCGAGGACCAGCTCGCCGACACCATGCAACTCGTCATCGGCTGGGAGCACCGGCACCTGCCACCGGACCGGCACAGCGGCCACGTCGTCGATGTCTGCCGCAGCCGCAGGGAGCAGGAGGAAGCCGCCGCCAGCCTGATCGCACGCGAACAGCCCGAGTCGTCCGCGGATGCCTGAAATCGGGCGCGGCGCGCTGCGCAAGATGGTGGTCGGGGAGGCCGTGCCGGCGCGCTACCAGCTGCCGCTGGCCGACATCGCCACCAACACCACCACGCTGCACGACCTCAACGGACTGGTCGGCCGGAAGGTCCGGCTGGAGTTTCTCGGCGGGATCCACTGCATCCACTGCGGCCGCAGGACGAAGAAAAGCTACAACCAGGGCTACTGTTTCCCGTGCTGCCGCGACCTCGCCCGTTGCGACCAGTGCATCGTGAAGCCGGAACAGTGTCACCATCACCTCGGCACCTGCCGGGAGCCGGACTGGGGCGACACGCACTGCATGATCCCCCACTACGTCTACCTGGCCAATTCGACCGGCATCAAGGTCGGCATCACCCGGCACAGCCAGGTGCCGACGCGCTGGTACGACCAGGGCGCGGCGCAGGCGCTGCCGGTCTGCCGCGTGGAGACCCGGCGGCAGTCCGGTCTGCTGGAAGTGGCGCTCGCCCGCCACATCGCCGACAAGACCAACTGGCGCGCGCTGCTGAAGGGCGACGCGGCGCCGGTGAACCTGGCCGCGGAGCGCGACCGCCTGCGCGGGGAGGTTGCCGGGGAACTGGCCGCGCTGCAGGAGCAGTTCGGCCTGCAGGCGCTGCAGTGGCTGGATGACGCCGGGGTCGTGAACCTGTCCTACCCGGTGCGGTCGTACCCGCAGAAGATCGTCTCGCTGAAGCTCGACAAGCACCCGGTGCTGGAGGGCGAACTGCTCGGCATCAAGGGGCAGTACCTGCTGTTTCCACAGGGCGCGATCAACATCCGCAGCCACGGCGGTTACCAGGTGGCGTTTGCGACGGACTGAAAACGGGAGGGAACGTGCGCGATCACCAGCCGAAGATCATTCATCGCAAGGATTACCGGCCGCCGGACTGGCTGATCCCCACCGTCGACCTGCGGTTCGACCTGCACGAGGGCGAGACCTTCGTCACGGCCACGCTGCAGCTGCAGCGCAATCCGGCCGGCAGTCCGCGCGAGAAGCACCTGCGCCTCGACGGCGTCGGCCTGGAACTGCTGGAACTGTCCGTCAACGGCATGGCGCTGGAAAAGGACGAATACCGGCTGCAGCCGCAGTGCCTGTGGCTGCGCAACGCGCCGGACCGGTTCGAGTTGCGCACCCGCGTGCGCATCCACCCCGAGCGCAACAAGGCGCTGGAGGGGCTGTACCGTTCCGGTTCGATGTTCTGCACCCAGTGCGAGGCCGAGGGTTTCCGCCACATCACCTACTTCCTCGACCGGCCCGACATCCTCAGCAGCTACCGCACCACCGTGAGCGCGGACGCGGCGCGCTACCCGGTGCTGCTCTCCAACGGCAACGACGTCGCGCGGGGGGAGGGCGGCGACGGGCGCCACTGGGTCACCTGGGAGAACCCGTTCCCGATGCCCTGCTACCTGTTCGCCCTGGTGGCGGGCGACCTCGCGCGGATCGACGACCGCTTCGTGACCTGCAGCGGACGCGCGGTGAGCCTGCGCATCTTCACCGAGCACGAGAACATCGGGCGCTGCGATCACGCCATGGACTCGCTGAAGCGGGCCATGCGCTGGGACGAGGAGGTCTACGGCCGCGAGTATGACCTCGACATCTTCATGATCGTCGCCGTCAACGACTTCAACATGGGCGCGATGGAGAACAAGGGACTCAACATCTTCAACGCCTCCTGCGTGCTGGCCAGCCCGGAGACTGCCACCGACGCCGCCTTCGAACGCATCGAGAGCATCGTCGCCCACGAATACTTCCACAACTGGTCCGGCAACCGCGTCACCTGCCGGGACTGGTTCCAGCTGAGCCTGAAGGAAGGCTTCACGGTGTTCCGGGACCAGTGTTTCTCCGCCGACATGGGCTCGGCGGCGGTGAAGCGCATCGCCGACGTCAGTTACCTGCGCACCGCCCAGTTCGCGGAGGATCGCGGCCCGCTCGCGCACCCGGTGCGTCCCGATTCCTACATGGAGATCTCCAACTTCTACACGCTGACCGTGTACGAGAAGGGCGCCGAGGTCGTGCGCATGCTGCACGCCATGCTCGGCGCGGAGGATTTCCGGCGTGGCACCGACCTGTACTTCGAGCGTCACGACGGCCAGGCTGTCACCTGCGACGATTTCGTCCGCGCGCTGGAGGACGTCAGCGGCCGTGACCTGCGCCAGTTCCGGCGCTGGTACAGCCAGAGCGGCACACCGGTCGTGCACGTGGAACTCTCGCACGATGCCGTCGGGGCGACCTGCACCCTCACCCTGCGCCAGGAACTGCCCGATTCTCCCGGCCAGCCGGCCGACGAGAAGCAGCCACAGGTGATCCCCGTCGCGGTGGCGCTGCTGGACGCCCGGGGCGCGGAGCGTGGTCACGCCGTGCTGGAACTGACGAAGCGGACGCAGAGCTGGCGGTTCCCGGGCTGGCCCGAGCCGCCGGTGCCCTCGCTGCTGCGCGGGTTCTCCGCCCCGGTGCGGCTCGAATTCGACTACACGCGCGCGCAGCTCGCCCTGCTGATGGCGCACGACAGCGATGGTTTCTCGCGCTGGGAAGCCGGGCAGAGGCTGGCCCTGCAGGCGCTGCAACGGGCCATCGACGATGACGAGGCCGGTTTTCTCGCCGGGCTGGATTACTGGCTGGACGGCGCCGGGGCGACGCTCGCGCAGGCTCTCGGTGACCAGCCGGACGACCCGGCCATGCTGGCGCGCCTGCTGTCGGTGCCGTCGGCGGCAGCCCTCGCCGACGCGCAGGAGGTGATCCGGCCGGAGCGCATCGTGGCAGCGCGCGAGCGCATGCTGGACGCCTTCGCACAGCGGCATGCAGGGCTGCTGGAAAGCTGCCTGGCCGGCTACGCGCCGTCCGCGCCGTACCGGTTCACGCCCGAGCAGACCGGCCGGCGGGCGCTGCACAACACCTGCCTCGACCTGCTCTGCCGCCTGGGCGACGAGCGCCATGCAGCACGGGCGCTGGCGCAGTTCCGGCAGGCGGACAACATGACCGACCGGCTGGCCGCGCTGCAGACCCTGGTGCATTCGCACTGGGAGCAACCGGCCGGGGCGGCGCTCGCGCAGTTCCAGGACCAGTGGCGGCATGATCCGCTGGTGATGGACCTGTGGCGGTCGGTGCAGGCGTCCAGTCCCCGGCCAGGCACCCTGCAGCGGGTCCGTGAACTGCTGGCGGAACCCGGTTTCGACCGACTCAACCCGAACCGCCTGCGGTCCCTGGTGGGGGTTTTCTGCAACCAGAACCCGCGTCACTTCCACGCCGCGGACGGCAGCGGCTACGGCTTCCTGGCGGAGCAGGTCCTGCAGCTGGATGCGGAGAACCCCCAGGTCGCGGCACGGCTGCTGGGCGCGCTGGCATCCTGGGAACGTCACGAAGACCCGCTGCGCGGACAGATGCAGGAACAACTGGAACGCATTGCCGCGACGCCGGGCCTGTCACGGGACGTTTTCGACATCGTCACGCGGACGCTGGGCAGGCAGGAGGCAGATGGTTGATGTTATTTCTGGAAATGTGACATAAATGCATGAAATATAAATACTCTATATCGATTTCATGCGTCCGCGGGCGGCCGCCGAACCGTTCAGTGACGGTTCATTCACCAGCCGCTAGAGTATGCTTCAGGATAGGGCAGTAACCCATGGAGCAAGGCTCATGCGCAGCAGGATGATCGTAGCGGGCGCGCTCGCTTTTCTGCTTTCAGCGGGCCCGGTGTACGCGGCGCCGCCGTGGCAGCGTGACGATGTCCGGCCGGCGGTAAATGCCGGCATTTCCCTGTCGGACGCCATCGAAAAAGTGCGCGCCAGCACCGGTGGCCGCGTGATCGGCGCCAGCCAGGGGATCGACCGTGGCGGCCGTCCGGTGTACCTGGTCAAGGTGCTGCTGCCCAACGGCGTGGTGCGCGTCATGCGCGTGCCAGCGCAGTAATCCGTGGTCGTATAACAAGAATCAACCCGGTCAGAAGGCGAAACCGCTGTGCGGATTCTCATTGTCGAAGACGAACCTGCCCTGCTTGAAAGCCTGTCCGAGGGGTTCACCCGGGACGGTCACGTCGTGGACGGCAGCAGCGAGGGCACCGAGGCGCTCTACATGGGCCAGGAATACCCGATCGACGCCGCGGTCATCGACCTCGGCCTGCCCGGTATGTCGGGTATGGAAGTGATCCGGGAACTGCGCAAGGCGGGCAGGGATTTCCCGATCCTGATCCTGACCGCGCGCGACCGCTGGGAGGACAAGGTCGAGGGTCTGGAGGCCGGCGCTGACGACTATCTCGCGAAGCCGTTTCACTTCGAGGAACTGCGTGCGCGCATGAACGCGCTGCTACGCCGTGCCGGCGGCTTCGCGACGCCGAAGCTGAAGAACGGCCCGCTGGAACTGGATACTGCGGCGCACCGGTTGGAGATGGACGGCGAGGAGATCAAGCTGACCACGTTCGAGTACCGGCTCATGGAGTACCTCATGATGAACGTCGGCAAGGTCGTCTCGAAGCTGGAACTCACCGAGCACCTCTACCCGGACGACGCCGAGCGCGACAGCAACGTGCTCGAGGTCATGATCGGCCGGCTGCGGCGCAAGCTCGACCCCCACCGGGATACCCAGATGCTGGAGACCCTGCGCGGACGCGGCTACCGGCTGAAGCAACTGGCGGATGCCTGAGGCGGGACGACGCAATTCCCTGCGCGGCCGGCTGCAGGCCGCCGGTACGCTGCCGATCCTCGCGTTCTTCTGCATCGGCGGACTGCTGCTGGACCAGGCCGTGCAGCGCTACGCGGAAGCCAGCATGCGGCAGCAGCTGGAAAACATCTTCTACGGCCTGATCTCGCTGGTCGAGTACCATCCGGATCACGGCTTCCGTCTGCAGGGGGCGCTGCCCACCCCGGCGCTCGGCGCGCTCGCCACCGGCTTGTCGGCGCGGGTGCTGGTCGGAGACCGGACCACCTTCTGGGAATCGCCCAGCATGCAGGCCTTCGACCTGCCGCTGCCCGAGGAACTGGCGCAGGGACAGGACCGCTTCCGTTTTCTCGACCTGACCGCGCCGGCATCCCATGCCGAGTATGCCTACGCGGTGGCCTGGGAGGTCGCGCCGGAATCCTTCGTGAAGCTGACCTTCCAGGTGCTGCAGGCTTCCGGTGATTACCACGAGCAGGTGCGCAACACCCGCATCCTGCTGCTCAGCGGCGCGATGACGCTGGGCATCCTGGTATTCGCCGGGCAGGCGCTCATGCTGCGCAGCGGCCTGCGCCCGCTGCGCGAGATCGCCCACGACCTGCACGCCCTGCGATCCGGCGAGAGCCGCCGGCTGGAAGGTGCGTATCCCGATGAGATCCAGGAACTGGCCGAGGCGCTGAACTCCCTGATGGATGCGCGCGAGGCGCAGTTGCAGCGCTACCGGAACGGGCTCGCCGACCTGGCGCACGGCCTCAAGACGCCGCTCTCCGTCATCCGCACTTCACTCGAGCGAGGCCGGCTGCCGCGCGAGGTCGCGCAGGACCTCGACGACCAGGCCGGGCGCATCAACGAGCTGATCGAGTACCACCTGCAGCGGGCCCGAGCCGCCGGTGGCGCCTTCGGCGCCGGGCGGGTGGAGCTGGCCCGGCTGGCCGGCCAGTTGCAGCGGACCCTGCTGAAGATCCATCACGAACGGCACCTGCGCATCGAATACGAAATTGCCGATGACGTCTTCGTCCGCATGGACGGCCAGGACATGATGGAGGTGCTCGGCAACGTCATGGACAACGCCTGCAAGTGGGCGCGCAGTGCGGTGCACGTGCAGGCTACCCCGCAGGACGCCGAGGTGCTGCTGCGGGTGCGTGACGACGGGCCGGGTTTTCCGGCCGGCGAGCGCGCCCACCTCACCCAGCGCGGCGTGCGGGCCGACGAGCGGACCCCCGGTCACGGCTTCGGGCTGGCGATCGTGTCGGAGCTGGTCGAACTGTCCGGGGGACGGCTGGAACTGGCGGACGCGCCGGAGGGCGGGGCGGAGGTCCGCATCACCCTGCCCGCCGCCTGACGGGTGGCGGGCGCGCCCGGCCTCAGGACCGGTAGCGGTCGAGGCGGCGCAGGTTGTAGTCGTAGATTTCCGTGTAGAAACGGGTCTGCACGATGATGCGGTTCTTGCGGAACGAGTAGCTTGCGTCCGGGGGCAGGTACATGCCGGCGATGCGCTGCAGGGTCCGGTCGTAGATCTCCAGCCGCGACTTCGAACGCACGATGACGTGACCGAACTGCCGTTCCCAGCTGGAACCCGGCCGCAGGTAGACCTGCCGCACGGTGCGGTCCTGCTCGTCGTACAGGTTCAGCCGGCTGCCGTCCTGCACGATCCGGTAGCGGGAACGCCGCTCGTAACCGTCATCGTATTTCCCGTACCCGTGACCACCGTACCCATCGGCCGGGTAACCATGGGGCGGATAGCCGTGGGACGGATAACCATGGCCGTGGTGCGGGTGATGGTGGTAACGCTGCGCCGGCCCGCTCTGCTGGTGCGGTATGGTGGCCGGATCCTGGCCCGGGGTCACGTAGTAGCGCGTGAACGGGTAGCTCGGCTGCACGTAGAGCACCGTGCCCGAAGCGGGCTGCGGCTGCTGGCGGTGGTGAAACTGGTGGTAGGTTTCGTGCGGCGACTGCGCCCACGCCAGGCCCGTTACGCCGGCCAGCCCGGCCAGTGCGAGCGCGCGCAGGGAAAAACGCTTGTTCATGATGCTGGCCCCTCCCGCTGGCAGGCCGGGTGTCCTGGACAGTTGGACACCAGTTTCCCCCAGATTACGCCCGGCAATGTGAACCGGGCCTGAACCGGCCGGTCAGGCCGACATCAGGCGCCGCTTCTCGGCCTCGAACTCCGCCTCGGTGAGTGCGCCGCTGTCCAGCAGTTGCTTGAGCCGCTCGAGTTCGCCGAGCCGGTCCCCGGGCGGCAATTCGGTACGCTTCTCGACCAAACCGAGCAGTTCGCCGATCTTGCGGAACACCGCCACGATGCCACGCCACAGCTTCGGCAGCAGCCAGGCCACCAGGATGAGGAACAGCAGCAATAGGCCGAGAAACACGAAGGGGTGGTTCAGCGCGGTCCAGAGACCGGCGAACACGGCGACGTCCTCGGTCACCGAAGCGGTCCAGTTGGTGACCGGTTCCGGGGAGGTGTTGATCAGGACCCGGGTACCGGCCTTGGTGACATGGCTGGTGGCGGCCAGACCGCCACCCATGATACCGGCCGCGATCTCGATGGCCGGGGTCACCTCGCCGACCGAGCCGGCCGCCAGCAGGGCGCCGGCCGGAATCCGGACGAAGGTATGCAGGCCGTCCCAGCCGGTATCGACCCCGGGCACCTTGTCGGCGAAGAACTCGACGCAGTACATCAGCCCGGCGGCGAAGATCACCAGGGGGTTCTGCAGCACCTGCAGGTCCGGCGGCAGGGCGATGTTGCCGGTGGCACCGCCCAGGCCGAGCATCAGCAGGGCCGCATACAGGTTGATGCCGCTGGCCCAGCCAACCCCCATGGTCATGGCCAGCGTGCTGACCAGGGCCGTGTAACTCTCCATCGATGTCGTTCCTGTCTGGCCTGCCGGAATGGGTGCCCGGCAGCGGCCGGCGCTTTCCCCTATCTGACCATGGCGGGCAGGCGGGGTTCAACGCAATGGCGTGCGTGGCAGCTCCACGAGGAAACGGCAGCCGTGTCCCGGTTCGCTCTGCAGGGACAGCTCCCCCGCGTGGCGATGGCAGATGCGCCGGCACAGCGTGAGGCCCACGCCGGTGCTCTGGCGGCTGCGCTCGGGATCGAGCCGCTGGAAGATCTGGAACACCTTTTCCTGGAAGCGCGGGTCGATGCCGGGACCGTTGTCCTCCACGCAGATCTCCACCTTTTCGGCATCCGGCGCGGAAAGCAGGCGCACCCGCACCTCCGGCACGACATCTTCGCGCACGAAGGTCAGCGCGTTCTCCAGCAGGTGCTGGAACAGGTTGAGCATCTGCGCCCGGTTGGACTGCTGCAGCGTGGGGAGCCGGTCGATTACCAGGCGGGCGCCGGTCCGCTCGACCAGTGGCGCAAGCGCCTGGGAGATCTCGTGCATGATCTCGTCGAGCGCGACCTCCTCGCGCAGTTCGTCCTGGCCGCTGATGGCCGTGTACTGCTGCAGGCTTTCCAGCAGCCCCATCATGCGCCGTCCCGCGGCAGCCATGCTCTCGACGATGCCCCGCACCGACGGGTCCTCGCTGACCAGGGGATTGCGCTCCAGCCGGCTCGAGTAGATCAGGATCTTGCGCAGCGGCTCGCGCAGGTCGTGCGAGGCGATGAAAGCGAACTGTTCCAGTTCCTCGTTGCTCATGCGCAACCGGTCGGCGTGCTGACGCAACTGGGCCTGCGCGTGTTCGCGTTCCTGGATCTCGCGGTACAGGCGCCGGTTCGAGTTGGCGAGGATCGACGCCTGCTCGGCCAGCGCCTTCTCCCGGTCCTTCAGCTTGCCCGCGACGGCGCCGTACTCCGCGAACAGGCCGATCAGCGGGACCAGGTAGGAGAAGGCCTTGAGGAAGTGACCGGCATTGAAATGGGCATCGAACAGCTGCTGCGACCCGAAGGCCATGTGGACCTGCGTCATGCCTGCCGGAATGAGGCTCAGCAGCAGCGCGTGGGTCACGTAGTTCGCAGTGCGCTGATCCACTTTCCTGGCGAGGATCGGGATGGGCAGGAGAAAGAAGAAAAGCGGCAGTAGGTCGAACGGACGCCTGATCCAGCTCTCGTCCAGCTGCGCCTGCGGCAACGTCAGGGCGCCCACTGACGACCAGCTCACCAGCAGCGAGAACAGGACGGCGAGCAATCCGAACAGGATCACCGGCCGGGCGCTGCCGGCAGGATCGCGCTGCAGCAGCAGCAGCCCGAGGCCGAATGTCAGGACCAGCACACTGCCGATGCGGGACATCCCCCAGGTGAAGGGGATGAACGCGGCGTTGTTGGTCACGTGCAGGATGAGGCGGTCTGCCGCCAGGGTGTGGAAGATGTCGTTGGTCGCGGCGCACAGCAGCGTGACCCCGACCACCAGCGCCACGCGGTCCCGCCGCAGCCGGTAGTCCAGCACGCTGAACACCAGGTAGATGAGCGCGATCATCACGGCGCTCCATTCCAGCAACGTGTGCAGGAAACTGCCCCGCAACGCGGTGTGCAGCTGGACGCTGTCGCTGAGCGGCACGTAAAGCGGGGCTCCGGCCGGGGTGCTGACGCCGAAATCGAGTCCGGCGAGGATGGCGATGCCGGGGAGGGCGGAAACCAGGAAGACCAGCAGGACAAAGCTCTCCGGCAGCCGTCCTGACGTCAGCGTCGTGGGGGTGCCGTCATGGGGCTGGACCGGGCTCATGCCCTGCAGTTTAGAGGGTGGCCCGCGTCATCGCGACCGCAGCACCCGGGTTCAACTTGCGACATGTCCCGGCCAGTATCCATAATTACCCACCCTCACGACATCCCAGAGGTGACAGCCATGGACCTTCCCAATCCGGCGCAATTCCAGAAAGACTGGAACGAGCGGGTAACACTCGCGGAGGCCATGGTCCCCCTGGTCGGGCGGCTGTATCGCGAGAACAACGTGCTGACCACCGTGTTCAGCCGCTCGCTGGTCAACCGCTCGGTGGTGCAGATCCTGAAAATCCACCGCTTCGTCCGGCAACTCGAGGCCGAGGGGCTGTCGATCAGCGAGACCTTCCCGATCCTGAAGATCATCAGCGAGATGAAACCGGGGCCGGCCCGCATCGACATCGGCCGGCTGGCGTTCAAGTTCAAGCGCTCCGGCGCCCCGGACCTGGAACCCTTCATCCGGGCCGAACTCGCCGATATCGCGGACAAGGCCGGTACCAGGAGCAAGCCGAACCGCGACGTGGTGCTGTACGGCTTCGGCCGCATCGGCCGGCTGGTGGCCCGGATCCTGATCGAGAAGGCGGGACGCGGGGACGGCATGCGGCTGCGCGCCATCGCCGTGCGCAAGGGCAAGGGGGATGACCTGGTCAAGCGCGCGAGCCTGCTGCGCCGGGACTCGGTGCACGGCCCGTTCGAGGGCACCATCACCATCGACGAGACCTACAACACCATCGTCGCCAACGGCAGCCTGATCCACGTGCTGTATCCGGACGCGCCCGAGACCATCGACTACACCGAGTACGGCATCCAGGACGCGCTGCTGGTCGACAACACCGGGGTCTGGCGGGACCGTGAGGGGCTGTCGCGCCACCTGCAGGCGCCGGGCGTGTCCAAGGTGCTGCTGAGCGCGCCCGGCAAGGGCGACATCAAGAACATCGTGCAGGGCATCAACCACCACATGATCACGCCGGAGGACGACATCCTCTCGGCGGCCAGTTGCACCACCAATGCCATCACGCCGATCCTGAAGGTGATGAACGACCGCTACGGTATCGAGCACGGCCACGTCGAGACCATCCATTCGTACACCAATGACCAGAACCTGATCGACAACTACCACAAGGGCGACCGCCGCGGCCGCGGTGCGCCGCTGAACATGGTGATCACCGAAACCGGCGCCGCCACCGCGGTCGCCAAGGCGCTGCCGGAACTGAAGGGCCGGCTGACCGGCAGCTCGGTACGCGTGCCGACGCCGAACGTCTCGCTGGCGATCCTCGCCCTGCGGCTGGGGCAGGAGACCGACCGTGACGAGGTCAACGACCACCTCAGGGACGCATCGCTGCATTCGCCGTACCACAAGCAGATCGATTACGTGAATTCCCCGGAGATCGTTTCCAGTGATTTCGTCGGCTCGCGCGCGGCCGGCATCGTCGATGCGATGGCGACCAGCGTGCAGGGCCGGCACGTCAACCTGTACGTGTGGTATGACAACGAATTCGGCTACAGCTGCCAGCTCGTGCGTATTCTCGAGGAGATCGCGGAAATCAACCTGCCGACGCTGCCGAAAGAGGCCTGAAACGGGGCGAAAAGCGGCATCCCGGTTTGGGAAATTGGGTCTACACTTGTCCGATGACCGGGGGGCAGGACGGCCCAGAAATCATGTGTTTGTGCAATTTTTGGACAGGCTAGGACTCGATGATCAAAATCAAACGTGGCTTGGATATCCCGATCAGTGGCGCCCCCGAACAATCGATACAACAGGCGCGGGGTGTCCGGCAGGTCGCGGTGATCGGTTTCGATTACGTCGGGATGAAACCGACCATGTCGGTACAGGAGGGCGACAGCGTCCGGCTCGGCCAGGAACTGTTCGCTGACAAGAAGACCCCCGGGGTGAAATTCACGGCGCCCGGGTCCGGCAAGGTGGTGGCCATCAATCGCGGCCAGAAGCGCGCCCTGCAGTCGGTGGTCATCGAATTGTCCGGTTCGGACGACGACGCGCTGACATTCGCCACCGGCAGCCCCGACCAGCTTTCCCGCGACCAGATTCGCGACGTGCTGGTGGAATCCGGACAGTGGACGGCGTTCCGCACCCGCCCGTTCAGCAAGGTGCCGGCCATCGATTCCGTGCCCCGGGCGATCTTCGTCCCGGCGATGGATTCCAACCCGCTGGCCGCCGACCCCAGCGTCTATCTGCACGAACACGGCCAGGAATTCGTGCGCGGGCTGGATTACGTCGCCAAGCTGACGGAAGGCCGGGTCTACGTCTGCAAGCGTCCGGGCTCTGATATTCCCCCCAGCACCAATGCCCACGTGCGGGTGGAGGAGTTCGACGGCCCGCATCCCGCCGGCATCGTCGGCACCCATATTCATTTCCTGGAGCCGGCGAGCATGGGCCACGTGGTGTGGACCATCGACCCGCAGGACGTCATCGCCATCGCCAGGCTGTTCGAGACCGGCCGGCTGCATACCGAACGGGTGATCGCGCTGGCCGGCCCGCAGGTGGAGAAGCCCCGCCTGCTGCGCACGCGGTTGGGCGCCAACACCGATGAACTGACCGCGGGCGAGATCAAGGCCGGGGACAACCGCGTGCTGTCCGGATCGGTGCTCAACGGCCGCCGGGCGCATGGCGCGTACGCCTTCCTCGGGCGTTACCACAACCAGGTCACCGTGCTGCGGGAGGGCCGCGAACGCGGCATCTTCGAATACCTGTGGCTGGGCCGGAACAAGCACTCGGTCATGAACATCTACGTGTCGAAATTCGCGCCCGAGCGCAGGTTCGACATGAACACCTCGCAGAACGGCAGCCCGCGGGCGATGGTCCCGGTGGGCGCCTACGAGTCCATCATGCCGCTGGACATCCTGCCGACGCAGCTGCTGCGCGCCATCATCGTCGGCGACACCGAGACCGCCCAGCAGCTGGGCGCGCTGGAACTGGATGAGGAAGATCTCGCCCTGTGCACCTACGTGTGCCCCGGGAAGTATGAGTATGGTCCGATTTTGCGCGACAACCTGACGCGCATCGAACACGAGGGTTGATGCATGCCGCTAGCCAGATTGCGTAATTATCTCGACGGGATCGAGCACGAGTTCCACAAGGGCGGCAGGTACGAGAAGTGGTACAGCCTCTACGAGGCAGTGGACACCTTCATCTGGTCGCCGAGCATCGTGACGCGCGGTTCCGCGCACGTGCGCGATGGCATCGATCTCAAGCGCATCATGATCACGGTCTGGGTCTGCACGTTCCCGTGCATGTTCGCCGGCATGTATTACGCCGGGTACCAGGCCAACGTCGCGATGGCCGAACTGGGCATCGCCTCGGCAGAGGGCATGCGCGGCTGGTTCATCGAACTGATGGGCGGCTATGACCCGCGCAGCGTATGGGACTGCTTCTGGCACGGCGCAGCCTACTTCATTCCCGTCTACTTCGTGACGTTCGTGGTGGGCGGCTTCTGGGAGGTGCTGTTCGCCTCGGTGCGCGGGCACGAGGTGAACGAGGGCTTTTTCGTCACCTCGGTGCTGTTCGCGCTGACCCTGCCGGCGAGCGTGCCGCTCTGGCAGGTGGCCCTCGGCATCAGCTTCGGCGTCGTGATCGGCAAGGAGGTGTTCGGCGGCACCGGCAAGAACTTCCTCAACCCGGCACTGACCGGTCGGGCCTTCCTGTTCTTCGCCTACCCGGCGCAGATGTCCGGCAACGAGGTCTGGGTGCCGGTGGATGGCTACAGCGGCGCCACCGCGCTGGGCCTGGCGGCAGAGGGCGGCGCCGGCGCGCTGGCCGCCAACGGCATCACCTGGTGGGATGCGTTCATGGGCCGGATCCAGGGCTCCATGGGCGAGGTCAGCACCTTCATGATCTTCCTGGGCGGCGCCTACCTGCTGTACACCAAGATCGCCTCCTGGCGCATTGTCGCCGGTGTGCTGGTCGGCATGGTGGCCACCGCGACGCTGTTCAACCTGATCGGTTCCGACAGCAACCCGATGTTCGGGCTGGGCGCGCACTGGCACCTCGTGCTCGGCGGTTTTGCCTTCGGCATGATCTTCATGGCCACCGACCCGGTCTCGGCCGCCATGACGGATACCGGGAAGTGGTGGTTCGGGGGGCTCATCGGGTTCATGGTCGTCATGATCCGGGTGGTGAACCCGGCCTTCCCGGAAGGCATGATGCTGGCCATCCTGTTTGCCAACCTGTTCGCGCCACTCATTGACTGGTTCGTGGTGCAGGCCAATGTGAAGCGGAGGCTCGCGCGCAATGTCCAGTAATAACGATTCCATCCAGAAGACGGTCATCGTCGCGCTGCTGCTGTGCGTCGTCTGCTCGGTGGTCGTCTCCGGCGCGGCGGTGGGCCTGCGCAAGCAGCAGAATGCCAACAAGCAGCTTGACCTGCAGAAAAACATCCTGCTGGCGGCCGGCCTGATCGATCCCGCCAAGGCTGACCGGGCCACGATCCTCAAGCAGTTCGAGAAGATCGAGACCCGCGTGATCGACATGGACAGCGGTGAGTTCCTCAATGTCGATCCGGCCAAGTTCGACCAGCGCAAGGCCTCCAAGGACCCGGAGCAGTCCGAGGTGCTGAAGAAAGACCCGGCCGGCATCAAACGGCAGGAGAAGAAGAGCAAGGTGTTCCTGGTGCGGGAGGACGGCGAACTGGCGAAGATCATCCTGCCGGTGCGCGGCTACGGCCTCTGGTCGACGCTGTGGGGATTCCTGGCGCTGAAGCCGGACGCCAACACGGTGATCGGACTGGGCTTCTACGAGCATGCCGAGACGCCGGGCCTGGGTGGCGAGGTCGACAACCCGGCATGGAAATCGATCTGGCAGGGCAAGAAGGTCTTCAATGAGCAGGGCGAGGTGGCCATCGAGGTGGTCAAGGGCTCCGTGGATCCCTCCAAGCCCGGTTCGGAGCACAAGATCGACGGCCTGTCCGGTGCCACGCTGACCAGCGTGGGCGTATCCAACCTGGTCCAGTTCTGGCTGGGTGAGCAGGGCTTTGGGCCGTTCCTCGAAAAGATTCGCAAGCAGGGGGCATAACGATGTCCGAGAAGAAAGACGTCATTGTCACGCCGATATTCGACAACAACCCGATCGCGCTGCAGATTCTCGGCATCTGCTCGGCGCTGGCGGTCACCACCAGTCTGCAGGTGACGCTGGTGATGTGTATCGCGCTGACCTCGGTCACCGCGATGTCCAACCTGTCGATCTCCATGATCCGGCACCACATCCCGTCCAGCATCCGCATCATCGTGCAGATGGTCATCATCGCCTCGCTGGTGATCGTGGTGGACCAGGTGCTGAAGGCCTATGCCTACAACATCAGCAAGCAACTGTCGGTGTTCGTGGGCCTGATCATCACCAACTGCATCGTGATGGGCCGTGCCGAGGCTTATGCCATGAAGAACGGCCCGGGCATGAGCTTCCTCGACGGCATCGGCAACGGGCTGGGCTACAGCGTGATCCTGATCGCGGTGGCGCTGCCGCGTGAACTGCTCGGCGCCGGCAAGCTGATGGGCTTCGAGATTTTCCCCGTGATCAACAATGGCGGCTGGTACAACCCCAACGGCCTGCTGCTGCTGCCGCCCTCGGCGTTCTTCCTGATCGGCCTGTTCATCTGGGCGATCCGCACCTGGAAGCCGGAGCAGGTGGAGGAGCCGGAATTCAGGATGGCGCCCCAGTCACAGTTCAGGGAGGCCCTGTAATGGAACACTATATTTCCCTGTTCGTGCGTGCCGTGTTCGTCGAGAACATGGCGCTGGCCTTCTTCCTCGGCATGTGCACGTTCATCGCCGTGTCGAAGAACGTCACCACCGCCCTCGGTCTCGGCGTCGCGGTGATCGTCGTGCAGACCATTACCATGCCGGTGAACAACCTGCTCTACAACGGGCTGCTGCGCGAGGGTGCGCTGACCTGGATGGGCGAGGACTTCGCCACGGTCGACCTCAGCTTCCTCGGCCTGCTGAGCTACATCGGCGTCATCGCCGCGATGGTGCAGATCCTGGAGATGTTCCTCGACAAGTTCGTACCGGCGCTCTACAACGCGCTCGGGGTGTTCCTGCCCCTGATCACGGTGAACTGCGCCATTCTCGGCGGGTCGCTGTTCATGGTCGAGCGGGACTACACCTTCGGCGAGAGTGTCGTCTTCGGACTGGGCACCGGGGTGGGCTGGGCGCTGGCGATCACGGCTTTGGCCGGTATCCGCGAGAAGCTGAAGTACAGCGACGTGCCCGGCGGCCTGCGCGGTCTCGGTATTACCTTCATCACGGTGGGACTGATGAGCCTCGGCTTCATGTCCTTCTCCGGCGTATCCCTGTAATCCAGGAGCAGTCAGATGAGCAGCGAAATCCTTCTCGGTCCCGGCATGTTCACGCTGATCGTGATGGGGCTGGTACTCCTGATCCTGGTCGCGCGCAGGCAACTCGTCAGTTCAGGCGACGTGACCATCGAGATCAACGGCGAGAAGACCATCACCGCCCCGGCCGGCAACAAGCTCCTGCAGACACTGGCGGAGCAGAACCTCTTCCTTGCCTCCGCCTGTGGTGGCGGCGGCACCTGCGCCCAGTGCAAGTGCGTGGTCAGCGAGGGCGGTGGCTCCATCCTGCCCACCGAGGCATCGCACTTCACGCCGCGCGAGGCGAAGGAAGGCTGGCGCCTGTCCTGCCAGGTCCCCGTGAAGCAGAACATGAAGGTGGAGGTGCCGGAGGAGGTGTTCGGCGTCCGCAAGTGGGAATGCGAGGTGGTGTCCAACCACAACGTCGCGACCTTCATCAAGGAACTGGTCCTGAAACTGCCGGAAGGCGAGCGGGTGAACTTCAAGGCTGGCGGCTACGTGCAATTGGAGGCGCCGCCGCACGTTGCCAAGTACAAGGATTTCGACGTCGAGGAGGAGTACCGGGGGGACTGGGACCGCTACGATCTCTGGAGGTATGAATCTCACGTCTCGGATACCATCATCCGCGCCTATTCGATGGCCAATTACCCGGAAGAACTCGGTGTCCTGAAGTTCAACATCCGCATCGCGACGCCACCGCCGGGAACCGATTTCCCGCCGGGGCAGATGTCCTCCTACGTCTTCAGCCTGAAGCCCGGCGACAAGATCGGCGTGTACGGACCCTTCGGCGAGTTCTTCGCCAAGGAAACCGACAACGAGATGTGCTTCATCGGCGGTGGCGCCGGCATGGCGCCGATGCGGTCGCACATTTTCGACCAGCTCAAGCGCCTGAACACCAAGCGCAAGATGACGTTCTGGTATGGCGGCCGCAGCCTGCGCGAACTGTTCTATGTCGAGGAATACGACCAGCTGGCGGCCGAGAACGAGAATTTCAACTGGTACATCGCGCTGTCCGACCCGCAGCCGGAAGACAACTGGACCGGCCTGACCGGTTTCATCCACAACGTGCTGCTGGAGGAGTATCTCAGCAAGCATCCCGCGCCCGAGGACATCGAGTACTACATGTGCGGGCCGCCGATGATGAACGCCGCGGTCATCAAGATGCTGGAGGACCAGGGCGTGGAGCCGGAGAACATCCTGCTGGATGACTTTGGCGGCTGATTCCGAACCGGCCATTGCGCCGCAGCAGATCCACTGGACCAACGAAACCGGAGAATCCTTCTCGATTCTCCGGTTTCCGTTTGTGGCGGGGCGCCCGCTGCTGCACTGGGCGCACGCCACCGGGTTCAATGCCACCACCTACCGGCCGTTGCTGCAGGCGCTGGCGGGGCATTTCAACGTGCTCGCATGGGACATGCGCGGCCACGGCGCGTCGTCCGCGCCCGCCGATCCCGGCCGTCTGCGTGACTGGACCCTCTTCTACGACGACCTTGCCGCCTACCTGGAATCACTGGAGGGCCCGCTCCTGCTGGCCGGTCACTCGGTGGGTGCGGTCTGCAGCCTGGTCGCCGCCGCGCGGCTGGGTCCCCGTGTGGAAGGCTTGTGCCTGGTGGACCCCATCCTCATGTGCGGTGCGGCCGGGGTGGGGTTCGGGCTGCTCAAGCGCGCCGGGCTGGGCGACCGTCATCCGCTGGTCGCCGGGGCGCTGCGGAGGGGGCGCACGTTCCCATCGCGCCAGGCGGTGCTGGACAATTACGCCCGCAAGCGGGTGTTCGCCGGCTGGGCGCCGGAATTCCTGGCCGCCTACGCGGACGGGGGGTTCCGGTCGGGCGGGGCGGGCGTGGAGCTGTGCTGCGCACCGGAATGGGAGGCGCGGCAGTTCGCGACCACCGAGCACGACCCGTGGGGCTGGGTGGAGCGGATCCGCTGCCCCGTGCTGCTGGTCCAGGCGGAGCGGGAGTCCACCATCCTGCCGGGCGCGGTGCGCAGGTTCCGGCAACTTCACCGGGACACCCGGCACCGTGTCTATCGTGGCACCACCCACTTCGTTCCCATGGAATCGGCCGAGCGACTCGCCGGGGACCTGCTGGCATTCGCGCAAGATGTCCGTCCCTGAACGGAAATGCGTCATGCAGGTCGCAGTGGTGCATGAAACGGCACGGTAACCGCTACACTGCGATGATCAGGATTGCGGCGCGGAGCTGCCATGGATAACGACACCCATCGCGCGGCGGTCACGCGGATCCAGGAACTCGTTCTGCGCGAGACCGGCAGCAGGCTGGGCGCGGACGCGCTGCACGAACTGGACGAGATCGTCGCCGCGGCGGAATGTGGCGAGGGCGTACGCACCGGCATCGACAACTTCAGCGGCCGGGAAGTCACCATCATGCTGGCCGACCTGCGCGGGTTCACCTCGGTCTCGGAGAACTACCCGGTGAACGTGGTGCTCGACGTGCTCAATTCCTATTTCGCGCAGATGAGCCGGATCATCCTTGAACACGGCGGCACCATCGACAAGTTCATGGGCGACGCCATCATGGTGCTGTTCGGTGCGCCCGCCTCGCAGCCCGACGATGCCGATCGCGCGGTCTGCTGCGCGGTGAACATGCAGATCGCGCTGCACCAGATGAACGCGCTGCACAAGCGCGCGGGCCGGCCGGAACTGTTCATGGGCATCGGGCTGAACACCGGCGCAGTGATGGCCGGCAACCTGGGGTCAGACCTCTACTCGGAGTACACCGTCATCGGCGACGAGGTCAATCTCACCTCGCGCATCGAAACCTTCAGCCTGCGCGGCCAGGTGCTCATCAGCGAATCCACCTTCAGGCGCTGTGGTGACCTGGTAAAGACCGCGAAGCCGGAAGAGGTGATGGTGAAGGGCAAGGCGCAGCCCATCATCCTGCACGAGGTGCTGGCGATCCCGTCCCTGGGGCTGGAACTGCCGCGCCAGGAGATTCGCCGCAGCCCCCGCGTCGAGGTGCACATTCCGTTCACCTTCCAGCTGGTCGGGGAGAACAAGTCCATCGACGCGGCCGTGCGGGAAGGGCACCTGCTCGACATCAGCTATCACGGTGTGCTGGCCGAGGTGGACACGGAGGTGGACGTGCGCACGGAGATGAAGCTGAACATGGACCTGTCCCTGATCGGCTACAAGGCCAGCGACGTCTACGCCAAGGTGCTGAAGGTGTTTCCCGCCGGCGACAGGTTCAAGCTCGGCATCGAGTTCACCTCGGCCAGCGTGCAGACCGACCTCAACATCCACCATTTCATCCAGCTGCTGATCCAGGGCGCGGAGGTCCGGTGATGTTTTGTGGGTAGGGCTGAAGCCTTACAGAAAACAGCCCCCTATCGCGGCAGCAACGGTGCGCTGACGCCCGGAATGGAGGGCAGGTTCCCCGAGCCGTTCCCCACCACCAACTGGCCTTTCATGCCCCGCTCCATGTGCTGCGCAAGGTCGCAGTGGACCAGGTAGGTGCGGTGGTCGCTGGGCACGATGAACACGCCGGTCTTCGTCGCGCCCCCGGCTGCCTCGAGGTGGAACATGCCCTGTGGGTAAAGGTATCGGGGCAGGCCGTGCACCATCCACTGGTGCCGCACGGCGTCCTCGTTGATGAACGTGACGCGCACCCGGCTGCACGGCGGCACCCGCCATTCGTGGGCGTCCATGCCGAAGACCGTGTCCGGAAAGCCGGCGGCGTACTTCGTGCCGGCACGCACCTCGATCTCGTGGTCACCGGCGACCTCGCGGCAGTCCCCGGGCAATTTGTCCGCATTGGCATTCATGACCATGCCGCCGGCGTCGAAGGTCATGTCGTGGTCGTGGTGATGGTGGTGTCCGTGGTGTGATCCTGGATCGGCGGTGGACTGCCCGGGGGAGACTTCCCCGGCGGCTTGCCCAGGCCGTTCGCTGGCGCCCGCGGTGTGCGGCGTCATCAGCAGTGCGACGAGCGCGAGCCGGAGCCCGTTGCTGACCGCCTGGCATGGAAGCTTCCGGGGGCGGCTCATTTCCGGGGTCCGGGCCTCACTGCGGTTCGCCGGCCCCGGCGATGGCGCCCTTCTTCATGTATGTCGAGATATCGATGCCGTGGCTGCCACAGGCCAGCCCCTGCGTGACCTGGTAGATGCGCCCGTCCGGCGCGGTCGGCCGGCTGTCCAGGTTCAGGACGTACTCGTTTCCGTTCGGCTGCTTGTCGCTGTTCAGCACCACCAGCACACGCGGCCGCAGGCGGGACCGCTCGGAGGGAACGGACACCACGATCGCCACTTCGCCGGTATTGAGTTCCACCAGGCTGCCCGGCGGGTACAGGCCCATCCACTGGGTGAACTCGTCGATCAGTTCGGCCTTGAAATGAGAGACCTTGCTCTCGTTCAGGATGTCCATGGCCCGGTGCGGCGACATGCCCGGCTTGTAGCAGCGGGCGCTGGTGAGGGCATCGTAGGTGTCGGCGATCCCCACCAGCTGGGCCAGGTAGGGCACCTTATGCGCCTCCAGTTTCCGTGGGTAACCGCACCCGTTCAGCCGCTCGTGGTGGGAGTAGGCGACGTCCACGGCGCCGCGGAACAGGCCCGCCTTGCCCATCAGGATATTCCTGCCGTAGGTCGGGTGCTTGTTCATCTCGACGAATTCCTCGGGCGTCAGCTTGCCGGGCTTGTTGAGGATTTCCTCCGGAACCCGCACCTTGCCGATGTCGTGCAGCAGGCCACAAAGGCCGGCCTGCTCGACCTCGGCCTGCGTATGGCCGAGGTGCATGGCGAATGCCGCCGAGATCGTGCTGACATTCATGCTGTGCTGCGCCGTGTACTCGTCCTTGTTCTTGATCTGCAGCAGGAACAGCATGGCGTCCTCGTTGCGGATCAGGGACTCCACGCACCCCTTTACGGTGGCCTGGGCCGCCTCGACGTCCAGCTCCATGCCCATGCGCAGGGCGTCCATGGCGTTGCGGGCGAACGTCCTGGCGTCATCGAAGGATCCCCGCGCCTTGGTGATCTCCTGGTCGAACGAGATCTTTTTCACCCACTGGACACGCTCCCCGGCAGGGGGACGCTCCACATCGTCCTTCCGGCGCGCCGGCGACGACAGCTTGTGCTTGCCGCTGGCGCGCATTTCCCGGGTGACTTCCACGTACACGTACTGGCACTGGGCGCGCAGCTGGGCGAGGTCATCGTTGTTGCCGATGACGAAGCCCTGGAACAGGAAGGTGGTCTCTCCCCACGGGCGGTCCAGTTCGACGACGTGCATGCCGATGGTCAGGTCCGCCACGGACAGCATGACCTTCTCGGTTTTCTCCTCGGTGTGGTCGTAGTAGCGGTACATCGCTTTTCAGGCCGCCTACATATCGAATTTGTGAGAGACCATTTTTACATGATCTGCGCTGGCTGGGCGAATGGCTGGCAGACTGATGTCACCTGCCGCACGGTGGAATTATAGCCCCTGATCACGTCACGGCTTCAGGATCAGTTTTGCACGCCGGGACGACAGCCGTGGCCCGAATCCGAGCAACAGGGCGATTGCCGCACCCAGCAACAACCCGGAAAGCAGGGCGCGTACCTGCACGCTGCTCTCGCGTCCGGGGTCGCCGAAGAATCCGAACGGGTCGTATGCCTGCCAGACCGGCAGGCGGCGGGCATAGTATTCCGGGGTGAAGTAGGGTTCCCAGGACACGCCCTGCGTTTTCGGCCAGCCGTCTTCGCCCTGGTATTCCCGGTACACGATGGCGCTGATGTTGCCCCCGGGGCTGATGCCGTCCGTGGTCACCGCGCGTTCGTGGTGATCGTGGAAGTACCAGATGCCGGGACCGTAGCTGTGCAGGCCGTCGTTGGTGGTGTCGAGCGTCAGGTCGAGGCGCTGCGCCGGGGCCACCGCGACGACATCGCGGGTTTCCGGCGCATGCGCGACGCCGTCCCGGTGGGTCACGACCACCTTGTGACCGTGCGTGTGGAGGGCAATGGATTCCCGCCCGCCGTTGAGCACGCGCAGGCGCACCTTCTCGTTCTGCGCCACGGTGACGATGGATTCGCGGAAGGTGTACGGAAAGCTGCGGCCGTTGAGCAGGAAATAGTCTGTGGTGCCGTCGGTGATGTCGTAGTCGCGGTGCAATTCCTTGATGGTGCGCCGGGTTTCCGTGGTGCGCTGGATCAGGTTGTTCATTTCCCGGTCGATGTCCTGGTAGTGCAGGTCATACTCCTGCTGCCACGCCTCGCGCACCGCGCGCGACGGCGCGCGCACCTGCCCGGCGCCCACGTTGAGGGTCTGCAGCCAGTTGTCGGGGCGGTTCTCCTCGATGACGATCATGCCCTGCAGGCCCATCAGGACGTGCACGTCGGGCTGTACGTGGCAGTGGTAGAACATCGTGCCGGCATGCCGGGCGGCGAACTCGTAGCTGCGCGCCTGGCCCGGCATGACCGGCACCTCGCTGACCTGCGGTACGCCGTCGTTGCCTTCCCCGTCGGCGTCCACGAAGGGGTGGTCGACCCCGTGCAGGTGGATGGTGTGCGGCATGTAGTGCGTGTTCTCCAGCACGATGCGCACCTGGTCGCCGGCCTCGAAGCGCAGCGCCGGGGAGGGCGCCCGCAGTTCCGGGCGCGCCACCGCCGACTCGAAGTTCTCGGTTGCCATGCCGAAGGTCTTCGGCACGAATACCCAGAACCCGGGTTGGATGCCGGGCGCGATATCGTAGGTGGCGATCAGGCCGGGCAGGTCCGGCGAGGCGCCGTTCAGTTCGGCAATCTCCAGGCGCACCGTGATGACATCCGGATCACCGTCCCCGTCGAGATCCGCGCCCTTTTCCACCGCGTCCGGCGTCAGGCCGGCCTGCAGCAGGGTGTCCTGCGAGACGCGGTTGGTACCGCGTACCGAGGCCGCCACCAGGTAAGGGTTGTCCGGCACGCAGACCGGCGATGCACGCACGGGAACGTCCTCGATGGTCTGCGCCGCCCGCCAGCCGCGCAGGTCGGGCGGACAGAACGCCTCCGGCTCGCCGGCGGCCACCGCCTCGGTCGCGGGCGGGGCCCGGTAGGCGCCCGGGCCGAACCACTGGGCGAGTTGCAGTTGCACCGGCACCGGCAACAGCGAAGGCGGGAACAGCAGGATGGCTGCGAGCAGCAGGACCAGCGCGAACAGGCGCCTCAAGACTGGTTATTCCGGCTGTCGCGGCGGCGGTTCATCGGCCTGCGCCGGAGACCCGGCCACGGGCCGGCCGCCGGTGAGCAGCACCAGGCCGCCGCTGATGCCGAGCACCAGCAGGAACCACGGCAGGTACTTCCAGTAACTGGTGACGCCGACGCTGAACGGGAACACGCTGACGAGTGCCTCGCCACCCTGCGGGTCCCTGGCGCGCACCAGGCCGATGAAGCGGCCGCCCGCGGGGAACTCCTGTTCGACGTGGACCGTGCCGCGCGGATAGGCCTGCGCCTCGCGTTGCAGCAGGGTCGCCTGCTGGATGTCCTTTTCGCTGCCGAGTTGCTCATAGCGCGCATTATTACCCAGCAGCCGTACGTCGCGCAGCAGGCGGAACTCGACCTGCATGGCGCGCAGTTCCTCGTCGATGAAGTCGATCACGATGATGGCGCGGCCGAGTTCCGGGATGTCTTCGCAGAACTCCTGGGTGGCGCGCCGTTCCGGCTGGTAGCCGGTGAAGTGGGCGCGGTAGGGGCCGATGCGCAGGATGCAGGAATCGTCCTCCATGGAGACCCCGCCATGTGCAACCGCCAGGCCGGGACAGGCCAGCCACAGCAGGCCGGCGACAAAGGCGTGGCGCATCAGGTGAACCGGGGGATCATGGGGCCGCCGATCTCGACCAGCGTGCGGCGTCCCCGGGTGTCGATGAAGTGCAGCAGGCCGGCGAACCGGGAGTCGGGGTCGTAGATCAGGGTGGTCAGGCGCTGCGTCTCCCACAGGGCGTCCTCGGCGAAAACCACCAGTGTACGCGTCGCGCCGGGCGGAATGGCGCCACCCTCGACGCGCAGTGAATCCGGCGCCACCAGGTCGTGGGAATCCCGCGGCATCTCGTTCAGCAGTTGCGCGTTCAGGAATCGCACGGTGGCGGTGGTGAACTCGGCGACCCGGATGGCCTCGTCGCCCCGGTTGGTCACCTCCAGTTCGAGCCGGAAACTGCGCCCGGGAATACGATAGCGCGCGTCCAGCACCCGTACCTGCACGTGCTCGTTGTCCAGTTCGCGTGGCGGTGTCTCGATCTTGCCGGTCTGCAGCGGCGTGGTGATCGGCCAGCGCTCCTCGGCCCAGAAGTAGCCGCCGGTGATCAGCAGGAAGGTGACCGTGAAGAACAGGGCGCCGGCCCTGCGGTCGGCCGGGGTGAGGATCTCGTCGGCGCGTTCGGGCCCGAGTTCCTGCACGCGCCGGAAGCGCGGAATGATGATGGGGCACTTGGTCAGCCAGTAGCCGAACCAGGCCAGGCCCAGGGCGAACCAGAGCGCCGACCAGCCGAGCACGTTGGCCAGGCCGTAGGTCTCCAGGTCGATGGTCTCGCCCAGCAGCGTCTGCACCGGCGCGCTGAATGCCCCGCTGCCCGGCAGCACCTCGACCCACAGGCCGTTGCCGATGATGGGGCCGGCGTCCTGCACGCTGATCACCGGGTGCACGTGGTAACGTCCGGCGGTGCGCGCGCGCAGCGTCATCTCGTACTCGTAGAGCTTGCCGACCTGGAACGCGGTCGAGCGGATCATGGGGACGCCGTTCACGCGCGAGTCGATGCGCAGGAAGGCCGGACCGGGGACACCGACATTCAGGAAGGCGGTATCCTCGATCGATGCCATGTGCTCGGGCCAGTATTTCGAGGGAATGAACTTGCCGCGGATGGTGAGTTCCTCGCCGACCTTGAGCTGGTTCGGAAATACCTCGAGGTCGACCCAGTGCACCGTGCGCATGCGCAGCCCGGGCTGCTGGGCGCGTTCACCGTGGGCGAGGGCAATATCGGCGGTCAAGAGCGGGAGGATGCACAATATCAACCGTAGGTAAGGCTTCCGCCAGGCATCAATTTGCTGCTTCACGACTACACCACCTTCCGGATCCAGATCGCCTTGGCGCCGAGGTAGCCGATCCAGACCCAGAACCAGTAATTGAGAATGGCGATGAAGGCGGCGAACACCGCCGTGAGCGGTGTCACCGCCTCGCCGAAGGTACGCAGCGTGGACTCCTCGATGATGCGCACGTACTCGGGCATGGCGGTGCGGATGTACTGGTAGCCCTGCAGGTCCGCCACCGTCACCAGCGTGCCGTTGTATTCCACCGGCACGTGGAAGGGCGCCAGCAGCGGCCAGTTCAGCGGGTAGATCAGCAGTCCGAACAGGAAGCCGCCGATGAAGCCGGTCCAGAAAAAGCTGCGCGTCAGCAGCAGCGTGCAGTCCAGCAGCAGGCCGAGCCCGACGTAGGTCGAGGGCCACACCATGTTCATCGGGAAGCCGGCGAACAGTTCGAAATTGAGCGTGCGGCTGATCCAGGAGGCCGCCGCCAGGCACAGGATGGACAGCGTGCCTGCCACCGGGATACGGAACTTCTCCCACAGCAGGTAGCCGAACACACCCGGCAGCACCAGCAACGAGAGCGGCGTCACCAGCGGCCACCAGCGGCGGTCGCGCCAGTCCACCCAGTAGTCCCAGTCGCCGACCGTCAGGGCGAAATGGAAGCTGAAGATGCCCATGAACAGCAGCACGATGATGGGGATCGCCAGCCAGTCGAAGATGACGTGCGCGCGGTGCTGCTCCGCGGTCGTGCGCACCGCGCTCTGCGTGTTCATGTTCCGGCTTCCCTGCTGGCTGGCCCGGCTCAGGCGTCGAGGGGCTTTTCCTGCGGCTCGGTCAGTTCGACGATCCGCTGAAGCGCCTGCACGATCATACCGCCCACCGCGAAGGCGGACCATCCGAGCAGGACGAAGCCCCAGTGGATGGGCGCGGCGAACAGTTCCTCCGCGTAGAAGAACGTGTGGCCCCACTCGTTGAAGCCCAGGTTGGGCATGATCATGATCGGCCCGGCCACCAGCAGAGCGAAGCCGAAGGAGACGCGGCCGCGGAACTGCGGCAGGCGCGTGTGCGTCCACAGGAACGCGCTGGTGCCCATGATGATGCTCATCGGGATGGCGAAGTAGAACAGCCCGATGTGGGTCGGGGTGAAGTCGGTGTCACGCACCGTGACCTGGTGCCAGGCGGCATCCGCCTCGGTGAAGATGCAGGTGGTGAAGAAGATCGTGAACCCGTACACGAACAGCCAGGCGAACATGCCGTAGTAGCGGCGCAGTTCCTCGGCCGGTGCGAGCCCGGACAGGTCCTTCTCGCGCGTGAACCAGATCCAGGACAGCATGCCCACGCCGAGGACGGCCTCGATGGCGAGTTCCGCGTACAGCAGGGTCATCCAGTAGGTCTGGAACGCCGGTTCGAAGTAGTCGAGCCCGACCGTGAAGGCGGTGGCGTGCTGGTAGATCCGGTAAGCGGCGAAGAGTACCGCGATGGCGACGAGCGTACCGCCCAGCCGGGCCCAGGGCGCATCCGGCCCGCCGACCTTCTCGCGGGCAGTCCTGCCCGCCAGCGTGGATCCGGTGTTCAGCGTGCTGGCCGTCATGGTCATCCCCTGTGGTTGCGCAATCATGGTGCAAGTTGCTGACAGTACACAGTATTGGGTATGCAGGCGCGGCCCGGAAGGTCCCGAGCAGTCATAGTCTGGTCATTTTCGGCCACGGACTGCTACCCTGTTGGGGGCGGACGGCCTGGCAGGGAGGGTGCCGGTGACAGACATTACCCGTGCGCGTGTGCCCGTGGGGTACGTGCTGCACCTGCTGGAGGTGGTACGGGAACTGGGCGGCGACACCGGGGCCCTGCGCGAGGGGGCGGGCGTGCGGCCGGCCGACCTGGAAGACCCGGACGGCCTGCTCCGGTTCGACCAGCTTGCACACATGCTGCTCGCAGCCCGCGACCAGCTCGGAGAACCCTGCATCGGGCTGATCCTCGGCTCGCGGCTGAGCGTCACCGCGCACGGCGTGCTGGGCTTTGCAGCCATCAGCAGCAGCACGCCCCGCGAGGCGCTGGACCTGATCGTCCGCTACATCCACACGCGCACCCCGGTGTCGGCGCTGGAGGTCGAAGAAGGGCCCGACACGGTCATCCTGCGCCTGCACGAGCAGGTACCGCTGGGGATCGCCCGCGAGCTGTACCTGGAGGTGGTGTCGGCGGCGGTGGTCACATCGCTGCGTTTCCTGCTGTCCAACCAGGTCGACGGCTTCGAACTGCGTTTCCCCTACGAGCGCCCCGGGCACGCGGCGGCGTACGAGCAGGTTTTCCGCAACGCGATTCGTTTTGGCAGCGAGCGCCTGGAGGTGCGGGTGCCGGCCCGCTTCCTGGATGTGCGCCTGCCGCTGGCCGACCCGGTCGCGCGCGACAACGCCGCGCGGCACTGCGAGGAGGAACTGCAGCGGCTGGAGGGGCTGCTGGAACTGACCGACCGCATCCGCCAGTTGCTGACGCCGTGCCGGCGCCGGTTTCCGGGCCAGGCCGAGATGGCACGCCGCCTGTGCCTGTCCGAGCGTACCCTGCGGCGGCGGTTGCGGGAGGAGGGCACCTCCTACCGCGCACTGCTGGATCACGTGCGCGAGCAGCTGGCGCGGCAGATGCTGCGCGACTCCGACCGGAGTGTCAGCCACATCGCCTACGATCTCGGCTACGATGACCCGTCCAATTTCGGGCGCGCCTTCCGCCGCTGGACCGGTTCCAGTCCGGGCGCGTTCCGCGAGCAGTCTGCAGGGAACGCATGAGAAAACCCACTTTCGTTTTGCCCGCCCTGCTGGTCGCCGGCCTCGCCCTGCTGCTGGCTGCCTGCCAGCAGGAACCCAGCCTGGTCCGCCTGTCGGGTGCGACCATGGGGACGACCTGGCACGTCTCGGTGGCCCGGCCGGTGCCGGAAGCCGAGGTGTCGGTGCTGCGCAACACGATCGAGTCCGAACTGGCCCGCATCAATCGGCTGATGTCGACCTGGGAGCCGGAATCCGAACTGTCGCGCTTCAACCGTGCCCGGCCGGGCGTGGCCTTTCCGCTGTCGCCGGAAACGGTGGAGGTCCTGCAACTGGCGCACCGGGTCAGCGAGGCCAGCGAAGGAGGGTTCGATGTCACCGTCGGTCCACTGGTGAACCTGTGGGGATTCGGGCCGGACATGCGGCCGGACGAGGTGCCGTCGGAAGCGCAGCTGGCTGACACGTTCGCACGGGTCGGCTACCGCAAGCTGCGTATCGGGCCGGACCACGCCGTGCGGGAGGCAGACCTCTATGTCGATCTCTCCGCGGTCGCCAAGGGCTACGCCGTGGACCGCGTCGCCGACCGGCTCCTGGCCCGGGGTTTCACGGATTTCCTGGTGGAGGTGGGTGGCGAACTGCGGGCGGCGGGACGCAAGCAGGACGGCTCCGCCTGGCGCATCGGCATCGAGGTGCCCGACCTGGCCGGGCGGAGCGCGCAGCGGGTGGTGCGGCTGAGCGACATCGGCGTCGCCACCTCCGGCGACTATCGCAATTACTTCGAGGCGGACGGGCGGCGCTACTCGCATACCATCGACCCGCAGACCGGACGGCCGATCGCCCACCGGCTGGCTTCGGTCACGGTGCTCGACCCGTCGGCGGCGCGCGCCGATGCCTGGGCCACCGCATTGATGGTGCTGGGGCCGGAAAAGGGCCTGCGAATCGCGAATGAGCAGGAACTCGCTGCTTTTTTTATAATCAGAGCAGACGACGGATTCACCGAGCGCCACACCGCGCCCTTTGCAAGGTACCTGGAACCCACGAAATGACCACGCTGCTCCTGACATTCGGCCTCATGCTGCTACTGGTGGTCGGCATGGCCGTCGGCGTGCTGGCGGGCCGCAAGCCGATCAAGGGTTCCTGCGGCGGCCTGCAGAACCTCGGCCTGAAGGGCAGGTGCGACGTGTGCGGCGGTGATTTCGAGAAGTGCGATGAAACCGGCCTGAAGGGGCCGGGCGCCGGAGAAGCCGTGCGGCAGTACCGGCCGGACTCCTGATCACAAATCCTCCTGGATGCCGATCGTCAGCCTGAAGTCTGACTTGCAGGGGCGACTATACTTGCGTGCGGAGTTGGCAGGAGCACAGACCTATGACCGTGCATGAGTTCGACGTGGTCGTCATCGGCACCGGCCCCGGCGGCGAGGGCGCCGCGATGAAGGCCGCCAAGGGCGGCAAGCGCGTCGCGGTCGTCGAGATGCAGCCACAGGTCGGCGGCAACTGCACGCACAAGGGCACGATACCCTCCAAGGCCCTGCGCCATGCCGTCAGCCAGATCATCCACTTCAACACCGACAGCATGTTCCGCGACATCGGCGAACCGCGCTGGCTGTCCTTCCCGCGCCTGCTGCGCACCGCCAACAACGTCATCAGCCAGCAGGTGCGCATGCGCACTGATTTCTACGCCCGCAACCGCATCCAGGTGTTCTTCGGCCGGGCCCGCTTCATCGACCAGAAGACGCTGGAAATCCATTCCCGCTCCGGGGGGGTCGAAACCGTGCGCACCGATAGCGTGGTGATCGCCACCGGGTCGCGCCCCTACCATCCGGACAACATCGATTTCCGGCATCCGCGCATCTTCGACAGCGACAAGATCCTGGAAGCCGCGCACACGCCGCGCAAGCTGATCATCTACGGCGCCGGCGTGATCGGCTGCGAGTACGCATCGATTTTCTGCGGCCTCGGGGTGAAGGTCGACCTGATCAACACGCGCGAACGCCTGCTGGAGTTTCTCGACAACGAGATCACCGACGCGCTCAGCTATCACCTGCGCAAGAACGGTGTGCTGATCCGTCACAACGAGCAGTACGACCAGGTCACCGCCGACGAGCAGTCGGTCACGCTGCACCTGAAATCCGGCAAGACGCTGAAGGCGGACACGCTGCTGTGGTGCAACGGCCGCACCGGCAACACCGACCAGATGGGGCTGGAAAACGTCGGCCTGGAGCCGGATGGGCGCGGCCAGCTCAAGGTCGACGCCTGTTACCGCAGCGAGGTGAAATCCATCTATGTCGTCGGCGACGCGATCGGCCCGCCCAGCCTGGCGAGCGCCGCCTACGACCAGGGGCGCGCGGCGGCGGCGGCGATTCTCGGCGAGGACGACGCCATCAAGTACGTGGTGGACGTGCCCGCCGGCATCTACACCATCCCGGAGATCAGTTCGGTCGGCAAAAACGAGGCGGAACTCACCGCCGAGAAGGTTCCCTACGAGATCGGCCACGCTTCGTTCAAGCACACGGCGCGCGGCCAGATCGCCGGCGAGACCGTGGGGATGCTCAAGCTGCTGTTCCACCGCGACACGCTGGAACTGCTGGGCATCCACTGTTTCGGCGACCGCGCCGCCGAGATCGTCCACATCGGGCAGGCCATCATGCACCAGCAGGGCGCGGCCAACACGATCGAGTATTTTGCGCAGACCACGTTCAACTACCCGACCATGGCGGAGATGTACCGCGTCGCAGCGCTCAACGGCCTGAACCGGGTGCACGACGCCTAGGGAAGTCTTACCTACAGGGTCATAGCCGGAACAGCTGCCGGGCGTTCTCCGTCGTGGACTGCGCGAGGACTGCCGGGCTTTCCCCGCGCGCCTGCGCCAGCACCCGGATCACCTCCGGCAGGTAACAGGGCTCGTTGCGCCTCGCAGCGGGCTTCGGGTCCAGTGACCGGGGCAGCAGGTAGGGCGCGTCGGTCTCCACCAGCAGGCGTCCGGCCGGAATGCTGCGCACCAGTTCCAGCAGGTGCGCGCCGCGCCGTTCGTCGCAGATCCAGCCGGTGATGCCGATGTGCAGGTCGAGGTCGAGCCAGGCGAACAGTTCCTTCCGGCCCGCGGTGAAACAGTGGGCGACGCCCCCGCGCAGGGCGTCGCGGAACTCGTGCAGGATGCCGTGCTGCCGTTCGAACGCGTCCCGCTCGTGCAGGAACACGGGCAGGCCGGTTTCGCAGGCGAGTTCCAGCTGGGCGCCGAAGGCTTTCTCCTGGCTGGCCGGGGCCGAATAATTGCGATTGAAATCCAGGCCGGTCTCGCCCACCGCGACCACCTGCGCCTGTTCGCAGAGCCCGCGCAGCACGCTGCCCGTTTCCGCGCTGAAATCGTCGGCGTGGTGCGGGTGTACGCCGGCCGTCGCCCAGAGTCGCTGCGGATCGTCCGCCGCCATTCCGACGGCCTGCCGGCTCTCCGCCTCATTGGTGCCGGTGATGATCATGCCGGACAGGCCGGCATCCCAGGCGCGTTGCAGCACTGCCGCAAGGTCGGCACGGAACTGGCCGCTGGTGAGGTTGACGCCGATATCGATCAAGGCAGGTGTTCCCGGATCCGCGCGCGCAGCGATTCGATGCGCTTCCGGTTCACACCGAAGTCGCTGTAGCCGAGCCGGGAAGCGGACCGCACGTGCAGGGTCTGGTCATCCGCCCACCAGAACTCGACGTCATCGACAAATCCGAACACGCGACTGCTGAACTCGCTGCGAATGTAGCCCGGCTCCCGCATCGTCGTGCGTCCGCCCGGCCAGCCCCGGATCGAGGCAAGTACCGCGGCCGTCACGGCTTCGCGGGACGCCTCCAGCCGGAACGTGTCGACCCGCTGCGCCGGTTCCGTGGCGAGGCTGGAGACACAATTGGGCGATGGGGGGCAGGGCGCCAGTCCCCTGCTGGCCGAACCCAGTTCCGCGGGGGGGCTCCCGGCACAGGCTGTGAGTAAGCCAGCGAGGCCGAAAATCAGCGCCTGCCAGTACAATCCGGGCCGGCGGGGTGCATCGATCTCGCGCATGATATTCTTCCTGCCTGCCGGGACCGGCCCGTTCAGCTCCGGTTCGCAGACTTCTTTTATAATGGGACTGGCTGTCGCCGAACGAGGCAGGTATGGTGACCGTCTTTTCCGACCCGGGCAAGAAAGCAACGTACAGGTGGTGGATGATGCATTGGAAGCGGATCGTGGATCGTCGGGCAAACTGGATGGCGGCCCTGCTGTTGTCGGTGCCGGTGGCGCTTTCCGGTTGCCAGGGCGCGCTTCCCAGCGAAAAGCAGAGCATGATCTCGCCATGGTCAACATTTGACCAGGCGAAGAAGTCCTACGACCTGATCATCCCCAACTACACCACCACCGAGGAACTCGAACAGCTGGGCTACGACCCGTACCGGGTACCGAACGTCGGCATCCTCACCTACCTGGACATCATCCAGCGCTTCATCCCCACCGAGAGCATCAAGGTCGAGGACCTCGACGAGGGCATCCAGCGCTGCATCCGGGCACGCGAGGCCTGCTACGCCTACGAGGCGACACCGTCCTGGCGCAAGAAGAAGCGCTATGGCAGCGTCACCGCCGACGTCATGGGCTTCCAGAAGAAGGAACGCACCATCGGCTGGAACTTCAACGCGCTGGTGGTGCTGATCGACGACGTGGTGGTCTACAAGATCTGGGGCGGCGTGCCCAACTACGTCGAGGACAAGAAGAAGCGCACCCCGCTCGGTCCGATCCAGAACAACATGGACGATATCAAGGGGATCATCTAGCCAGGCGGCGGGTGCCCCGGGCCGGTGACGGCCGCTAGGGCTGCAGCGGAGCCGATGTGAGGGCCAGCCGGTCGCCGCCATCGGTGCCCAGCACGTTCT
>JBFKKR010000009.1:0-45265 GCA_041682035.1 Pseudomonadales bacterium | reverse complement strand
TCCTCGTTGCTCACCTCGTAGAATCGAATCTGGTCGAAGAAGCGCAGCAACCAGGGCTGTTCGAATTCTGCGGTGGCGTGATAGCGGTTCCACATCTGCAGGGTACGGCCGATGAACTGGTATCCCCCCGGGCCTTCCATGCCGTAGATGCAGAGGTAGGAGCCGCCGATGCCCACGGAATTCTCCGCGGTCCAGGTGCGCGCCGGGTTGTACTTGGTGGTGACGAGGCGGTGACGAGGGTCGACCGGCGTGGCCACCGGCGCGCCCAGGTAGACATCGCCCAGCCCCATCACCAGGTAGGATGCCTCGAAAACAATCCGTTTCACCGCATCGATGCTCTCCAGCCCGTTGATGCGACGAATGAACTCCAGGTTGCTCGGGCACCAGGGTGCGTCCTGGCGGACCGACTGCTGATACTTCTCGACCGCCAGGCGGCAGGCCTCGTCATCCCAGGAGAGCGGCAGGTGAATCACCCTGGAGGGCACCCGCAGGCTGTCGAGGTGGTTACTGAGCGCGGCCTCGCCCCGTTGCAGGTGCGCGAGCAGCTGGTCGTGGGTAACCTGCTGGCTGTCGAAATGAACCTGCAGCGAGCGAATCCCGGGCGTCAGTTCGCGCAGGCCGGTCAGCGGGTTCTGCTGGAGCCACTGCATGAGTGCGTGGGCGCGGAAACGCAACCGGATGTCGAGCACCTGCTCGCCGTATTCGACCAGCACGAAATGGTCGCCCGCCGCGCGGTACACGACGGATTCCCCAGCCATTTCCGTGTCCAGCCGCGCGAGCACCGGCGAGACGGCCTCGCAGCGCGGGGTGGCGACTTCCTGCGGAACGAGGGTCTCCAGCTGCCGGATCTGCGCAGCCTCCAGTGCAACGGCGCTGGTGAGATCGACGGGAACAAAGCGCACCCGGTCGCCGGCGCGCAACTGGCCCAGCTTCCAGAGATCCGCGGTGATGACGGTGGCGGGGCAGACGAAACCACCCAGCGAGGGGCCGTCCGGTCCGAGTATCACCGGCATGTCGCCGGTGAAGTCGACGGTGCCGAACGCATAGGCATTGTCGTGAATGTTCGAAGGATGCATGCCGGCCTCTCCGCCATCCTTCCGCGCCCATTCCGGCTTCGGACCGATCAGGCGTACGCCGGTGCGACTGGAGTTGTAGTGCACTTCCCACGCGGTGTCGAAGAACCGGGCGATATCGGCCTCGGTGAAGAAGTCGGGCGCACCGTGCGGACCATAGATCACGCGCAGCGAGACTTCATGACCGATCTGCGGCAGCACTGCGCTGACATCTTTATCGACGAGGCTGCCACCATCGGCATTCGCCAGGTGCAGTACGTCACCGGTCCGCAGGGCACGGCCATTGTGGCCGCCGAACTGCCCCAGCGTGAATGTGGCACGCGACGCCAGGTAGCGTGGACAGTCGATCCCGCCGCGTACCGCCAGGTAACAGCGGGCCCCGGCACCACCGACCCGGCCCAGCGTCAGCGTCTGGCCGGCGCCGACAGCGACCGGACAGTGCATTGCCACGGGCCGCTCATCGAGCCGGGCCTCGATCGTGGCGCCGGCAATCACCACCGTCGTGGCCTGGCTGAAACGCAGGCTCGGACCCTGCAGCGTGATTTCCAGTCCGGCAGTCCCGGCCGGGTTGCCCAGCAACCGGTTGGCCAGCCTGAACGAATAGCTGTCGAACGGCCCTGAGGGGGGTACCCCGATGTCCCAGTAGCCGGTCCGGCCCGGGTAGTCCTGGATGGTGGTCTGTGTGCCGCCCTGCAGCACGTCGATGCGTGCCGGTTCGTGGACGAATTCGTCCAGGTAACGGGTGGTGACCTGCCCCGCCTGCAGCCTGGGATCGGCGACCAGGGCGCGCAGGTAAGACAGGTTGGTCTCGCTGCCGTACAGGCGGATCTCATCCAGCGCCCGGGCCAGTTGTTCGAGCGCAGTGGCCCGGTCCCCGGCATGCACGATGACCTTCCCGAGCATGGGATCAAACCAGGGTGGAATTTCGGTGCCGGCCTCGATCCAGTGGTCGATCCGCAGGCCGGGTCCTTCGGGAAAACTCACCTCGGTCAGCAGGCCGGCCGAGGGCCGGAAATCCCGGTAGGGGTCCTCCGCGTACAGCCGGACCTGGATCGCATGGCCACGCGGCCGGAGGCGGCCGCGTTCGCTGGCGAAGTCGGGAACCGCGCCCCCGGCGAGGCTCACCATCCATTCCACCAGGTCCACCCCGAAGACCTCCTCGGTGACGCCGTGCTCGACCTGCAGCCGGGTGTTCACCTCCAGGAAGTAGAACTGCTGCGTGTCGGTATCGAGCACGAACTCGACGGTGCCGGCGTTGCGGTAGTGCACGCTGGCGAGGAGTTGCTCCGCGGTGCGGTGCAGATCGTTGCGCACCGCTTCGGGCAGGTTGGGCGCGGGGCACTCCTCAACGACTTTCTGATTGCGGCGCTGGCTGGAGCAGTCCCGCTCGCCCAGTGCCAGCGTGCCGCCCGCGCCGTCGCCGAACACCTGTACCTCGATATGGCGGGCGCGGGCGATGAATTTCTCCAGGAATACGCTGTCGTCGGCGAAGTTGTTTGCGCTGAGCCGGCGCACCGAGTCGAAGGCGCGCTGCAATTCCACGGCGTCATGACAGCGTTGCATGCCGATACCGCCGCCGCCGGCGCTGCTCTTGAGCATCACCGGGTAACCGATTCGTTCCGCCTCGCGCAGCGCCGCCCCCGGTTCGGTCAGCAGGCCGGAGCCGGGCAGCAGCGGCACGCCGGCCGCCTCGGCCAGTTCGCGCGCGCGGTGCTTGAGGCCGAATGCGCGCATCTGCGTGGCGGTCGGACCGATGAAGGCGATGCCAGCAGTCTCACACTGCTCGACGAAAGCGGCATTCTCGCTGAGAAAACCGTAACCGGGATGGATCGCCTGCGCACCGCACGCCCGCGCGATGCGCAGGATGTTGTCGCCGTCGAGGTAGGTGGCGGTGGCGTCTCCCGATCCCAGGCTGTAGGCCTCGTCGGCGTGGCGGACATGCAGCGAGTCGGCATCGCTGTCGGCGTAAACCGCCACCGCGGTGATGTCGAGCCGGCGCAGCGTGCGAATGATGCGTGTCGCGATGGCGCCCCGGTTGGCGATCAGTACCTTGTTCAGCATCGTCAGACCTGCGCGGGCCGTCCCGCGGTTGCGCTACGACAGTGGCCGTCCACTGAAGGGGTTGGGTCGTTCAGTGATCCCAGACCAGCAGTTCGACCGGGGTCGGGTTGTAGCCGTTGCAGGGATTGTTCAGTTGCGGACAGTTGGAGATCAGGACCACCACGTCCATCAGCGCGACCAGTTCGACATACTTGCCGGGTGCGGAGATGCCGTCCTCGAAAGTGAGTCCGCCCTCCGTGGTGACCGGCACGTTCATGAAGAAGTTGATGTTGTGGCTGATGTCCCGCTTGCAGATGCCGAATTCCGGATGTTCCGTGACTGCGAGCATCCAGCTGTCGCGGCAGGCATGCATGCAGCGCTTCTCCAGATCGTAGCGGACGGTGTTGCTCTCGGTGGCGCAGGCGCCGCCGAGCGTGTCGTGGCGCCCGCAGGTGTCGGCCACGATCTCCAGCATGGGCCGGTTCCCGTTGGAGCGCAGTACGCTGCCGGCGGTGAGGTAGACGTTGCCCTGCTCGCGAATGGTGTCCATGGCGCTGTAGCGCTCGGTGGGGTCGCTGGCGTTGTAGAAGAGCGTATCGGCGGCCTGGTTGCCCTCCAGGTCGAGGATGCGCAGTGCGTGGCCTGCCGCGACCCGGCCGATGTAGTAGTCGCCGGCGGCGATGACCTGGCGCAGGGCGGCCTGGTCCGGTTCGCGGGCACTGGTGACGAGCATGTTTCCCCCTATCCCTGTCCGAGGTGGTAGAGCGCGTTGTTGGCGAAACCGCGCCGGTTCTCCGGGCGGAAATTCCGGCAGTAATCGTCTGCCGCGACCGGTTCGGCCACGCCCAGCGAAACTTGCACCGGCCGCGCCGGATAAGCGGCGGAGCGGTCGAGCGGGTGCGGGCAGGTGTGCAGCAGCACCAGCGTGTCCATTTCGAAACGCAGCGTGACCCGGCTGCCGGCGGGGCTGTGGTCCGTGATTCGCTGCAGGTTGCCGTCTGCATCGGTCACCACCTTGCTGAACAGGTTCAGGTTGGCGGCCAGGTCCGCCCTGCCGAGCCCGTACTTGGCCAGTTCCACGAGGAACGCGTCGTGCCCGTTCTGGTGCCAGTCGTTGCGGTCCTGCTGGTAATCGCGGCCGCCCCACCGCGCCGCCACCTGGTCCGGGTGCGAGTTGCCGCAGACCGTCTCGTGCCAGCCGATGCTGTCCTCGATGATCGAAGCGAAGATCCGCCCCATGTCGGAGTACAGGCAGTGGCCACGGGTGAGCCTGAAGGTGTGCTGGCACTTGAGCGTGTCCGGTGCGTTGTAGCGTTCCAGCAGGCTCTCGGGGTTGTAGAACAGCATGCCGACATTGGCGCCGCCCTCGAGGTCCGTCAGGGTCATGCGCGTGCCGCGCCGCATGCGCAGGGACCAGTGGCTGCCGGCGGCCAGTTCGGTTACGTATTCGGCGTGTTCCATGCGGCGCGCTCCTCTCGATATCAAACGGCGATGGGGACCGGCGCCGGGCGCAGTTCGTCGTCGATGGCGCGGTAGGTTTTCTCGTCCATCCTGCCCACCGGCAGGTCGTAGGTGACGCTGGCACCGTAGGCATGCGGGGCCTGGGGGTCATTACGCAGCTTGTCGAACACCCACAGCCGGGTCCCGAGGTAGAAGCCCTCCTTGAGGTCATGGGTGACCATGAAAACGGTGAGCTTGTGGTCGCGCCACAACTGCTGCACAAGTTGGTGCATTTCCGCCCGTATGCCCGGGTCGAGGGCGCCGAAGGGCTCGTCCAGCAGCAGCACGCGCGGCCGCCCGAGCAGCGCCTGCGCAATGGCCAGGCGCTGTTTCATGCCACCGGACAGCTGGTGTGGATACTTGCCCAGCGCCTGCTCCAGGCCCACCTGCTCCAACAGCGCAGTCGCCGCCTCGCGCGCCTCGCGGCGGGCGCGTCCGAACAGGTGGCCGGTGACACTGCGCCGCTGGAACGCGCGGGCAACCATCACGTTCTCCAGCACGGTCATGTGGGGAAAAACCGAGTACTGCTGGAACACGATGCCGCGGTCCGGTCCGGGCTCGCGCGCGATGGGCCGGCCGTCCAGGAGCAGCGCGCCGCGGGTGGGCTGTTCGGTGCCCAGCAACATTTTGAGAAACGTGCTCTTGCCGCAGCCGGAGGTGCCGATCATGGTGATGAACTCGCCTTCCTTCACCTGCAGGTTGAGACGTTCCAGCACCACGTGCCCGCCGTACTCCTTCCAGAGGTTCCGCGCCTCGATCATCGCTGCGCCTCCGGGTTGTTCCATGGATACAGGCGCGTGTTGATCCAGGCCAGCAACTGGTCCACCAGGAAAGCCAGCAGCGTGATCCACGCCACGTAGGGGAGGATCACGTCCATCGCCAGGTAGCGGCGCACCAGGAAGATCCGGTAGCCGAGTCCGTCTGTCGCTGCAATCGCCTCGGCGGCGATCAGGAACAGCCAGCCGGCGCCCAGCGAAAGGCGCACGGCATCGATCAGCTTGGGCATCAGCTGCGGCAGCAGCACGCGGACCAGGATCTGCGGGGTGCTGGCGCCGAGCGTCTGTGCCTTGACGAGTTGCTCGGCAGGTATCTCCAGCGTCCGCCGCTGGATGTCGCGGGCGATGAAGGGGGTGATGCCGATCGCGATCAGCACCACCTTCGACAGTTCGCCGAGGCCGAACACGATGAACAGGATGGGCAGCAGCGCCAACGGCGGGATCAGCGACGTCACCGTGAGCAGCGGCGAGAGGCCCGCCGAGACGAGCGGCAGCGCACCGGTGAACAGCCCGATCAGCAGGCCCAGCACCGCCGCGATCAGCACGCCCAGCCCCAGGCGGGTCAGGCTGCTGGCGGTGTCGGTCCACAACAGGTACTCGCCGCTGCGCTTGCTCGGCTCGAATGCCATGCGCCCGATCGCGTCCCCGATCTGTCCCATGCCCGGCAGGAGCTTGTCGCCGGGATTGGCCGCCAGCCGCGCATCCGACCCCGCGATGTAGAGGATCAGCAGCAGGGCGAACGGCAGCAGCCCCAGTGCCAGCTTCAGTGCCGGCGAGGGCGAGAGGTTGATCAGGCGTTTCACGGCCGGCCCGGGGCTGCGCTTGCGGCGAGGCGGCCTAGAGCTTGCCGTCCGCCGCCTGCTGCATGTAGGTCGGGTCGAAACGCAGTTTCACGTTGCCGGTGTTCCCGTACACGCCGACGGGCGTCTCCACACCAATGAAGCCGGCGTCCGGGGCGCCTTCGCCAAGCAGGCCGTGCTTGAAGGAGAATTCCGCCACCTGCTTCATCGTGGCCTTCAGCCTGTCACTTTGCGTCAGCGCCAGTGCGGCGGCCGGCGTGTAGAACATCTCGGTGCTGTCGAGCTGGGCCTCGTAACCCGCCAGGTCCGTGCCGGAGGCGTCCGCCATGAACGTGCGGGCCGCCTTGCCGGCGTCGTTGTCACCGCTCATCGTGGTCATGATCTCGTACCACGCGCCCACCAGCGCCTTGCCGAACTTCGGGTTCTGCTTCAGCGTCTCGGTGTTGACGACCAGCAGGTCGATGATTTCCCCGGGAATCTGCGAGGAGTCGAACACCTTGTGGCTGTCCGGCATGGCAGTGATTTCGCTCAGCAGCGGATTCCAGGTCGCAACGGCGGAGACATCCTTCGTGCCATAGACCGCAACCATGTCGGCGTCGGAGGTGTTCACGACCTGGATATCCCGCTCCGACAGGCCCACGCTCTCGAGTCCGCGCGCCAGCAGGTAATGGGAGACGCTCAGTTCAACCAGGTTGACGCTGCGCCCCTTGATGGCCGCCAGCTGGTTCGCACCCTTCAGGACGACCCCGTCATTGCCGTTGGAGAAGTCGCCCACGATCAGCGCAGTGCTGTCGACGCCGCCGGCCGCGGGTATCGTCAGTGCGTCCATGTTGGTCATGGTGCAGCCGTCGAACTGCCCGGCCGTGTACTGGTTGATGGACTCGATGTAGTCGTTGATCTGGACCACGTCGATCTTGATCCCGTACTTGTCAGCCCATTTCTGGACGATGCCCTGCTCGGCGCCGTACGCCCAGGGCATCCAGCCTACGTAGATGGACCAGCAGATACTGAAACTGTCCCGGGCGAGCGCCTGGGAGGAGAGCATCAGCGAAAGGGACAGGATCAGCAGCTTTTTCATGAGGAACCTCTCGGGCGGTTTGAATCGTTACACAGAGCACTCTTGGCCTGGCGCCGAAGCGAGTCTCCCGGGCTTTTGTCCCGCCGTGTAACCCTTCCATCGAAAGGTCGAACGCTCTCGGACCAGGCGCCGCGTAACGCGGCCGGAACCCTAGCGCTCCATTTTTTGGCCGTATTACCAAGAGTACGGTCCGAGGTGTCCAAGCAGGATGCGTGCCAGAACGCTGCAAGCCGCCAACCACGCCGATTCAACGCGATTTGCCGGCCTGCACGGCCACCCGATGGGACCCGCGCCGCCTCATCGTCGCGCCTGAACGGCTGCATGCGCCCAGTCTTGGTGCGACCCGGTTCGTTGCCGGTACGGCCGGCCGCAGTCGATGGGCGAAGTATCCGGTGACCTGGCCGGCGCCAGTCGGGCGCAACTGCCCCGCCGGAAATCCACCCGGTACGGGCGTCAAAATTATCCGCGAAATGCATGGTGAAAAATCGACCACTTGTGGCATGCTGGTCTATAAGTTATCTCGCGTATGGGTAACCTCGAAGGAGGTGGCTGGTATGGCAGTGAAGGTGAGTTCAGGAAAGAACCACGACGGTCTGGACCTGGAACTGCTGAGCAACAGGGATGACCCGGCCGAAGGGCGCACGGTCGCTTCACGCAAACGGATTCGCGACCGGCTTGCCTGCGACGTGGAACAGTACCTGATGCAGGGTGGCGTCGTCGAAGTGGTGGAAACCGGCGCGAACTCCGAGGCGCCGAAGAAACCGCAGACCAATTACGGCGGCCGGCCCATCTAGACCGGGACGAACCCGGCCCGGTGCCGCGCGATGCGGCACCCTCACCGCGCTGAAACCCCCGGGTGTTCGGCGCCAAAAGGTCGTTGCCTCTATAATCGGGCGCCAACTGCTTTCTGAAGGGCCATCCCCTGAGTTTCCAACCCGCCGAAATCCGCGCCGCGCTGACGCCGTTCCGCGTGAAGGGCGAAGTCGACCCGGTCGATGCGGTCACCGGATGCCTGGCTTTTTATCGAATGGACCTGGAACGGCAGATGGCCGGGGTCGAGCGCCGCTCCGGTTATCTCGAGGCGGCTGGCGAGCGCATCGCGGTGCACCTGTTCACGCCGCCCGGGAAGGCGGCCGGGACGCTGTTCCTATTGCACGGCTACTACGACCACGTCGGGCTGTACCGGCACCCGGTCCAGTGGTGCCTGGAGCGCGGGCTGGCGGTGCTGGCGTGGGACCTGCCCGGCCACGGGCTCTCCACCGGTTCCCGCGCCGCTATTGACGACTTCGGCCGGTACGTCGAGACGGTGCAGGCGGTGCTGTCCTCCGCACAGGGCCTGCCCGCCCCGTGGCATTGCATGGGCCAGAGCACCGGCGCCGCGGTGCTGATGGAATACCTGCTCGGGCGGGGCCTGACCCGCGAGACCGCGCCGTTCCGGCACGTGGTGCTGCTCGCGCCGCTGGTGCGGCCGGCCGGCTGGCGGGTGGGCCGCTACGCCTACCATGCCATGAACCGCTTCGTGCACAGCCTGCCGCGCAAGTTCCTGGAGAACTCCGAGAACCTGAAGTTCGTCCGCTTCCTGCGCGACAAGGACCCGCTCCAGCATCGCTTCCTGTCGGTGCAATGGGTCGGCGCGATGAACAACTGGATGCAGGCGTTCCTGCGCCATCCGGCCACTGACATCTCGCCACTGGTCATCCAGGGCAAGCGGGACGGGACGGTGGACTGGCGCTACAACATCGGCGTGGTGCAGGAGAAGTTCCGCGACCCGGAGATCGTCTACCTGGAGACCGCGCGGCACCACCTCGTCAACGAGTCGCCGGAGAACCGCGCACTGCTGTTCGCCGGCCTGGAGCGCCGCTTCCGGACCTGACCGCGGCGGGTCAGTAGAGCACGCGCGCCCGGATGGTGCCCTCGATGCTCTGCAGCTCGGACAGCGCCAGGTCGCTGTACTCGGCCTCCACGTCCACCACCACGTAGCCGACCTTCTCGTTGGTCTGCAGGTACTGGGCGGCGATGTTGATCTGGTTGTCCGAGAACACCTGGTTGATCGCCGTGAGCACGCCCGGCACGTTGCGGTGAACGTGCAGCAGGCGGTGGATTCCGGGGTGTGCGGGCAGGGCGACCTCGGGGAAGTTCACCGAGGTGATGGTGGAGCCGTTGTCGCTGTATTTCACCAGCTTGTCCGCCACCTCCTGGCCGATGTTCTCCTGCGCCTCGACGGTGCTGCCGCCGACGTGTGGCGTGAGAATGACGTTGTCGTAACGCTGCAGGGGCGACTCGAACGGGTCATCGTTGGAATGCGGCTCGACCGGGAAGACATCGATCGCGGCGCCCAGCAGGGCCTCTTCCTCGAGCGCGCTGCAGAGTGCGTCGATGTCCACCACCGTGCCGCGCGAGGCGTTGATCAGGACGGAATTGCGCTTCATGCGCGCCAGTTGCTCGGCGCCGATCATGTTGCGCGTGGAGGGCGTCTCCGGCACGTGCAGGGAGACCACGTCGCTGCGGGAAAGCAGTTCTTCCAGGTACATGGTCTGGATGGCGTTGCCGAGCGGCAGCTTGGAAACCACGTCGTAGAACATGACCCGCATCCCGAGGCTCTCCGCGAGCACGCTCAGCTGCGAGCCGATACTGCCGTAGCCGATGATACCGAGCGTCTTGCCACGGATTTCAAAGGAGTTCTTCGCGGTCTTGAGCCATTCGCCGCGGTGGGCGGAGGCGTTTTTCTGCGGAATGCCGCGCATCAGCAGGATCGCTTCTCCCAGCACCAGCTCCGCCACGCTGCGGGTATTGGAAAAGGGCGCATTGAAGACGACGATGCCGCGCTCCGTGGCGGCCGGCAGGTTGACCTGGTTGGTGCCGATGCAGAAACAGCCGATGGACATGAGCCGCGGCGCGCTGGCCAGCACGTCCTCGGTCAGCTGCGTGCGCGAGCGGATGCCGACGATATGGGTGCGCTGCAGTTTCTCCTTCAATTCGTCGTCGGGCAGGGCGGTCTTCAGCGCCTCGATCTGCGTGTATCCGGCGTCCTGGAACGTGCGCACCGCCGAATCGTGCACGCCCTCGAGCAGCAGCACGCGAATCTTGTCCTTGTCAAAGGAGGTCTTGGACATGTTGGTTTTCAGCAGGTTGGAGCGGGTCGCTATGATAACATGTGAGCCTTGATTTCCGGCCGATTTCAGCCGCCACCGGAGCCTGCAAAACCTGCCATGAGTGCCGCCAGTCTCACTGCCTTTCTTGCTGCCGTGCGGGGCGCGCTGCCGGACAAACGGGTGCGTACCGACGCCGATGCACTCGCCAGCCACGGCCGTGACTGGACCCGCATGTATGAACCGCAGCCGTCGGTCATTCTCTTCCCGGAAGACATCGCACAGGTGCAGGCCATCGTCCGCGCCGCGCGCGCGCACCGCATCGGGCTGGTGCCCTCCGGTGGCAGAACCGGCCTGTCGGGTGGCGCGGTGGCGCTGAATGGGCAGGCGGTCGTGTCGTTCGACGTCATGAACCGGATCCTGGCGTTCGACCCGGTCGATCGCATGGCGCGCTGCCAGGCTGGCGTGATCACCCAGCAACTGCAGGAATACGCAGCCGAACGGAACCTGTTCTACCCGGTGGATTTCGCCTCGGCGGGTTCCAGCCAGCTCGGCGGCAACATCGCCACCAATGCCGGCGGCATCAAGGTCATCCGCTACGGGCTGACCCGCGACTGGGTGGCCGGACTGACCGTGGTCACCGGTACCGGCGAGCTGATGGACCTCAACCGTGGGCTGGTGAAGAACGCCACCGGCTACGACCTGCGGCACCTGTTCATCGGATCGGAGGGCACGCTGGGCCTGATCGTCGAAGCCGAGATGCGACTGTCTCGCCCGGCGGCGGATCTCAGCGTGCTGGTGCTGGGTGTGCCGGATTTCGCGGCCATGATGCAGGTGCTGCAAGCCTACCAGGCCGAGTTCGACCCCACCGCGTTCGAGTTCTTCTCCGACCGGGCGCTCCGTCACGTCGTCGCCCATGCCGGGCTGCAGCCGCCGTTCGAAACCGACGCCGCGTTCTACGCGCTGCTGGAACTGGAGACGCCCTTCGAGGCGCTCACCGAGTCGGCGCTGGCCATCTTCGAGTCCTGCGTGGAGCAGGGCTGGGTGCTGGACGGCGTCATGAGCCAGAACGAGGCCCAGGCCGCCGCGCTGTGGGGCCTGCGGGAGAACATCTCCGAGTCCATCGCCCGCTACACGCCCTACAAGAATGACCTGTCAGTGCGGGTTTCGCGGGTGCCGGCCTTCCTGGCGGAGGTGGACCGCCTGGTCGCGGCGGCGTACCCCGATTTCGAGCTGATCTGGTTCGGCCACATCGGCGATGGCAACCTGCACCTGAACATCCTCTGTCCGCAGGATCTCGCCAGGGAGGAATTCTTCTCCCGCTGTCACGAGGTGTCGCGCGAGGTCATGGAGATCGTGCAGGCGCACGGGGGCAGCGTCTCCGCAGAACACGGGGTCGGGCTGGTGAAGAAGGACTACCTCCACTACACGCGCAGCCCGGAGGAGATGGCGGCCATGCGCGCGCTCAAGGGCGTGTTCGACCCGGACGGCATCCTCAACCCGGGCAAGGTGTTCGACTAGTTGGCGTATCGGCACCGCTGGGCCGGGGGCGCGGAAACCGGCCTGCCCGCCGGCAAGGTGGTCTGCGTCGGCCGCAACTACGCCGACCACGCCCGCGAACTCGGCAACGAGGTGCCGTCTGCACCGATCCTGTTTCTCAAGCCGTCGACCGCGCTGGTGGCGCTGGAGGCGCCGGTCCGGATTCCGCGCGACCACGGCGCCTGCCACTTCGAGACCGAGATCGCGCTGCTGGTCGGCCGCGAATTGCGGCAGGCCGGTCCGGACGAGGTTCTGCCGGCGCTCGCCGGTGTGGGCCTGGCGCTGGATCTGACCCTGCGCGATGTCCAGAACGAGCTGAAGGCGGCCGGTCACCCCTGGGAGCGCGCCAAGGCCTTCGACGGCGCCTGCCCGGTGTCACCGTTCCTGCCGGCGGATCAGCCGGGCATCGACTGGGAGGCCCTGTCGCTGCGGGCGATGGTGAACGGTACGTTGCGCCAGCAGGGCCACGTCGGCCAGATGCTGTTCCCGATTCCGGAACTCGTCGCGCGCATGAGCCACTGGTTCTCGCTGCAGCCGGGCGACGTGGTGCTGACCGGGACGCCGGCCGGTGTCGGACCGCTGCAGCCCGGGGACCGGCTGGCGTTCGCGCTGGCCGAGCTGGCGGAATTCTGCACCGAGGTGTGTTGAATAGTGGGCGTCAGGCTTCAGCCTGACACCTGCCCCGCCGGCAGCACCTCGCGCACGCTCCCGTCCTCCATCCCCACCAGCAGCCGGTCGGCGCTCCGGCGCGCGAACAGCCCGTTGCAGACCACCCCGACCAAATTGTTGATGCGCGCCTCCAGGCCGACCGGGTCGGCGATGACCAGGTTGTGCACGTCGAGGATGATGTTGCCGTTGTCGGTGACGAAGCCCTCGCGGTAGACCGGGTCGCCCCCCAGTGCGACCAGCCCGCGGCCCACCAGGCTGCGCGCCATCGGGATGACCTCCACCGGCAGCGGAAAGTCGCCAAGCACCTTCACCTGCTTGCTGGCGTCGACGATGCAGATGAACTCCTCGGCCGCTTCGGCGATGATCTTCTCGCGGGTCAGCGCGCCGCCACCGCCCTTGATCAGTTGCAGTGCCCCGTTGCTCTCGTCGGCGCCGTCGACGTAATAGCGCAGCGGGCCGGCCGCGTTCAGGTCGATGACCGGGATGCCGTGCGACTTCAGGCGCGCCGCGCTGGCTTCGGAACTGGACACCGCCGCGCTGAAACGTCCGCGCAGTCCGGCCAGCAGGTCGATGAAATGGTTTACGGTGGAGCCGGTGCCGATTCCCAGCACGTCGTTCGGTTCGAGGCGGTTTTCCAGGTAATCGAGCGCGGCGCGGGCGGCAGCCTGTTTGGCGGCGTCCATGGGTGGCCTCCTGTTGTCGGGTGGGAGGGCGCGCAGGGCCCCGATCGGCAGTGAGGCTGCATTATACTGCGGCGCACACCAGCACGCGGCGGCCTCATCATGCCCATGGAAAGTTACGTCAAGCGGATCCTTTCGGCGCGCGTCTACGACGTGGCGATCGAAACCCCGCTGGATCCGGCGCCGTTCCTGTCCGGGAAACTCGGCAACAGCGTTTTGCTCAAGCGCGAGGACCTGCAACCGGTGTTCTCCTTCAAGTGCCGGGGCGCCTATAACCGGCTTGCGCACATGAGCAAGAAGGAGCGCGCACGCGGCGTGGTGGCGGCGTCCGCCGGCAACCATGCCCAGGGCGTGGCGCTGGCGGCACAGCGGCTCGGCGTGCAGGCCGTGATCGTCATGCCGACGACTACCCCGGAGATCAAGGTGCGTGCCGTGCAGGCACGCGGGGCGCGCGTCGTGCTGACCGGTGACAACTTCGACGAGGCCTTCGAGAAATCCCAGGAACTCGTTGCAGTTCATGGGTATACATACATCCACCCGTATGACGACCCGGACGTGATCGCCGGCCAGGGAACCATCGGCATGGAACTGATGCGTCAGCACCCGGGACCCTGTCATGCCCTGTTCGTGCCGGTCGGCGGGGGCGGGTTGATCGCCGGCGTGGCCGCTTATGTGCGCTACCTGCGCCCGGAAATCCGCATCGTCGGCGTGGAGGCCGACGATTCGGCCTGCTTCGCGGCGGCGATGGCCCGGGGCCGCCGCGTGAAGCTCAAAGAGGTCGGTCTGTTCGCGGACGGCGTGGCGGTCCGTCAGGTCGGCCGCGAGACGTTCCGCGTTGCACGGCAGTGCGTGGACGAGGTCGTCACGGCGAGTGCGGACGAGATCTGCGCCGCGGTGAAGGACGTCTTCGATGATACCCGCAGCGTCGCCGAGCCGGCCGGCGCGCTGGCGGTCGCCGGGCTGAAGAAGTACGTCGAGCGGACCGGGGTGCGCAACGAGAACCTCATCGCCATCAGCAGCGGCGCCAACGTCAACTTCGACCGCCTGCGCCACATCGCCGAGCGGGCCGAACTGGGTGAGCGGCGCGAGGCGATCTTCGCCGTGACCATTCCCGAGCGGCCCGGTTCGTTCCGCACGTTCTGCCGGGCGCTCGGCAAGCGCAACATCACCGAGTTCAACTACCGCTACGACGATCCGAAGGCGGCGCGGGTGTTCGTCGGCGTGCAACTGCCCGCAGACGGACCGGGGCGGGCGGAACTGCTCGATACCCTGCGCCGGAAAAAGTATCCCATCGTCGACATGACCGACAACGAGATGGCCAAACTGCACGTGCGTTACATGGTGGGCGGGCACGCGCCCGCCGCAGAGCACGAACTGATCTACCGGTTCGAGTTCCCGGAGCGCCCCGGCGCACTGATGCAGTTCCTGCTCGGGCTGGGCCAGAACTGGAACATCTCCATGTTTCATTACCGCAATCACGGCGCGGCCTTCGGGCGCGTGCTGGTGGGGTTGCAGGTGCCGCCGGCCGAACGCCCGCGGGTACGCAAGTACCTCGACACACTCGGCTACCCCTACACCGATGAATCGGAGAACGAGGCCTACCGCCTGTTCCTGGGCTGACCGGTCGGGCAGGTTTGTGCAGAAAGTGATCGTTGCGAAATTTATTGATTTTTGAGTTTTCTATGTAAAACAGGAACTTTTACGCTACTATTGCAAAACGGATTAAATCCGGACGCTAAATGTGCCGGAGCAATCCGACCGGTCATCGGCTCAGACGCGCCTGAGCCGGTCATCATCTGCAACCACTGAACGAACAACGGCGACTTCCAAGAATGAACGGAAAACCCGATTTACTGGTTGTACTGAGCGCAATCTTCGTCGTCGGACTGGCTGTGAGTACCTACACGCACAGCCGCGGCATGCTGCAGACGCAGGAAGTGCCGGCGGTGAACTTCTCCGTTGCGCCGGCATCCTCCGCGCAAAACTGAATTCTTCACAAAATCAGCTGCCTGCGATAGCCATCGGGCCGATGCCCGGGCGTATGCCCGTGGGCGTGACGATCCAGTCGAGCGCCACGTCGGAGGCGGTTGCCGGCAACGCGGCGACTTCCTGGCAGGGGTGGGCCAGGCCTACCAGCACCGGCCGGTGCATGGCCGGCACCCTGCGTAACGGTTGCAGCGTCGCGTCGTAGAACCCGCCGCCCATGCCCAGCCGGTGGCCCTGCGGGTCGAAGGCGACCAGTGGGACGAGCAGCAGGTCCAGGCTCCAGAGTGCGGCGGCCGGGGCCGCAGGCGGGGGTTCCGGGATGCCGTAACGGTTCGGCGCCAGCGGGATGTCCGGCTGTAACTGCCGGAACCGCAGCCGCCGGCTTCCGAACGGGTCGAGGCAGGGCAGGTAGACCTGCCCGCCGGCCAGCCAGGTGTCCCGGTGGACCGGCCAGGGTTCCAGTTCGCCGTCTTCCGGCCAGTAGCCGCCGACGCGGCGGGCGCCGCTGGCGCGCGGCCAGGCCCGCAACAGGCGCGCAACCTGTTCAGCGGCCCGGCGCTGTTCGTTCGCGGGAATCCTGCGGCGGGCCGCGCGGCAGGCGCGGCGCAGTTCGGTACGGGAGCTGGGTGACATGCGGATTCAGCCGGACGGGAGAGCGGAGGCCGCGATACGGCACGGGCGATTGCTTTCCCCCCGCTGGGAGGAAAGTACGCCCCGGAACTGCCGCCGACGGTGTGGCCCTTGAACCCAGTGGTTCAAGGTGGTGGTCCCGGTGCTACATCAGGCTTTCCGATTTTTTCGGACTTGCTCACCTGTAACAGCGCGAAACCCCCGGTACGAAAATTATCGGCTCGAGGACGTTACCGACGTACGTGCAGTCCAGGAACGCAGCTTCAGTATAGAGAATCGGGGCGCGCTTCGAGAGCTTGACAAATCGCGGGTTTTTCCGCTGCAAGGACGGCGTCTACTGCAACTCCAGTTGCCGGTGCGCTTCCAGGGTCTTGTCGACCCGGTCGAGCAGGCTGCGCACGCGGGCCTGGCCCTCGCCGTCGGCGCCGCCCTTCCCGGCGCGCGCCTGCAGCATCTCGTGGGCCATGTTGAGGGCGGCCATGACGGCGATGCGGTCCAGGCCGATCACCTTGCCGCTGCCGCGGATCTTGCGCATCTCCTCGTCGAGGTGGCGGGCGGCGTCCTTCAGTTGCTGCTCCTCGCCGGGCGCACAGCTGACGCGGTACTCGGTGTCGAGGATGCGGACGTTGGCGGTCACGTTGTCCCTCATGTGTCCTGCTCCAGCGCCTTGAGCCGCGAGATCATCGCCTCCACCTTGCCGCGGGCGAGGTCATTGCGGCGGACCAGTTCGGCGCGCTCGTTCTTCCAGGCGGCCGCATTGGCGCGCAGCAGCTTGTTCTCCTGGGACAGGCGATCGCACAGTTCGATCAGCTCCTGTACGCGTTGTTCCAGGCGGCCGAGATCGGATGGGTCCATGCGGAAAACTTTTGGAGGCGCCAAGGTGTGCAGTACTATAGGGCCGACACCCGTTGACGGTCAATTCAATGCCTGCCGCATTGCTTTGTTTTTAAGGGGAAAACGGGTGTTTGTCGCGGCCCGGCCGGGCCGCTGCCGAGGTACCGGGAATTTTTCTTTGTCTGAGCCAAACCAGCCTTCGGTCAATCCCTTCGAGCTGCACGGGCTGGCCTGTGGCCTGCTCTGCGGCGCCGGCGCGACCGCCGATACCGCCCGCGCCGAGCTGCTCTGTGAACTGATCGGTATCGAACGGCGCACGCCGGAGCTGGCGCGCAGCATGGCCGGCGTGCTGCAGGACTGCCAGGTGCAGATGGCGCGGGGCGAGCATGATTTCGAGCCGATGCTGCCGGGCGAGGACGCCCCCCTGTCCATCCGCACGGCCGCGCTCGCGCGCTGGTGCGAGGGGTTCCTGGCCGGTGTCGGCGCCTGTGGCACGCCGCCGCAGGGCACCGCCGCGGACCGGGAGGAGACGCTGCGGGACCTGTCCGCCATCGCCCAGGCGGACGAGGGTGGGGACCTCGGCGAGGAGGAGGAATGGCATTTCTTCGAGATCAAGGAGTACGTCCGCATGGCCGCCATCTCGTTCTTCCTCGACGCGCACGCGGAGCCGCCGCCCACGGCGCCGGACACGGTGCACTGACGACGATGGCCAGCCGACCACGACTGAAGCAGGCTGACTTCGCGCGCCGCCGCGCGCGCCTGCTGGCGCAGATGGAGCCGAACAGCATCGCCATCGTGCATGCCGGTTTCCCGCCCGTGCGCAACCGTGATGTCGAGCACCTGCACCGGCCCGACAGTGATTTCCTGTACCTGACCGGGTTTCCCGAGGCGCACGCGATCGCGGTGCTGCTGCCCGGTCGACCGCAGGGTCAGTACGTGCTGTTCTGCGCGGAGAAGGACCCGGAAAAGGAGATCTGGAACGGTCTGCGCGTGGGGCCGGAGCAGGCCTGCGCCGAGTATGGCGCGGACGACGCCTTCCCGCTGTCGGACATCGACGACATCATGCCCGGCCTCATCGAGGGACGTTCGCGCGTCTACCATGCGCTGGGCAAGGATGCGAAGTTCGACCGCCGGGTGCTGGACTGGGTCAACCTGATCCGCGCCCGGGTCCGCAACGGCTCCCAGCCGCCGGGTGAGTTCGTGTCGCTGGAACACCTCCTGCACGAGATGCGCCTGTTCAAGGACAGCGGCGAGATCCGTCTGATGCGCCACGCCGCCCAGATCAGCGCGCGGGCCCACGTCAACGCGATGCAGGCCTGTGCCCCAGGCGGCAACGAGTACGAACTGGAGGCCGAACTGCTGTACGAGTTCGGACGCTCCGGCGCCCGTTTCCCCGCCTACCCCCCGATCGTCGGCAGTGGCGCCAACGGTTGCATCCTGCATTACACCGAGAACTGCGCGCGGCTGAAACGCGGCGACCTGGTGCTGATCGACGCCGGCTGCGAGTTCGACTGCTACGCCTCCGACATCACCCGGACCTTCCCGGTCTCCGGCCGTTTCAGCCGCACCCAGCGCGCCCTCTACGAGATCGTGCTGGAGGCGCAGGCGGCGGCGATCGAACAGGTGCGCCCCGGCAGACACTGGAACGAGCCGCACGAGGCTGCGGTGGCCGTGCTGGCGGATGGCCTCCGGGCGCTCGGGCTGCTCAAGGGTTCGCTGAACCGCATCCTGCGCGACGAGAGCTACCGCCCGTTCTACATGCACCGCACCGGTCACTGGCTCGGCATGGACGTGCACGATGTCGGTGAGTACAAGCTCGGCGGCGAGTGGCGGGAACTGGAACCCGGCATGGTGCTGACCGTTGAGCCCGGCCTGTACGTTGCGCCGGGACAGAAAGGCGTCGCCTCCCGCTACCAGGGCATCGGCATCCGCATCGAGGACGACGTGCTGGTCACGGCGGACGGCTGCGATGTGCTGAGCCGCGACGCACCGAAGACGGTCGCGGACGTCCATGCCGTGATGGCGGCCTGAGGAACGGCGCAGGTGAGCACGATTCCGCGGGTGTGCATCGTCGGTGGCGGCCTGGTGGGCATCAGCTTCGCCCTCGCCCTGCGCCGCGCGGTGCCCGCCGCCGGTCTCGACATCACCCTGCTGGAGTCCTTCCCGCTGCGGCCGGCGCCGACGCAGCCGGTGCAGGCTGCCTCGGACCTCGACGCGCGTAGTACGGCGTTGTCCTGGGGCACGCGCGAGATCTATCGCCGCCTCGGCCTGTGGGACGCCATCGCGCCCGGCGCCTGCGCCATTCGCGCCATCCACGTCAGCGAGCAGGGCCGTGTGGGTGTGACCCGCATGCAGGCGGAGGAGAGCGGCGTGCCGGCGCTGGGTTACGTGGTCGAGAACGCGGCGCTGGGGCAGGCGCTGCTGGGCGCCCTCGCGGAAGCTGCCGGCATCGAGGTGCTGGCGCCGGTCGAGGTCGAGCGCATCCGGCCGGTGGAACGCGGCCAGGCACTGCACTTCCGCCCGGCCGGGGACGCCGGAACGCGGGCTGAGGCCGGTGAACAGGAGCGGTTCGCGGACCTGCTGGTGCTCTGCGACGGCGGGCGTTCCGGCCTCTGCGGCCAGCAGGGGCTCGGTGCGCGCAGCACCGATTACGCGCAACAGGCGATCGTCTTCAACGTGCGCGGGGCCAGGGACCATGATGGCGTCGCCTTCGAACGCTTCACGCCGTCCGGCCCGATGGCGCTGCTGCCCCTTGCCGGCCGCCGCCGCGCCGTGATCTGTACGCTGGCACCGGAAACCGCCGCCGCGTGGAGGGCGGAGCCTGACGAAAAACTGGCGGACCTGCTGCAGGCCCGCTTCGGAAGCCGGCTCGGCATCGTGGAGGCGGTCGGGCGCCGCGGCATGCACCCGCTGGAGCTGCGCGTGGCCGGAGAACAGGCCCGGCCCGGCCTCGTGGTGCTCGGCAACGCGGCCCACACCCTGCACCCGGTCGCCGGGCAGGGCTTCAACCTGTCCATGCGCGACGTCGACCTGCTGGCCGCCACCGTGGCCCGGCAGGTGGCGCGGCAGGCGCCGGTCGGCGACCTAGCGGCCCTGCGCGGCTACCAGGACGCGCGCCTGGACGACCAGGATGGCGTGATCGGGTTCACCCACGGTCTGAACCGCCTGTTCTCGGGCCGGCTGGCGGCGATGGGACCGCTGCGCAGCGCGGCCCTGGTCAGCCTCGACCTGCTGACGCCTGCCCGCCGGCTGCTGGCGGGCCACGCGATGGGAATGGCATGACGGAAGCGGTCCGCCACGACGTGGTGATCGTCGGCGCCGGCATCGTCGGCCTGGTGCTGGCCTGTGCCCTGCGCGACAGCGGCCTGCGGATCGCCATCGTCGAGCGCGCCCGGCCGGCGCCGCCCGGCGGAAAGTGGGCTTTTCATCCCGGCGGCGAGGTGCAGCTCGATGCCCGCGTCAGCTCGCTGAGCCTGGCGACCGGATTCATCCTGGAGAATCTCGGCGCCTGGCCGGAGGTGCCCGCCAACCGCAAATGCCCGTACCGGGAGATGGAGGTCTGGGATGGCGAGGGCCTCGGCAGCATCCGCTTCTCCGCCGGGGAAGTGCACGCCGATGCGCTCGGGACGATCGTCGAGAACCGGTTCGTGACCGGGGCGCTGGCCCGCGTGCTGCAGGGCTGCGATGCGGTCGAGTGGTACGCGCCCGACGCCCTGCAGGCACTCGAGCAGCGCGTCGGCGGGGTCCGCGAGGTGGTGCTGGAATCCGGCCGGAGACTCCACTGCGACCTGCTCGTCGGCGCCGATGGCGGCGACTCCGTGGTGCGCGCCCTGGCGGGTATCCGCGTGCGCACGTGGAGTTACGAGCAGCAGGCCATCGCCTGCACGGTCCGCAGCGAGGTCCCCCACGAACGCGTTGCGCGGCAACGGTTCATGCACGAGGGGCCGCTGGCGTTCCTGCCGCTCGCGAGCGAGACCCACGCCGGGCACTACAGTTCCATCGTCTGGTCCTGCGTGCCGGAGCGCGCCGCGCAGATCATGGCCCTGGACGACGAGTCGTTCCGCCCGGAACTGGCCGCCGCGCTCGAATACCGGCTCGGCCGGATCGAGTTCGCCGACCGGCGCGTCAGTTTCCCGCTGCGCCAGTGTCACGCGGTGGACTACGTGCAGGACGGGCTGGCGCTGGTCGGGGACGCGGCCCATGTCATCCATCCGCTCGCCGGACAGGGCGTGAATCTCGGTATTCTCGACGCCGCCGTGCTCGCCGAGGAACTGCTGCACGCGCGTGCGCGCGGTCTCGCCCCGGGCGAACTGGCCACGCTGCAGCGTTACTCGCGCCGCCGCAAGGCGCACAACCTGGCGATGATGGGCGCGATGGAAGGGTTCAAGCGGCTGTTCGCCGCCGAGGCGCCGCCGCTGCGCTGGCTGCGCGGCACCGGCATGGACCTGCTCGGCGGCCTGCGTCCCGCCAAGCAGGCGTTGATCCGGCAGGCCTGTGGGCTGGACGGCGACCTGCCGGAACTGGCGAAACGCCGGGAAGCCGCGGATGCGGGTGTGTAAACTACCGGCTTCATCCACCTGCGCAGTGACAGACCATGGGAAACCGCACCGCCCTCTACCCCGCCCACCTCGCTGCCGGCGCCAAGCTGGTGGATTTCTCCGGCTGGGACATGCCCATCCACTACGGGTCACAGGTGGAGGAGCACCACGCGGTGCGGCGCGACTGGGGCATGTTCGACGTCTCCCACATGACGGTGATCGATGCCGACGGCCCCGGTGCGCGTGATTACCTGCGCTACCTGCTGGCCAACGACGTGGCGCGGCTCGCCAGTGTCGGCAAGGCGCTCTACAGCGGTCTGCTGAACGAACAGGGTGGCGTCATCGACGACCTCATCGTGTACCGCATGAACGAGGAGGAGACGCGCTACCGCGTCATCGTGAACTGCGCCACGCGCGCCAAGGACCTGGCCTGGCTGGAGCAGGTGGCGGGACGCTTCGAGGTGTCGCTGCGCGAGCGGGACGATCTTGCCATGCTCGCGGTGCAGGGGCCCGCCGCCATGGACGGGCTGTCGCGCACGCTGCCCGCCGAACTCGCCGGGCGCACCGGCGCGCTGGAAAACTTCCAGGGGGTGGAAGAAGGACACTGGTTCGCCGCGCGCACCGGCTACACCGGCGAGGCCGGCATGGAGATCCTGTTGCCGGCGCAGGAGGCGGTGGCTTTCTGGGATGCGCTGGTCGCTGCCGGCTGCCGGCCATGCGGACTCGGAGCCCGGGACACCCTGCGGCTCGAGGCCGGCATGAACCTGTACGGGCAGGACATGGACGAATCAGTGACGCCGCTGGAATCCAACATGGGCTGGTCGGTGGCCTGGGAGCCGGCCGGTCGCGATTTCATCGGCCGCGCCGCGCTCGAGAAACAGAAGGCGGCCGGCGACCACGCGCGGCTGCGGGGCGTGGTGCTGGCGGCGAAGGGCGTGTTGCGCGCGCATCAGCGCGTGCAGACCGGCGACCGCCTGCCGGACGGTGAACTCACCAGTGGCAGCTGGTCACCGACGCTCGGCTGCGCCATCGGCCTGGCGCGGGTGCCGGCCGGCGCCGGCGATACCTGTCACGTCGAAATTCGCGGTAAACTTCTGCCCGCAAGGCTGGTCAGGCCGTGCTTCGTTCGCTCCGGCGAACCACAGATCGAACTTCCCGCAGCTGGCTGAGAACGGACAAGCAAATGAGCGCCACCCCCGAAGATCTCAAGTACACCGAGAGCCATGAATGGATCAGCGTGTCCCACGACGGCACGGCGCTGGTCGGCATCACCGATCACGCCCAGGATCTGCTTGGTGACATCGTGCACGTCGAGCTGCCGGATGTGGGTGCGGAGTTCTCCGCCGCCGAGGAGGCGGCCGTGGTCGAGTCCGTGAAGGCGGCGTCCGATGTCTACGCGCCGGTCGCCGGCGAGATCATCGCCGTCAACGAGGCGCTCGAGGACAACCCGGAGCTCGTCAACAGCGACCCTTACGGTGACGGCTGGTTCTTCAAGCTGCGGCTGGAGGACCCGGCCGAGGCCGACAAGCTCATGAGCGCGCAGGAATATGCCGAGAGCTGCGCGGAAAGCGACGAATCCGAAGACTGAGATCCCCGCATGCCTTTCATTCCTCATACCGATGAGGACGTCCGCATCATGCTGGACGCGCTCGGTGCAGATTCGATCGAAGCCCTGTTCGACGAGATTCCGGCGCCGATGCGCGCCGGCCGGCTGCAGTTCGTGCCGGAGGGCCGCAGCGAGCGGGACGCCGTCGCCGAGGTGCGCCGCCGGCTGGAACAGGACCCGGCGCTGACCTGTTTCGCGGGCGCCGGCGCCTACGACCACTACGTGCCGGCCGCGGTCTGGGATATCGCCACCCGTGGCGAGTTCATGACCGCCTACACCCCGTACCAGGCCGAGGCCAGCCAGGGCACCCTGCAACTGCTCTACGAATACCAGACCATGATGGCGCGCCTGACCGGCATGGATGTCTCGAATGCCTCGTTGTACGACGGCGCCTCGGCCCTCGCCGAGGCGGTGCTGATGGCGGTGCGCGCGCAGCGCAAGGCCGGCAGTCGGCGCATCCTGCTGGCCGGCAGCGTGCACCCGAACTACCGGGCGACGGTGGCCTCCATCGTTTGCAGCCAGGAGATCCCGATCGACACGCTGGTCTTCTGCGAGTCGTCGGGCCGGGTCGAGCCGGCGGCGCTGCAGTCGCACGCCGATACCGGGTACGCCGCGCTGGTGATCCAGTCGCCGAATTTCTTCGGCTGCCTGGAACAGGTGGACGTGCTCACCGACTGGGCGCACGAGCGCGACATGCTGGTGATCGCGGTGGTCAACCCGATGACCCTGGCGGTGCTGAAACCGCCCGGCAAGTGGGGCGCAGGCGGCGCCGACATCGTGGTCGGGGACGGCCAGCCGCTCGGGCTGCCGCTGTCCTCCGGTGGCCCGTACTTCGGTTTCATGTGCGCGCGACAAGGTCTTGTGCGGCAGATGCCGGGACGCATCATCGGGCGCACCGTGGACCTCGACCGGCGGGAAGGGTTCGCGCTGACCCTGCAGGCGCGCGAGCAGCACATCCGGCGTTCCAAGGCGACCTCCAACATCTGCACCAACCAGGGTCTCGCGGTGACGGCGGCCACCATCTACCTGTCGCTGGTCGGGCCGCAGGGTCTGCAGGAAGTGGCGCGCGCGAGTTACCGGCGCGCGGCCGAACTCGCCACCGCCCTCGCCGCCATCGACGGCGTGAGGGTGCATTTCTCCGCACCGCGCTTCCACGAGGTGGTGCTGCACCTGCCCGCCGACGCCGCCATGGTGGTGGACCGGCTGGCGCAGCGGGGTGTGCTGGCCGGCGTGCCGCTGGGCGCGTGGTTCCCCGGGATGGAGAACTGCCTGCTGAGCTGCGCCACCGAACAGCGCAGCGTGGAGGACATCCGGCACTTCGCCGCGGTGCTGGGCGAGGAACTGGCGGAGGCGCCGGCATGCTGATCTTCCAACGGAGCCAGCCCGGCCGGCGCGCCGATTCGCAGCGCAGTGATGGCGGCAGCCTGGACGGACTGCCTGCGGAGTTCCTGCGCGACGAGGCACCCGGACTGCCGGAGGTTTCCGAACTGCAGGTGGTGCGCCACTACACCAACCTCTCGCGCAAGAATTTTTCCATCGACACGCAGTTCTACCCGCTGGGTTCGTGCACGATGAAGTACAACCCGCGCGGCGCCCTGCGTGCGGCCAGTCTCGACGCCGCGCTCGGGCGCCACCCGCTGTCGCCGGAGAGCGCCAGCCAGGGTTTCCTGTCCTGCCTGCACCACCTGCAGGAGATGCTGCGCGACGTCACCGGCATGGCGGCGGTGTCGCTGTCGCCGATGGCGGGGGCGCAGGGCGAGTTCGCCGGCGTCGCCATGATCCGCGCCTACCACGATGCGCGTGGCGACACCGCGCGCAGCGAGATCATCGTGCCCGACTCGGCGCACGGCACCAATCCGGCCACGGCGGTCATGTGCGGCTACCGGGTGCGCGAGGTGCCGACCGCGAAGGACGGCGACATCGACATCGAGGCGCTGCGCAGGGCGGTGGGTCCGCAGACGGCAGGCCTGATGATGACGAACCCTTCCACCTGCGGTGTATTCGAGCGGCGCATCGGGGAAGTCGCCGACATCGTGCACGGCGTCGGCGGTCTGCTCTATTACGATGGCGCCAATCTCAACGCGATTCTCGGCAAGGTGAAGCCGGGCGACATGGGCTTCGACGTGCTGCACATGAACCTGCACAAGACCTTCGCCACCCCGCATGGTGGCGGCGGGCCGGGTTCCGGGCCGGTGGCCGCGAACGAGCGGTTGCGCCCCCACCTGCCGGTGCCGTACGTGTTGCGCGACGAACTGGAAGGACAGCCGGTGTACCGCTGGGCGGAGGACGCCGTTTGTCCCGCGACCATCGGGCGCCTGTCGGCGTTCATGGGCAACGCCGGCATCAACCTGCGCGCCTACCTGTACGCGCTGATGCTCGGGCGCGAGGGGATGCACCGGGTCGGCGAGTTCGCCACCCTCAATGCGAATTACATGGCGAAACGGCTGCAGGCGGCCGGGTTCGACCTGGCCTATCCCGGACGGCGCGCGACCCACGAGTTCATCGTGACCCTGCAGAAACAGGCGAAAACGCTGGGCGTGACCGCCATGGATTTCGCCAAGCGGCTGCTGGATTACGGCTACCACGCGCCGACGACGTATTTCCCGCTGCTGGTGCCGGAGTGTTTCCTGATCGAACCGACCGAGACCGAGAGCCGCGAGGAACTGGACGGCTTCATCGCCGCCATGGTCAGCATCCTGAACGAGGCGCGCGAGAACGCCGACCTTGTCAAGGGCGCGCCCTACTCGCTGCCGGTCAAGCGTCTCGATGATGTGAAAGCGGCCCGCGAACTGGACCTGGTCTACAAACCGGCCGCCGGCTGAGCCGCGGCCGGAGGCCTATTGCGGCAGCGAGGCGGCTGCCTCCTTCATCTTCGAACCGGCCGCGCGCAGGCTTTCGGCGAAGCTCGCGGCCAGCGTTGCGTCCCAGGCATCCGCTGTTTCCAGCGCCTCCACCTGCTGCCCCAGGACTACCCCGGCTGCCTGCAGATCCTCCGCCAGCGAGGGCGCCGCGCCACGCAGCGTCCCGGCAATCCCGGCATCCTCGACGAAGCGCAGGATCTCCTCCGTGGCCGGCAGCACACCGCAGAGCGCCTGCCCGGAAAACGCGCACTCGTCCTCGGCGATGCCGAGCCGGACGACGCGATCCACGTGGCCGGCGAGGGACACCTGCAGCATTCGGCCCGCCCCGGCGAGCAGTTGCCGTCCCGGGCGGGGCGCCGGGGGCGCGGCGGACGCCGCCTCTGCCAGTTGCCCGGTCAGCATCGTGCAGGCGGTGCGCAGGTAGTCCCGGCGCCGGGCGCGGGCCTGCGACAGCAGCTCCTTGTTCGTTACCGGCCCCTTGCCGAACAGCGCCGCATTGCGCGGGGTGTCTTCGGGATCGCCCCAGAGCAGGTACTCGAGCGCGTGAAAACCGGTGCTGACCTCGCTGGCGTCGGTGAGCTGGTGCTGCGCCTGCAGGGAATCCGCGTCGATGTCGATGGTGGTGTCGTTGACGATGCCACTGTGCGGGTAGCCGGGGGCGCGATCGATGTAGCCACCCAGTGCGGGCCAGGCGTCCACGCGCGCGTCGGCGGCACCGCCCTGCAGCAGGTGCACGGTCTCCAGCGCCTTGTAGCGGCGGTGCGCCGAGATCCAGCCGGAGCGTGTCAGCGCCAGGTTGGTTTCGGTGGGCGTCTCCAGGAAGACCTTGAGCGACCCACAAAAGCTGCCGGTTGCCGTGGCAGCATCCTCGCCCAGCTGTGCTGCGCGTGTCTCCAGCCCACCCCGCGCCTGCTGGTCCAGCGCGGATCCGGTTTCCGCGGCCACGACGGCCTCGGACTCTTGCGGGCCGGCAGCGCCGGTCCCGCGGGCCGGCGACTCCTGGTCGCAACCGGCAAGCAGGACGCCGAGGGCAAGGGCCAGCAGACGGAGCACGCCGCCGCGCGTTTCCGGCACGTTCACCGGGCCGGTTCCCGCAGGCTGATGACCGGCCAGCCGCGCGCCTCGGCGGCCGCCTTCAGCGTCGGATCCGGATCCACCGCCCAGGGTTCCGCGACCTGCTCCAGCAACGGCAGATCGTTGCCGGAATCGGAGTAGAAGCACGCCGTCGCCGGGTCCTCACCATGCTCGGCCGCCCATGCCTGCAGGCGCTGGACCTTACCCTCGCGAAAGCAGGGGATACCGGCCACCCGGCCGGTGTAGCGTCCGTCCACGTGCTCCGGTTCCGTGGCCAGCAGGTCCGCAACCCCCAGTCGTTCCGCGATCGGCGCCGTGATGAAGCGGTTGGTGGCGGTGATGATCACCAGCCGGTCACCGCGTGCACGATGCCGTTCCAGCAGCGCCGAGGCCGCCGGCAGCAGCATCGGCTCGATGCGCTCGGCCAGGAAGCGTTCCCGCCAGGCGACCAGGGTCTCCATGGGGGTATCGCGCAACGGCCGCAGGGCAAACTCGAGAAAAGCCTGCATGTCCAGCACGCCGGCCTGGTAATCGCGGTAGAAAGCCTCGTTGCGGGCACGGTATTCGGCTACGTCGACGTGGCCGTGGTCGCAGAGAAACTCGCCCCAGGCATGGTCGCTGTCGCCGGCGATGAGCGTGTTGTCGAGGTCGAAGAGTGCCAGCATGCGCTGCCCTGCTGCTTTGCCGTGTCGGCCGGCAGAGCATAAAGCAAGCGGCCAGCCATGACATCGCGTTGCCGCTATTTGGTCCTTTGTGAAACAATGATTTGGCCCTGATGGGCTGTGGTCGGACTGCGCAGTTGATTGATTCGGAAGGTTTTCGTGCCAATGTCGGGATCGTGCTGGCGAATGATCGCGAGCAGGTGGTCTGGGCGCGCCGGGCGCGTCAGCCGGACGCCTGGCAGTTCCCGCAGGGCGGCATCAATCCCGGTGAGAAGCCGGAGGATGCGCTCTACCGTGAATTGCACGAGGAGGTGGGCCTGCACCCCGACGACGTCGAGCTGATCGCCGCCACGCAGGGCTGGCTGCGCTATCGCCTGCCGCGGCACCTGATCCGTCACCGCCAGAAACCGCTGTGCGTCGGACAGAAGCAGAAATGGTTCCTGTTGCGCCTGCGCGAATCCGAGGGCCGGATCCGCTTCGACACCACCGAGCGGCCGGAATTCGATGACTGGCGCTGGGTCAGTTACTGGTACCCCGTCAACCAGGTCATCGCCTTCAAGCAGGACGTCTACCGGCGCGCCCTGCGCGAACTCTCCGCACACCTGTTCGATTCACGCGCCGTGCGCCGCACCCATGCTTGAAACGCTGCGGCGCATCGTCCAGGAGGTCAACGCCGTTGACGACCTGCAGCAGGCGATGAACCTGATCGTACAGCGCGTCTCCGCGGCGATGAACACGGACGTCTGCTCGATCTACCTGCTGACCACCGAGCCCAACCGCTACGTGCTGATGGCGACGCAGGGCCTGCGCCAGGAATCGGTCGGCAAGGTCACGCTGGGCGTGTCGGAGGGGCTGGTCGGGCTGGTGGGCCTGCGGGAGGAGCCGATCAACCTGGAGGACGCCCCCTCGCACCCGCGCTACCTCTACATCCCGGAAACCGGCGAGGAACTGTTTCACTCCTTTCTCGGGGTGCCGATCATCCACCAGCGCGAGGTGCTGGGCGTGCTGGTGGTGCAGCAGTGCAGCAAGCGGCGTTTCGACGAGTCCGAGGAGGCCTTCCTCGTCACCATGTCGGCGCAGCTGGCGGCGGTCATCGCGCACGCCGAGGCCATCGGTTCGGTGTTCGGCGTCGGTACCGTGCAGCAGATCGATGTCCGCTTCGCCGGCGTCGCCGGCGCACCGGGCGTGGCGGTCGGCAACGCGCACGTCATGTACCCGGGCGCGGACCTCGACGCCGTGCCGGACAAGACCGTGGAGGATGTCGATGCCGAGGCGGCGCGTTTCCGCGCCGCGCTCGAGCATGTGCGCGGGGACATCCGCGCCCTGCAGGAAAAACTCGCCGGCATGCTGCCGGCGGAGGAACAGGCGCTGTTCGAGGTCTACATGCGCATGCTGGACGACAGCGCGCTGGGTGGCGAGGTGCTGCTCCTCATCCGCGACGGGCAGTGGGCGCCCGGCGCCCTGCGCCAGATCACCCAGGAACACGTGCACCATTTCGAGCTCATGGAGGACGCCTACCTGCGCGAGCGGGCGGCCGACATCCGCGACCTGGGCTGCCGCATCCTCGCCTACCTGCAGGACGCGGGTTCCTCCCAGACCGAGATCGGCCCCGACACCATCCTGGTCGGCGAGGAACTGACGCCGACCATGCTCGGCGAGGTGGATCAGGAACACGTTGTCGGCATGGTTTCGCGGCTGGGCTCGGGAAATTCGCACCTGGCCATTCTCGCTCGGGCGATGGGCATTCCCACCGTGATGGGCTGCATCGACCTGCCCTTCCAGCAGGTGGAGGGCGATGAGATCATCGTCGACGGCTACGGCGGACTGGTGATCACCAACCCGTCCCCCGGCATGATCCGGCAGTACCGCGAGGTGATCGAGGACGAGGCCGAACTGGCCCAGGGGCTGGAGGCTCTGCACGACCTTCCGAGCACGACCTCGGACAACTACCGCGTGCAGCTGTGGGTCAACACCGGCCTGCTCAGCGATGTCGCCCGTTCGCTGGAGCAGGGCGCCGAGGGTGTCGGTCTCTACCGCACCGAGGTGCCGTTCATGATCAATGACCGCTTTCCTTCCGAGGAGGAACAGCGGCAGAACTACCGCAAGCAGTTGCAGGCCTTCCACCCGGCCCCGGTCACGATGCGTACGCTGGACATCGGCGGCGACAAGGCCCTGAGTTATTTCCCGATCCACGAGGACAACCCCTTCCTCGGCTGGCGTGGCATCCGCGTCACGCTGGATCACCCGGAAATCTTCCTGGTGCAGGTGCGCGCGATGCTGCGTGCCAGCGAGGGGCTGAACAACCTGCGCATCATGCTGCCGATGATCTGCAACGTGCTGGAGGTCGAGGAAGCGCAGTACTTCATCCACCGCGCCCTGTACGAGGTGCGCGAGGAGGGTGCGAAGGTGAAGATGCCCGAGGTCGGCGTGATGGTGGAGGTGCCCTCCGCCGTCTACCAGGCACGCCACCTGGCGCGGCGGGTGGACTTTCTCTCCGTCGGCAGCAATGACCTGACCCAGTACCTGCTCGCGGTGGACCGTAACAACGCCCGCGTGTCCGACCTCTATCACCCCTACCATCCGGCGGTGCTGCAGGCGCTGAAGCAGGTGGCAGACGACGCCCACATGGAGGGCAAGCAGGTCAGTATCTGCGGCGAACTGGCTGGCGACCCCGGTGCGGCCCTGCTGCTGATGGCGATGGGTTACGACATCCTCTCCATGAATGCGGCCAACCTGCCGCGCGTGAAGTGGGTGGTGCGCAATTTCACCCTCCACGAGTCCAAGGAACTGCTCGACGAGATCATGCGCATGGACAACCCCTACGTCATTCGCGCCTACCTGCACCACATGCTGGAGAAGGCGGGCTTCGGCCGTCTGGTGCGCCCGGGGCCGCTGCTCGGTACCACCACAGAGCGCGAGGTGCCGGTGGTGGCTACCAGCGCCGGGAACGATCCAGCGTGAATTCGAATTGGTTGCGCGCCCGACGCAGCCCGAAGTGCATGTAGTTCTGCTCCGTCACCGTGACCTCGCCGGAGGACGTGATCGTCAGCGCCGTGCTCGCGCGCGTGCCGTACCACGGGCTGCGGATGAAGCGGGGCGAGAGCATGCGCTCCAGTTTCCGCCCCACGCCGGTATCGGGCAGTTGCTCGTCCCGGGCGCGCTGCCCGTGGCGCAGCAGTTCGATCAGGGCGTCGTGCGGGTAGCCCCGGGCGATGCTCCGTTCCAGCGCGCGCTTGCCTTCCACCACCTTGAACCACGGCGTGTCGAGGGTCTTGTTGCTGAGTCCGTAGAGCCCGGGCGCCAGCGCGCGGGGTTCTCCCGCGTCGCCACGGTTGCCGAGGTACCAGAGCCCGCCGGGGTCCCCGGCCAGCAGGTTGAAGCCGCCGTAACGGTCTTTCTCAGCGGCCTTCGCCATGATCCAGTCCTGCGCCGGAAGGCCGGACTGCAGGAAGTCCAGTGCCAGGATGCCGCGTGAGAGGCGGCCGGCATTCGCGGTCGGTGGTTCGCGGTAGTTGGTGACCGCGGAAAACCGCCCGTCTCTGGTGATTCCCAGCCAGGTGCCGCCCTCGCGCAGGTCGCGGCCGGCGAGCAGGCCCGGCTGTTCCGGCCAGAACTGCATGGTGCGGGTCGGACGCCGGTAGAACTCGTCGCGGTTGGCTGCCAGCGCCAGCGCATGGCCGGGCGTGTACTTGTAGGAAAACAGGATCAGGCACATGTCGGAGTGATCTTCCAGGGCTTTCCGTCGGGGCTTCGCGGCTGGTGTTCCGCGCAGCACGCTTCCGGTATGGTGGCGCGGAAACGGTGCCCCCGGGAATCTACATGGTTTTTCTGATCTATGCGCTGCTGGGCGCCTTTGCGGGCACGATCGCCGGGCTGTTCGGCGTCGGCGGCGGGCTGATCATCGTGCCGGTGCTGGTGCTCATGTACGAATTGCAGGGCGTGTCGCCGGCCGTGCTGACCCACATGGCGGTGGGCACCTCGCTGGCGACCATCGTCATCACTTCCCTGGGTTCCATCCGCCAGCACCACCAGAAGGGCGCGGTGCGGTGGGACCTGTTCCCGGTGCTGGCCGGCGGCATGGCGGTGGGCGCGGTGATCGGCGCGTTCACCGCCGACCTCCTGAGCGGCCCGCTGCTGCAGATGCTGATCGGCGTGTTCGCGCTGGTGATCGCCGCGCAGATGGCACTCGGCCGGCCGCCCCGGCCGAGCCGCACCCTGCCGGCGGCGCCCGGCCAGTTCGGGGTGTCGGCGTTCATCGGCTGGGCCTCCTCGATCTTCGGCATCGGCGGTGGATCGCTCTCGGTGCCCTTCCTGGTCCACTGCAACGTGCAGATGCAGCAGGCGGTCGGCACGTCGGCCGCACTCGGCCTGCCGATCGCGGTGTTCGGCGTGGCCGGTCACGCCTGGGCCGGCTGGGGGCGGGCGGAACTGCCGCAATGGACACTGGGCTACGTCTACCTGCCGGCGTTTGCCGGTATCGTCGTGACCAGCGTCTTTTTTGCGCGTCTCGGTGCTAAACTCGCCCACCGTCTCGACCCGCTGGTGCTCAAGCGCACCTTCGCCGGACTGCTGGTGCTGGTCGGACTGCGTTTCCTGCTCGGCAACCTGTAGACCCGTTCCCATGCCCTATCCCGCCATCGACCCGGTCGCCTTCTCCATCGGACCGCTGCAGGTGCACTGGTATGGCCTGATGTACCTGCTGGGGTTCGCGGCCTGCTGGCTGCTCGGCAAGCGGCTCATGCGGCTGCACAGCCTGCCCTGGAACGAGGACCAGTTTGCTGACATGGTCCTGTATGGCGCCGCCGGGGTGGTGATCGGCGGGCGTTTCGGCTACGTCTTCTTCTACAACTTCGACCAGTTCCTGGCTGATCCGCTCTGGCTGTTCGCGGTCTGGGAGGGCGGGATGTCCTTTCACGGCGGCCTGCTCGGCGTGATTGCCGCGCTGTGGATCTATGCCCGCAAGCTCGGGCTGCCGTTTTTCCAGCTGACCGACTTCGCGGCGCCGCTGACCCCCATCGGCCTCGGCGCGGGGCGTTTGGGCAACTTTATCGGCGGGGAACTCTGGGGGCGACCGACCGACCTGCCCTGGGGCATGGTGTTTCCGCGCGCCGATGCGCAGCCACGGCACCCCTCCCAGCTCTACGAGATGGCGCTGGAGGGGGTGCTGCTGTTCGTCATTCTCTGGTGGTTCTGCCAGAAACCCCGGCCACGCATGGCCGCGTCGGGGCTGTTCCTCGCCGCTTACGCCACGTTTCGCTTCCTGGTCGAGTTCGTGCGCGAGCCGGACGGCCATATCGGCTTCCTGTTCGGCGGCTGGTTCACCATGGGCATGCTGCTTTGCCTGCCGATGTTCCTCCTCGGTATCATGCTGCTGGTCCTGGCCTACCGGCGCCCGGAGGTGGCGGCAACATGAAGCAATACCTGGAACTGCTGCGGACCGTGCGCGAGCACGGCACCGACCGGGGCGACCGCACCGGCACCGGCACGCGCTCCATCTTCGGTTACCAGATGCGCTTCGACCTGCAGCAGGGCTTTCCGCTGCTCACCACCAAGAAACTCCACCTGAAATCCATCATCCACGAACTGCTCTGGTTCCTGCGGGGTGATACCAACATCGCCTACCTGAAGGAGAACGGCGTCAGCATCTGGGACGAGTGGGCGGACGAGGACGGCGAACTCGGGCCGGTCTACGGTGCGCAGTGGCGCTCCTGGCCGGCGGCCGACGGGCGTCACATCGACCAGATGCAGCAGGTGCTCGACGACATCCGCAGCAACCCGGAATCACGCCGTCTGCTGGTGTGTTCCTGGAATGTAGGCGACGTCGAGCGCATGGCCCTGCCGCCCTGTCACTGCCTGTTCCAGTTCTACGTCGCCGACGGCCGGCTGTCGTGTCAGCTCTACCAGCGCAGCGCCGACATCTTCCTCGGCGTGCCGTTCAACATCGCTTCCTATGCGCTGCTGACCATGATGGTGGCGCAGGTGACCGGACTGCAGCCGGGCGATTTCGTACACACGCTGGGCGATGCGCACCTGTACGCCAATCACTTCGAGCAGGCGGACCTGCAACTCACACGTACGCCCGGCCCGCTGCCGCAAATGCGCATCAACCCGCAGGTGACCGACCTGTTTGCATTCCGGTTCGAGGATTTCACGCTGGAGAACTACCACGCGGAACCCCACATCCGCGCGCCGGTGGCCGTCTGACGCTTGGCCAGGATTCCGCTGGCGCTGATCGCCGCCGTTGCCCGCAACGGCGTCATCGGCCGGGACAACGACCTGCCCTGGAAACTGTCCGGCGACCTGCGCTGGTTCAAGTCGCGCACGCTCGGCAAGCCCATCCTGATGGGGCGCCGCACCTGGGAGTCGCTCGGCCGGCCGCTGCCGGGCCGCACCAGCATCGTGATCTCCCGCAACGCGCTGACGCTGCCCGACGGTGTGCAGCACTGCCGCACCCTCGATGACGCCATCGCGCTGGGCCACGCCGTGGCCGGGCGCGATGGCGCCGAAGAGGTGATGGTGATCGGTGGCGCGCAACTCTACGCGGCGGCATTTCCCCGGGCCTCGCGGCTCTACCTCACCGAGGTCGAGGCGGACGTCGAGGGCGATACGTTTTTTCCCGAATGGGACGAAAGTGGCTGGCGGGAGGTGGAATCGATAGCCGGGATCGCGCGGGATGGCGACACGCACGGGTTCCGTCATCGCGTGCTGGAGCGGCGCCCGTAGGCAAGGCTTCAGCCTTACACCCCCACCACGAAACTCGCCGCGGTGGTGGTCGAACCGCCGATATTCAGCGTACCGATATTGCGCGCCCCCCCGATCTGGTAGTCGCCCGCGTTGCCGGTGACCTGTTTGCCGGCGTCGAGCAGCATGCGCACGCCGCTGGCGCCGACCGGGTGGCCGAGGCCGATCAGTCCGCCGCTGGCGTTGAACGGCAGCTTCCCACCGAATGCGACGGTGCCGTCCTCGATGGCCTTCCACGCCTCGCCCGGGGCGGTGACGCCGAAGTGGTCGATCGCCATGTACTCGCTGATGGTGAAGCAGTCGTGAGTCTCGATACCGTCGAGCGCGAACACGTCCGTGATTCCGGCGCGGGTGAACGCATCCCGAATCGCCTCGCGCACCTGCGGGAACACGTGCGTGTCGCCGGCCGAATCCTCCAGCTTGCCCGCGTAACTGATGCGCGAGGTGCGATGTCCCCAGCCCTTGATGCGCGGGATGGACTCCAGGGAGACGCCGGCCTTCTGCGCGTATTCCCGCGCGGCGCTCTCGGAGGCCAGCACGATGGCGGCAGCGCCGTCGGTGATCTGCGAGCAATCCTGGCGACGCAGGCGGCTCGCCACCTTCGGGTTCAGTTCGTCGTTCTCGGTGAAGTGTTCCGGCGTGAAGGACCACTCGCGCGTCTGCGCGTTGGGGTTGCGCCTGGCGTTGCCGAAATTCTTGGCGGCGATGGCGCCGAGGTGACGGTAGTCCACGCCGTAGCGGCGGTCGTATTCGGCCAGCACCTGGTCGAACATGCAGGGCCACATGAACTGCGCGCCCTCGGCCTCCCTGCCGACCCAGCCCGCCGGTTTGAGATACTCCGCCGCCTGGCTGCCGCCGACGTTGCGCATGTACTCCACGCCCACGACCAGGACGCGCTCGCTGCGGCCGGCCTCGATCTCGGCCATGCCGGCCAGGACCGCCATGCTGCCCGAGGCACAGGCCGACTCGTGGCGGCTGACCGGGCGCCCGGCCAGCGCCGGGATCTCCTCCACCAGCACACCCGCGAGGTGGCCCTGCCCGGTGAAAAGCTCGGCCACGAAATTGCCGACGTGGGCCGAATCGATGGCGGCCGCGTCGGTGCGCGCGTTGTCCAGCGCCGCGCCTGCGGCCTCGCCCATGACCGCGCCGATGTCGCCGCCCTCGCGGCTCCACTTGCGGGCGAAGTCGGTCTGCGCGCCGCCCAGGATGTAGACGTTTGCGGTCATGGATTCCCTCCTCAGAAACGGTCGGTCACGGCGCCCTCGGACGCGGAACTGACCAGCGCCCGATACTTGGCGAGGATGCCGCGCGTCTCCTTCAGCGGCGGCTCCTTCCACTTGGACCGGCGCGCCGTCATTTCGTTGTCATCGATGTGCAGGGTGATCTCGCGTTGCTCGGCATCGATGGTGATGCGGTCGCCGTCCTCGATCAGGCCGATCGGTCCGCCCGAGGCCGCCTCCGGCGTCACGTGGCCGACCACGAAGCCGTGGCTGCCGCCGGAGAAACGCCCGTCGGTGATCAGCGCCACATCGCTGCCCAGGCCCTTGCCCATGATGGCGGCGGTCGGGCTGAGCATCTCGCGCATGCCGGGTCCGCCGCGCGGCCCCTCGTAACGGATCACGACCACGTCGCCCTTTACCACGCGTCCGTCGAGAATCGCGGCCAGCGCCTGCTCCTCGGAGCCGAAACAGCGCGCATTGCCGGTGAACTGCAGGCCTTCCTTGCCGGTGATCTTGGCCACTGCGCCTTCCGGCGCCAGGTTGCCGTAGAGCACGACGAGGTGTGAGTCCTTCTTGATCGGCCGGTCGAGGGTCTGCACGATCTCCTGCCCTTCCGGGTAGGGCGCCACGCCGGCCAGGTTCTCGGCCATCGTCTTCCCGGTGACGGTCAGGCAGTCGCCGTGCAGGAGCCCCGCGTCGAGCAGCATCTTCATCAGCGGCCGGATGCCGCCGATTGCGATCAGCTCGGACATCAGGAATTTGCCGCTCGGACGCACGTCCGCCAGCACCGGCACGCGGGCGCCGATACGCGTGAAGTCGTCCAGTTCCAGCGCCACGCCGGCAGCGTGCGCGATCGCCAGCAGGTGCAGCACCGCGTTGGTGGAGCCGCCCAGCGCAATCACCACGGTGATGGCGTTCTCGAATGCTTCCCGCGTCAGGATGTCGCGCGGCGTGATGCCCTGCTGCAGCAGGTTGAGCACGGCGGCGCCGGCGGCGCGGCAGTCTGCCTTTTTCTGCTCCGAAACGGCTTCCTGCGCCGAGCTGTTGGGCAGGCTGAGCCCGAGCGCCTCGATCGCCGAGGCCATGGTGTTGGCCGTGTACATGCCGCCGCAGGAGCCGGGCCCGGGAATGGCGGTCTTCTCCACTGCGAGCAGCTGCTCGTCCGACACCGTGCCGCCGGCGTGGCCGCCCACCGCCTCGAATACCGAGACGATGTCACGGCGTTCGGCGCCGGGCTGGATGGTGCCGCCGTAGACGAACACCGCCGGCCGGTTCATGCGCGCGATGGCCATGGCGCAGCCGGGCATGTTCTTGTCGCAGCCGCCGATGGCGACGAAGCCATCGAAGCCCTGCGCGCCGACGACGGTCTCGATGGAGTCCGCGATCACCTCGCGCGACACCAGCGAGTAGCGCATGCCGGGCGTCCCCATGGAGATGCCGTCTGACACCGTGATGGTATTGAACGGGACCGCCTTGCCGCCGGCCGCGTCGGCGCCGGCGGCGGCCTCCCGCGCCAGCTGGTCGATGTGCATGTTGCAGGGCGTCACCATGCCCCAGGTCGAGGCGATGCCGACCTGGGGTTTGCGGAAGTCCTCGTCGGTGAACCCGACCGCGCGCAGCATGGCGCGGCTGGGGGCGTGTTCCGCCCCGTCGACGACGATGGATGAATAGTGGCGCGGGTCTTTGCTGTTCCCTTCCGACATCAGAGCGTTTTCTCCAGGACTTTGCTGTTGCGTTGAAAGTTGTACATGGCGAGCCGTTCCGCGGGCAGCACGGACAGGTCCCTCTCGACGAAACCGCGCTCGCGGAACCAGTGTCCCGCCGCAGTGGTCAGCGTCAGCAGTCTCTGCATGCCGGCGCTCCGCGCGCGCTGCTCGATGCATTCCAGCAGCCGCGCGGCGCGGCCGGCATTGCGGTAATCCTCCTGCACCGCGATGCACGCCAGTTCGCCGGCGTCGTCGGCGAGGGGGTAGAGGGCGGCGCAGCCGATGATGGAACCGTCGCGCAGCAGCACGACGAAGCGGTCGATCTCGTTCTCCAGCAGCTCGCGGGAGCGGCGCACCAGCAGGCCGCTTTCCTCCAGCGGCCGCAGCAGTTCGAGCAGGCCGCTGACCTGCTCCACGCGCGCCGGCTCGATGGACTCGAAATCGTCGGCGGTGACCATGGCGCTGCAGCCATCGCGGCTGAAGAGCTCGTTCAGCAGTGCGCCATCGATGTCGTAGCGGACCAGGTGGGCGCGGCGCACGCCGGCATTGCAGGCGTCCACGGCGGCCTGCAGGGCCGCGGCCCAGCCTGCCCCGGGGTTCTCCTTCAGCAGCGCGCCGGCGGCATCCGGCGTCAGCTCGCGCACCCGGCCCTGCTCGTTCTCCGGATCGGCGCCGACGAAGACCAGCAGCTTGTCCGCTTCCAGCGCGGCGGCGCAGGCCACCGCCACTTCTGCCGAGCCGAGGTTGAACACCTCGCCGGTGAACGAGGTGCCGAGCGGCGCCACCAGCGCGATCATTTCATGTTCCAGCAGGGCGGCGATGGCGCGCCGGTCGATCTTGCGCACAGTGCCGGTGAAACCCAGGTCCACGCCGTCGCGCACGCCCAGCGGCCGGCCGGTGACGAAGTTGCCGCTGGCGGCACGGATGCGCGCGCCGTACAGCGGCGAGTCCGGCATGCCCATGGAGAATGCGCCCTCGATCTCGACGCGCAGCCGGCCGATCACCGACTTGACCTCGTTGATCCCCTCGGCCGTGGTGATCCGCAGCGGGCCAAGGTAACCGCTCTCGAGCCCGGCGGCGGCATAGGCGGCGTCGATCTGCGGCCGCGCGCCGAAGCACAGCACCACGCGGATGCCGAGGCCGTGCAGCAGCGCGATGTCGTGCAGCAGCCGCAGCCGGTTGGCGTGCTCGAGCGCGTCCCCGCCCAGCAGCAGCACGAAGGTCTTGCCGCGGTGCGCATGCAGGTAGGGCCCCGCATTGCGGAACCAGCGGGCATGGTCGTTGATTGCCTGGTCGCTCATGAGGTTGGTTCTGGATGCCGAGTGCCCATTCTACCCGCAGCCGGGCTGCGGCGGCAGGCTCAGGCAGGCGCGGCCGGCTCCACGCAGAAGCGCTGGATCAGGCCGCGCAGGATGCCGACCATGGGCTCGACCCGGTCTCGCGAGAGGTACTCGTCAGGCTGGTGCGCCTGCTCGATGTCGCCCGCGCCGAGGATGACGGTCTGCATGCCGAGGCTGGCGAGGAAGGGCGCCTCGGTTGCGAACGCGACCGCCCCGGCCGCCTCGCCGGCGAGACGCTCGCATTCGCGCAGGATGGCCGCGTCGCCGGCGACCTCCCAGGCGCTGACCCCGTCGAAAATCGCCTCGCAGGTGATCTGCGTGCCGGTGCTGCGCGCGATCGCCTCCAGCCGGTGCTGGATGTCGCTGCGCACCGCCTCGTTCGACATGCCCGGCAGGGTGCGCACGTCGAACTGCAGTTCGGCGTGTCCGCAGATGCGGTTCGGGTTGTCGCCGGCGTGTACGCAGCCCAGGTTCAGGGTCGGGTAGGGCACCTCGAACGCGGTGTTGCATTGCGACTGCCAGCGCGTGCGCAGCGCGATCAGTTCGCCCATGACGGCGTGCATCGCGTCGAGTGCGTTATTGCCGAGCCGCGGGTTGGAGGAGTGCCCGGAGGCGCCCTGGACCCGCACCGACTGCATCAGGATGCCCTTGTGCATGCGCACCGGTTTCAGCCCGGTCGGCTCGCCGATGACGGCGTGCATGGCGCGCGGCTTCTTCATTTCGGCAAGTGCGCGCGCGCCGCTCATCGAGCTTTCCTCGTCGGCGGTCGCCAGAACGATCAGCGGCTGGCTCAGCTTCTCGCGCATGAAGGGCCGCACGGCCTCCAGCACCAGTGCGAAAAAGGATTTCATGTCGCTGGTGCCGAGGCCGTAATAGCGATCATCCCGCTCCTCGAGCCGGAACGGGTCGGACTGCCACAGCGCTTCGTTGCACGGAACGGTGTCGGTGTGCCCGGCCAGCACCAGGCCGTTGTCGCCGTGGCCCAGCGTCGCGATCAGGTTGGCCTTGTTCTCACGGCCGGGAACGTCCAGCACCTCCACGGAGAAGCCGGCTTCCAGCAGCCAGTCCGCCAGCACCTCGATGACCTGCCGGTTACCCATGTCGCGCGCGGGCAGGGTGCTGCTGACCGAGGGCGTGCTGACCAGCCCGGCGAGCATCTCGGCAAATTCAGGTGTGGCCCGGCTCATGCGACTTCCTTCTGCGATCCCCCAGTGTACTGCACCCGCCCGTGGCGATGGCGCTCAGGCCGGTTCCCGTCCGCCGCCCAGCAGGCCGGCGTTACCGCCGATCGCGGTGGTGTTGACCGTCAGGGTGGTCTCGCGCAGGAAGCGCGTCAGGTAGTGCGGGCCGCCTGCCTTCGGTCCGGTCCCGGAGAGTGCGTTGCCGCCGAACGGCTGCACGCCGACGGTGGCGCCGATGATGTCGCGGTTGACGTAGATGTTGCCGGCATTCGACCGCCGGGCGACGCGTTCCCAGGTCGAGCGCAGCCGGCTGGCGACGCCGAGGGTCAGGCCGTAGCCGGTGGCGTTGATGTCGCTCACCACGGCGTCGAGGTCCCGGCGCTGGTATCGCCCGAGGTGGAGCACCGGGCCGAACACCTCTGCGCGCAGCTGCGCGATGCCCTGCAACTCCCAGGCCTGCGGCGGCAGGTAGTGTCCGGTCGGCGTGCCTGGCGGGGGCGCCGGCGCGGTGGCGATGTGCCGGCCGTGCTGCGCCAGCCACGCCAGGTGCGCCTCGATGTCGTCGCGCGCCGGGCCGGAGATCAGCGGCCCGCAGTCCGTGCTGAAACTGTCGGGCGCGCCGCAGCGCAGCTCCGCGATGGCGCCGGCGAGCAGTTCGGTCAGCTCGGCGGCGATCTCCTCCTGCATGTACAGGAAGCGCAGCGCCGAACAGCGTTGCCCGGCGGAATTGAAGGCCGAGCGGATGACGTGGTCCACCACCTGTTCCGGCAGGGCGGAGCTGTCGACGATCATGGCGTTCTGGCCGCCGGTTTCCGCGACCAGCGGGATGATCGGCGCGTCGCGGCCGGCAAGCGTGCGATTGATTTCCCAGGCCGCCCGTGTGCTGCCGGTGAACGCGACGCCGCCGAGGCCTGGCGAGGCCAGCACCTCCCCGGAGAATACCTTTGCCGGGGCGGGGAGCAGGTGCAGCACCCCGGCGGGCACGCCGGCCTCGAGCATGAGATGGACGGCACGGTCGGCGACCAGCGGCGTGTTGCTGGCGGGCTTGGCGAGCACGGCATTGCCGCAGACCAGGGCGGCGACGACCTGCCCGGTGAAGATGGCCAGCGGGAAGTTCCAGGGACTGATACAGGCGAAGACGCCGCGTCCGCCGAGCAGCAGGCGGTTCGACTCGCCGGTCGGGCCGCGCAATGCCAGTGCCTCTTTTTGCAGTGCCAGCGCCCCGGCCGCGTAGTACTGGCAGAAATCGATCGCCTCGCGCAGTTCCCCGAGCGCATCCGCCGGGGTCTTGCCGCCCTCGTACACCAGCAGGCTGAGCAGTTCATCGCGGTGACGCCAGTACAGTTCGCCGATGCGCCGCACGACGGCGCAGCGCGCCTCGGCGGGTTGTGCGGCCCAGTCCGCCTGGTGCGCACGGGCACTTGCCAGCGCCCGCCTGCAGTCCTGGCCACCGGCGTGGCGGCAGGTGCCGAGCACCTGCGTGGCGTCCCCCGGCGCAACGCATCTCACCGGCTTCGCCGTACCGCAACGCTCGCCGTCGACAAGGGCACTGGCGGTCCACTGCCGCTGCCGATGAAGCGCGAGTTGCCCGGACAGGGCTTCCTGGGTCTGGCTGCATTCATAAAACAGGCCCGGTGCGTTCTCGCGCTGCCGGCCGAAGATGCCCGCGGGCAGGGGCAGCCGCGGTTCGCCCCCCGCGGTGATATCCGGGTCCGGGTGGGCGATCAGCCGCTCGACGGGCTCGGCGGGATTTGCGATGGCATGCACGAAGGAACTGTTGGCGCCGTTCTCGAGCAGTCGCCGCACCAGGTAGGGCAGCAGTTCACGGTGATCGCCCACCGGTGCGTAGATGCGGCAGCCGGTGATGCCGTGTTCCGCCATCACCCGGTCATGCAACGCCGCGCCCATGCCGTGCAGGCGCTGGAACTCGTAGGCGGGGCTGCCGGCCCGGCGGGCGAGGCAGAGCACGCTGGCGACGGTGTGTGCGTTGTGGGTGGCGAACTGCGGATACAGCCGCCCGCCCGTGGCGAGCAGCTGCCGCGTGCAGGCGAGGAAGGACAGGTCGGACAGGGCCTTGCGGGTGAAGACGGGGTACGCGGGATGGCCGTGCACCTGGCTGAACTTGATCTCGTTGTCCCAGTAGGCGCCCTTCACGAGCCGCACCGCGATGGTCCTGCCGTGCGCTCGCTGCAGCGTTTCGAGCCATTCGATGACCGCGCCGCAGCGCGGCTGGTAGGCCTGCACCGCCAGGCCGGGCGGCGCCCGGTCCCGGCCCGGGAGCCGGCGGCAGGCTGCGGCGAAGATCTCCAGCGTGGTCTCCAGCAGGCGGGCTTCCTCGGCGTCCACGGTCAGCGGGATGTCCCGGCCGGCGGCCTGCCGCATCAGTTCGTGGAGCCGGCGTGAAATCTCCGCTGCCGAGCGGTCCCGGCTGGCCCAGTCCAGGCGCGGCGCCAGTGCGGAAAGCTTCACCGAGATGCCCGCGGCGCCATCGCCACCGGGCAGGGTGTCGATGGCTTCCTGGTAGCGCCGGAAATAGGTGTCGGACTGGCGCCGTGTCCGCGCCGCCTCGCCGAGCATGTCGAAGGAGTGCCGGTAACCGGCGTCCCGCGCGGAGTCGGCGCGCCCGAGCGCGTCCGCGATGTCCTCCCCGGCCACGAACTGCAGGGCCAGTTCGCGCGTGACCTTTTCCACCGCCGAGAGAATCGCCCCGTCACCGACTCGTCCGAGCAGGCGGCCCAGCACCTCGGCAGGCTCGGCGGCGCTCCAGCGCAGCAGCTGCCCGGTCAGGATCAGTCCCCAGGTGACGGCGTTGACCCAGTGCGAATGGCTGTGTCCGCGATGGGCGTCCCAGTCGGGCGTCTCGAGCAGATCGTGCAGCAGCTGCTCGCGGCTGGCGCGGTCGGGAATGCGCAGCAGCGCCTCGGCGAGACACATCAGCACCACGCCCTCGCGCGAACTCAGCGCGTACTCGCTCAGCAATGCATCCAGCCCGGGCTGCTCCACGGCCTGCTGCCGCGCATACGTGGCGAGGTCGCATGCGGTAGCGGTGACCTCCTCCCGGATGCCCGCCAGTGGGTCGTCCGCCAGCAGCCGGGCGCGCGCGTCCGCCTCCGGGAGGCCGAAGCCGTTGCGGACCAGGCTCGGTAACTGCGGCTGCATCAGGCCCTCTCCAACAGCCCGCCGGGCGCGGGCGGTCTCCCATCCAGCGTGGCCGATACTGGCCACCGACTGCAAGCTAAGCCATTATGCAGGCAGGCACTTTTCGGATCCTGCAGGGTAATGGCCAAGGCGGCGGAACTGACCAGGGCGCAGGGCAGGTTGCTCGACCTGCCCTCGACACTCGACGCGCTGGTGAAGACCGGGCACCTCGACCAGGCCGGCGCCGAGGATATCCTGCGCGCACCCCGCGGCAGGGAACGGGAGCACATGCACCCGCTGGAACTGGTCGCGGTGCATGAGCCCGAGGACCTCGCCAATCCCGGCAAGGTGCTGGACCTGGACATGCTGACCCGCTGGCTGTCCGACTGGGCCGGCCAGCCGGTCGTGCACATCGACCCGCTGAAGGTGAAAGTGGCCGCGGTGACCGCGGTGATGTCCTACGCATTCGCCCAGCGGCACCAGATCCTCTGCGTGGAGGTGAAGCCCGACGAGGTGTTGATCGCCAGCGCCCAGCCCTTTCACAACGCCTGGGAGGAAGGGCTGGAGCAGGTGGTGCGCAAGAAGATCACCCGCGTCATCGCCAACCCGGAGGAACTGCGCCGGTTCACCGTCGAGTTCTACCGGCTCGCGGACTCGGTGACGGGCGCCACCGACAAGGACGGCGGCAAGCGCATCAACATCGGCAACTTCGAGCAGATGCTCGAGATCGGCGACATGAAGGCGCCGGACGCCAACGACCAGCACATCGTCAACATCGTGGACTGGCTGCTGCAGTACGCCTTCCAGCAGCGCGCCAGCGACATCCACATCGAGCCGCGCCGCGAAGTCGGCCACATGCGCTTCCGCATCGACGGCGTCCTGCACAACGTCTATGACTTCCCGGCGCAGGTCGCCACCGCGGTGACCAGCCGCATCAAGATCCTCGGCCGCATGAACGTGGCGGAGAAGCGCAAGCCGCAGGACGGCCGCCTGAAGACGCGCAGTCCGGAGGGCAACGAGGTCGAGTTGCGCCTGTCGACGCTGCCCACCGCCTTCGGCGAGAAGCTGGTGATGCGGATCTTCGACCCGGACGTGCTGCTGAAGAAGTGGTCGGAACTGGGCTTCTCGCGCGAGGACTACCAGCGCTGGCAGTCGCTGGTGCACGAACCCAACGGCATCGTGCTGGTGACCGGCCCGACCGGCTCCGGCAAGACCACCACTCTCTACTCGACCCTGAAGTCGCTCGCCACCCCGGAGGTGAACGTCTGCACCATCGAGGACCCGATCGAGATGGTGGAGCCGTCCTTCAACCAGATGCAGGTGCAGTACAACATCGACCTGACCTTCGCCAGCGGCGTCAAGGCGCTGCTGCGGCAGGACCCGGACATCATCATGATCGGCGAGATCCGCGACATGGACACCGCCGAGATGGCGATCCAGGCGGCGCTCACCGGCCACCTGGTGTTCTCCACCCTGCACACCAACGACGCGCCCTCCGCGATCACGCGGCTGCTGGAGATCGGCGTGCCCAGTTACCTGGTGAAGGCCTCCGTGGTGGGCATCATGGCGCAGCGGCTGGTGCGCACGCTGTGTCCGCACTGCAAGGAAGAGGCACCGGTGGAGAAGAGCGACTGGGAGGCGCTGACCAAGCCCTGGAATGCCGCGCTGCCCCAGCATGCCTGCAAGGCAGTGGGCTGCCTGGAATGCCGCGACACGGGCTACCGCGGTCGGGCTGGCATCTACGAGATCCTGCCGTTCTCCGAGGGCATCCGCGAACTGGTCAACGCGGACCTGGAACTCGGCCCGCTGCGGCGCCTGGCCTACAAGGAAGGCATGCACACGCTGCGCCTTTCGGGGGCCCAGCGCGTTGCCGCCGGGGAGACCACCATCGAGGAGGTGCTGCGCGTGACACCCTCGGTCTCCGCCTAATCGGGGTAGAATCGGACACCGCTGCAAAGGCGCAGCTCGAACAATCCGGGAGGATAATCTGTCATGGGCGGTGGAACGATCACGGTATTGCTGTTTGTCGGATTTGCACTGACGCTGGTGTACATGGGCGCCAAGGTGGTGCCGCAGGGATTCGAGTACACAGTGGAGAGGTTCGGGCGCTATACCGGTACGCTGAAGCCGGGCCTGAACATCATCGTGCCCATCATGGACCAGATCGGCCGGCAGATGAACATGATGGAGCGCGTGCTGGACATCCAGCCGCAGGAAGTCATCAGCGCCGACAACGCCATGGTGACGATCGACGCCGTGCTGTTCTTCCAGGTGACCAACGCCGCCAAGGCCGCCTACGAGGTCAACGAACTGGAACACGCCATCCGCAACCTGGCGATGACCAATATCCGGACCGTGCTGGGTTCCATGGAACTCGACCAGATGCTTTCGCAGCGCGACCAGATCAACGCCAGCCTGCTGCATACAGTGGACAATGCAACGAATCCCTGGGGTGTGAAAGTCACGCGTATCGAAATCAAGGATATTTCGCCGCCGACTGACCT
>JBFKKR010000008.1:0-49001 GCA_041682035.1 Pseudomonadales bacterium | reverse complement strand
GCCCCAGCCCTCGCAGCCGGCCTCGGCCCACTCGTCGTAATCCTGCGGGTTGCCGCGGTTGTACACCATCGCGTTGATGGCACTGCTGCCACCCAGGGTCTTGCCGCGCGGCCAGAACAGTTCGCGGTTGCCCAGTTGCGCTTCGGGCGCCGTGTTGTACTGCCAGTTGATCGTCTTGCTGAACATCGCGCCCGGGAAACCGGCCGGCATGTGGATCAGCGGACTGGTGTCGTCCGGGCCCGCCTCCAGCAGGCACACGCTGGACTGCCCGTCGGCGCTCAGCCGGTTGGCGAGCACGCAGCCGGCGGAGCCGCCGCCGACGACGATGTAGTCATACGTGTGGCCCTGGAAGTCGATGTTGTTCACGGCGCGATCCTGGCGGGGAGGGTGGGAAAATCACCGTAACACCGTTCAGGAATGATCGGAACCCGGCTGCCAGTCCTTCGGGAACTTCCCCTGGATCACGTAGGCGAAGGCGATGATCTCGGCGATGGCGAGGTAGAGCATCTCGGGAATCTCGTCGCCGAGGTCCAACTGCCCGAGCACCCGGGTGAGCTCGGCGTTTTCGTACAGCGGCACGCCGTGTTCACGTGCCAGGGCGATGATCTGCGCCGCGACATCGCCCTCGCCCTTGGCGGTGAGCTTCGGCGCCGAGACCTGGTCATAGCCCAGCGCGACGGCGGCGGGTGGCGGTTTCTTCTCTTTCACGTGCGGATGTCCACCAGCTGCTGGCTGAGCGTGGTGCGCCGTACCGGCGGCGCGCCCTGCATGCAGTCCAGTTCCTCGACCTGCAGCCCGAGCGCGCCGAGCCGCTCCTTGAGGCCGTCCAGTTCGGCGCGGACCGCCTCCAGGGTGGCCTGCCGTTCGGCCCAGAAGCGCGTCGCGACGTGCTGTTCGCGGAGCCGGATCTGCGCGTACATCGGGCCCAGCGGGGGCAGGTCGAAGGCGAGGGTGACCTTCCACTGGCGCACCTTTTCCTCGTCATTGCCGTCGGTTCCGCCGCCACGCTCCTCCTCGTCGATCCGCAGCTGGAACACGTGCAGACCGCCGTCGGCGTGGCGGACCGGCAGTTCCACCTGCCAGCTGTTGAGCGTGCCCGGGTCGGCGCCGGCGCCCTGCTGGGCGGCGGCGGTCTGCACCTGCTGCACGGTCACGCGGGAGATGTTCGCCGCCAGCTGCCGCAGCAGCACCGACAGCGCCAGGTCCAGGGCGCCACCCGGGGGCAGGGTGGGCGCGGTACCCGCGACGGATACCGGTGCGGGGAAGCCGAGCTGCAGCGCCTCGCCGGGTACCGTCGCGCCGGTCCCTGCCGGAGTGCCGGTGGCCGCCGGCGCGGATGCGCGCGCCGACACGCCGGCCAGCACGCGCAACACCTGGTCCGGCGTCAGCGGCCGGTCGTGCCGTGGCAACTGCGGGATGCCCTCGCCGCGCGCCTGCGCCTCCAGCGCGCTGAAGGTGCGCAGCAGGGCCGCCTTGGCATCGGTCCGCGTGATCGCGGCCGCCGCGGCACGGGCATCGGTGCCGCTGGTGGCCGACCGGCGCACGGTCTCCGCCAGCCGCGCCTCGAGGAACAGCCCGCTGTCGCGTACCGCCTGCTGCAGGCCGCGGGGTTCCGTCACCTGGGCCGGCGTGGGAAATCCCGACAACAGGCTGCCCAGCGCGCGGGTCACTGCCGGGGGCAGCCGGGGTATGCCGGGGGCGGCCGGCGCGGGCGCCGACGGAGGCGCGGGTGCTGACGTTGGCGGTCCGGCTGCGACCGGCGTGGACCCGGCCGCCAGCGGCGGGGTGACGGACGCCGCAGCCGGTGCACCCGCCCCCGGCGCTGCCGGGGTGGCCGGCGCCACAGCCGCCGTCCGGGCCGTGGTCAGCAGCAACGCCAGGTTGCGCAGCAGGGGCGCGCTGTCCTGCTGGCCCGGCAGGTGCTGGCGCAGCGCATCGACCAGGGTGGTGACCAGGTCGGGACGTGCCGGTGCGGCCGCTGCCGCCGGCGTGGAACCGGCCTGGCCGGCGCCGGTGGCGGCCACCGGCCGGCCGTCCACGGCGACCACCTGCACCTGCTGGTTGGGCGCGGCACGGATGCTCAGCTGCTGGCCGGGCTGCAGGGACCGGTTGATCAGCGCCTCGATATTGCGGCTCCCGACCTGCAGGACCACGCGGTAGAGATCCTGGCGTTGCTGCTGGCCGGTGCGGGGATCAGTCGGCACGGCGGTCTCCAGCTTCACCACGTGGCGGACGATCGCATCGATCCGCTCGCGCGGCCCCAGCACCTCGCTGATGGCGCTCGAAGGCCGCGTCGGGGAGTGGGTCTGCAGGTCCAGCAGCGGCAGGCGCGGAATCTGGGAGGAAATGTCCATGTCCGAACCTGAGCGTCTGCTTTCGGATAAGCCTATGAGGTTCCTTTATAATCCGCCACTTCGGTTCGGGCCGCTGCGGCCGGGAGTCCATGCCTTGATGACGTCGCCACTGCTGCTGCGCGCCACCAACCTCGCCTGCGAGCGGGACGAGCGCCTGCTGTTCTCCGGGCTCAGCCTGGAACTGCGCGCGGGCGAGGCCTGGCGTGTCGGCGGGGCGAACGGTGCCGGCAAGACCACACTGCTGCGCACGCTCGCGGGACTGAACGACCTGTACGAGGGTGCCGTGGAACGGCTGGGGCGTCTGTGCTGGGTCGGCCACCGCGCCGGGCTCAAGGTGTTGCTGAGCGCGCGCGAGAACCTGGCCTGGTTTGCCGACCTGAACGGCCTGCAGGGCGTCGACCCGGACGCGGCGCTGGCGCGGGTCGGCCTGCGCGGCTTCGAGGATCAGCCCTGCCTGGAGCTGTCGGCCGGGCAGCAGCGTCGTGCGGCGCTGGCGCGCCTGCTCGTGGACCCGGCACCGCTGTGGGTGCTGGATGAACCTTTCTCGGCGCTGGATGTCCAGGGTGTGGAACTGCTGGTGGAGTTGTGTACGCGAAAACTGGAAGAAGGCGGGGCGCTGATCTTCAGCACGCACCAGGAACCCGCGGGCCTGCCGTTGCACGGGCTGGTGACCCTGCAGGGCGGGCAGAGCCGCTGTGAGCCGCGCCATGCAAGCTGACGGCATGGTCCGGCCGTCGCTCACGCGGGCGCTGGGTGCCCAGCTGCGCCGCGACCTGCTGCTGGTGTTCCGGCATCCGCAGGACGTGGTCAACCCGCTCGCGTTCCTGGTCATGGTGACGACGCTGTTCCCGCTGGCCGTGACGCCGGAGCCGTCGCGGCTGGCCGAGATCGCGCCGGGCGTCATCTGGGTCGGCGCGCTCCTGGCCACGCTGCTGTCTCTCGACAACCTGTTTCGCGGGGATGCCGACGACGGCTCGCTGGAACTGCTGCTGCTTGCGCCGCACGCGCTGTATTTCCTGGTGCTGGGCCGGGCGCTGGCGCACTGGCTGACGGTGGCCCTGCCGCTGGCTGTCTGTGCGCCGCTGCTGGGCTACCTGTTGTCGCTGGCGCCGGCGGCGATGGGCGCGCTGTTCCTGGCGTTGTTGATCGGTACGCCGATCCTCAGCCTCGTCGGTGCGATCGGCGCGGCGCTGCTGGCCGGCGTGCAGCGGGGCGGTGTGCTGCTGTTCCTGCTGGTGCTGCCGCTGTTCGTGCCGGTGCTGGTGTTCGGCGCCGGCGCGGTCTCGGCGGCGCAGCAGGGGCTGGATTACAGTGGCCAGCTGGCCATACTCGGCGCGTTGCTGGCGCTGGCGGTTACACTGTCGCCTTTCGCGACCGGCGCTGCGCTGCGCATCACCCTGTCGTAGGCACGGGCACTCGATATGTGGAACTGGTTACACAAGCTGGGCTCGCCGCCCTGGTTCTATCGCATGACCGGCAACTGGTTGCCGTGGATCGGTGCGGCGGCTGCATTGTTGCTGGGGGTCGGCGTGACCTGGGGACTGCTGTTTGCCCCGCAGGATTACCAGCAGGGCCATACCGTGCGCATCATGTACATTCACGTGCCGGCGGCGATCCTCGCGCAGAGCGCCTACATGATGCTGGCCGGCGCCGGCATCGTCGTGCTGGTGTGGCGCGTGCGGCTGGCGGACATGTTCGCCGAAGCCTGTGCGCCGGTGGGCGCCTCCATGACCCTGGTCGCGCTGTTCACCGGTTCCATCTGGGGCAAGCCGACCTGGGGCACCTACTGGGAATGGGACGCGCGCCTCACCTCGGTGCTGATCCTGCTCTTCCTCTACGTCGGCATGATCGCGCTGCGCGCGGCCATCCGCGAGGCGGAAGCCGCGGCGCGTGCCTGCGCCATCCTGGCGGTGGTCGGCATGGTGAACATCCCCATCATCAAGTACTCGGTGGAGTGGTGGAACACGTTGCACCAGCCTGCCAGTTTCAGCGTCACCGAAAAACCGGCGATGCCGCCGGAGATGTGGCTGCCGCTGCTGCCTTGCCTGTTCGGCCTGTACCTGTTCTTCTTCTACGTGGTGCTGCAACGCACCCGCACCACCGCGCTGCGCCGGGAACGCCGCAAGCAGTGGGCGCGCGCGGAGATCTGCCGTCAGCTGGAGGTGCCCGGTGCAGTTTGACAGCATGGCGGCGTTCATCAGCATGGGCGGTCACGGCCGTTACATCTGGACGGCCTACGGACTGACCTTCGCGGTACTGGCCTGGAACCTGCTCGCGCCCTGGCTGGCGCAACGCAGTTTCCTCGCCGACGAGGCGCGCCGGCTGCGCCGCGAGGAGCCCGGGGAGGGTGAGACATGAATCCGAAACGCCGCCAGCGGCTCGTGCTGGTGCTGTTCGTGCTGGCGGGCGTCGGCGTGGCCGTCGGGCTGACCATGTACGCGCTGAGCGAGAACATCAACCTCTTTTACACGCCGTCGCAGATTGCCGCCGGCGAGGCGCCCGAGGGCGTCCGCATCCGTGGCGGCGGGCTGGTGGTGCCCGGCAGCGTGCAGCGCGACCCGGAAAGCCTGCGCGTGCAGTTCGCGCTGACCGACCGGGAAGCCGAGATCCGCGTCGCCTTCGATGGCATCCTGCCGGACCTGTTCCGCGAGGGGCAGGGCATCATCGCGCTCGGACGCGTCGACGCCGGGGGCGTGCTGCAGGCGGAGGAAGTGCTGGCGAAACACGACGAGAACTACATGCCGCCGGAAGTGCAGTCGGCGCTCGAAAAGGCCGGTCATCCGGCCGATGCAGGAAAGGGCTATGGTCCCTGAACTCGGCCACTTCGCGCTGATCCTGGCGCTCTGCATGGCGGTCGTGCAGGGCGTCGTGCCGCTGCTCGGCGCGTGGCGCGGCAACCGCCTCTGGATGCTCTATTCGCAGCCGGCGGCGCTGGCCCAGCTGCTGTTCGTCACGTTCAGTTTCGCCTGCCTGGCGCAGGCGTTTCTCGCCGACGATTTCACGGTGCGCTACGTCGCCGCCAATTCCAACAGCCAGCTGCCGGACATCTACAAGTTCTCCGCCATCTGGGGCGCGCACGAGGGTTCGCTGCTGCTGTGGATGCTGATGCTGGCCGGCTGGGGCGCAGCGGTCAGCCTGCGCGCGCGCCGCCTGCCACTGGAGGTGCTTGCGCGCGTGCTCGGCGTCATGGGCCTGGTCTGCGTCGGCTTCCTGATGTTCATGCTGTTCACCTCCAACCCGTTCGAGCGCAACCTGCTCGATCCGCCGCTGGACGGCGCCGATCTCAACCCGCTGCTGCAGGATCCCGGGCTGATCTTTCACCCGCCGCTGCTGTACATGGGCTACGTCGGTTTCTCGGTGGCGTTCGCGTTCGCGGTGGCGGCGCTGCTGGGCGGCCGGCTGGACGCGGCGTGGGCGCGCTGGTCGCGGCCGTGGACCAACACCGCGTGGGCGTTCCTGACCGGCGGGATCACGCTGGGCAGTTACTGGGCCTACTACGAACTGGGCTGGGGCGGCTGGTGGTTCTGGGACCCGGTCGAGAACGCCTCCTTCATGCCCTGGCTGGTGGGCACGGCGCTGGTGCATTCGCTGGCGGTGACCGAGAAGCGCGGCGCGTTCAAGAGCTGGACGGTGCTGCTCGCGATCTTTGCCTTCTCGCTGAGCCTGCTTGGCACCTTCCTGGTCCGTTCGGGCGTACTGACCTCGGTGCATGCCTTCGCCACCGACCCGGAGCGCGGCGTGTTCATCCTCGTCCTGCTGGCACTGGTGATCGGCGGTTCGCTCACGCTGTACGCCGCGCGCGCCCCGCAGGTACAGAGCGTCGCGCGGTTCCGGCTGGTCTCCCGCGAGACCTTCCTGCTGGTCAACAACGTCATCCTGTTCGTGGCGGCGATCACCGTACTGCTCGGCACGCTGTTCCCGCTCGTCGTCGAGAGCATCAACGGCGACAAGATCTCGGTGGGGCCGCCGTATTTCAATGCGCTGTTCGTGCCGCTGATGGGGCTGCTGGCGCTGTTTCTCGCCGTCGGCCCGTTCACGCGCTGGAAGGACACGCCGCTGGCACTGCTGCGGCGCTGGCTCAGCGTGCCGCTGCTGGTGGCGGTGGCCGCGGGCGTGGCCGCGCCGTTCCTGCAGGACGGCGCATTCCATGCCGGCGCGGCACTGGCGGCAGGACTCGCAGCCTGGATTGCGGCGGCGAGCGTCGCCCTCTGCGTGCGGCAGTTCGGTCATCGTGAGCGCCCGGTGCGTGCGTTCTTCCGGCAGGGCCTGGCGTTCCACGGCATGCTGCTGGGACACCTCGGCTTCGCCATGGCGCTGGCGGGGGCCGTGCTGACCTCCGTGTACACGGTCGAACGCGACGTGCGCATGGAACCGGGCGACGACCTCGAAGTGGGCGGCTACCGTTTCGTGTTCCAGGGCATCGAGGAGATCCAGGGGCCGAATTTCACTGCTGACCGGGGCCGCGTCCAGATATATGTGGGTTCGGACCTGGCCTACGAACTGCTTCCCGAGAAGCGCTTCTATCCGGTGCAGCAGTCGGTGATGACCGAAGCGGCCATCGAGGCCGGCTTTTTCCGCGACCTGTTCGTGGCGCTGGGCGAGTCGCTGGGCGGTGACGCCTGGGCGGTACGGGTGCATTACAAGCCGTTCGTCCGCTGGATCTGGCTGGGCGGGCTGCTGATCGCCATGGGCGGGCTGCTGGCGGTGCTGGATCGCCGCTACCGCCGGCGCGCGGTGGCGGACGAAGCGGCGCCGGAACCGCAGGTGGCCGCATGAGGCACGCGATCTACATCATCCCGCTGGTGATTTTCCTGGGCCTCGGTGTCCTGCTTTACAGCGGGCTGGGCAAGGACCCCTCGCACCTGCCGTCGGCGCTGATCGGAAAGCCCTTCCCGGCATTCTCGCTGCCGGATCTCTACGAGGAGGAGAAACTGCTGGATACGTCGGTCGTGAAGGGTACGCCGTCGCTGGTCAACATCTGGGCGACCTGGTGCGCCGCCTGCCGCGTCGAGCATCCCGAGCTGATGCGCATTGCGCAGGAAGAGGGGGTGCCGGTCATCGGCATCAATTACAAGGATGATCCGGAAGAGGCGCGCGCCTGGCTGGCGCGCTACGAGAACCCGTATCGCAGTGTGGTCGTCGACCGGCACGGCCGACTGGGACTGGACCTCGGGGTCTACGGTGCGCCGGAAACCTACGTGGTGGATGCGCAGGGCAGGGTGCTGTACCGGCACGTCGGGGTGGTCGACCGGCGCGTCTGGGAAGAGCGCCTGGCGCCGCTGCTGCAGGGAGCGGGCGCGAGATGACGGACGGTCTGCCCCGCTTTTCCCGGCTCGCGCGCTGGTGTCTGCTTCTGCTGCTTGGGGCGGCCGGCGCCGTGATGGCCACGCAGAACACTTCCGGGCTGGCGGACGCGGAACAGCAGGAGCGCTTCCGCGAACTGACCTGGGAACTGCGCTGCCCGAAGTGCCAGAACCAGAACCTGGCCGACTCCAACGCGCCGGTGGCCGCTGACCTGCGCAGCGAGATCGCCCGCCTGATCGGGGAGGGTCGCAGCAACCGGGAGATCGTCGAGTACATGGTTGCGCGCTACGGCGAGTTCGTTCGCTACGAGCCACGCGTCGGTGGCATCAACCTGCTGCTCTGGCTGCTGCCGGCACTGGGCCTGCTGATCGGCGCCCTCGTGATCTGGCAGCGAACGCGTCGTTCCGTGGCGGGTGACGCGCCCCTGATGGACGCGGCGCAGCGCGAACAGGCTCGCCGCCTGCTGCAGGAAGCGGCGCGGCAGCGGGCTGACGGCCAGGAACGGGCAGGGCCGGAGGCATGACGCTGTTCTGGAGCGGGGCAGGGGTACTGCTGTTTTTCGCCGTGCTGATGCTGGCGGCGCCGGTGATGCTGGCGCGCCGTGCCGGCGAGACGGTCAGTGCGCGCGCCGAGAACCTGCGTGCCCACCGCGAGCACCTCTCGGAACTGGAGGCGCAGGGCGCGGCCGGCGAACTGGGCGGCGCGGAACTGCAGCCGCTGCGCGAGGAACTGGAGTACACCCTGCTGCTGGAGAGCGGCGCGGAAGCCGATGCGGCGTCGTCTGCCGCGCAACGCGAAACCCCGCGCTGGGTTGCGCCGGTGCTCCTCTCGCTGGCGCTCGTCGGCTGCGCCGGCTTTCTCTATGGCCACCTCGGCGCGGCCCGCGACTGGCAACTCGCCCGGCAGATCGAGTCGGTCGTCGCGGCCACCGACCAGGCGACGCGGCTGCGGCGGCTGGATGACCTGGTCGCCGGGCTGGAACGCAAGGCCGCCACCGGTGACGCCGGCACGACCGCGCTCTACCTGCTGGCCCGCTCGCAGATGGAACTGGGCCGCTACCCGGAGGCGGTGCGCGCCTACAACGGTCTGGTGGAAGAGAATCCCGACGCGCCGCAACTGCTGGCCGAGTACGCGCAGGCCCGTTACGCCGCGTCGGGGCGGGTGCTGGGACCGGAGACGGCGGATATCCTGCGGCGCGTCCTGCAACTGGATCCGCACAACCAGTCCGCGCTCGGCCTGCTCGGTCTCGGCCAGTTCAATCACGGCGACTACGCGGCAGCGCTGCGTTACTGGGAGCGCGCCCTCGCCGGCGCCACCGACCCGGCCGGTCGGCATGCCCTGCAGGCCGGCATCGCCCAGGCCCGGGAACGGATGAACCTGCCGCCGGAGACACCCGCCACGCAGGATGCGGGACCGGTCGTGCAGGTCGCCGTGTCACTGTCGGAGGCGGCCGCCGGGAATCTCGCCGAGGGCGCCGCCGTGTTCGTGTTCGCACGCCGCGTGGACGGGCCCCGCATGCCGCTCGCGGCGGCGCGCCTGCGGCCGGCGGAACTGCCGCGCACCGTGCGGCTGGATGACCGCAGCGCCATGATGGAAGGTATGGACCTGTCCAGCGCGGGTGACGAGGTCGAGGTGCAGGCGCGGCTGACGTTCAGCGGCCAGCCACTGCCGCAGTCCGGCGACTGGGAATCCGCATCGGTGCGGGTGCGCCTGCGCGAACAGGCGGCGCCGGCCGCGCTGGTCATCGATACGCGACTGCCCTGACGCCGCCGGGCGGCCGGCACCCGCGGTAGCGCGGTCCGGAGGCGGGCGCGGGCAGTGGACCCGCGTGGAGGTGGTTCCCTGCCGGAAGCCATCTGTGACAGAATGCCGAAGGTCGCCCGCCGCCGCCGTTTCCGACCGGCCGGGCCGGACCTCCACACCGCACCGGACGGGACTGAATGAACTCAGCATTGCAGCCGATGTCCTTCAAGCCTTCGGAAAGTCTCTCCGAACGCATCGCGCAGCACCTCGCCGACCAGATCATCTGCGGAAACATGGCGCCGCGTGAGCGCGTGCAGGAACTGCGTATCTCCGGTGAACTCGGCGTCAGCCGCGGCTCGGTGCGCGAGGCGCTGCTGATCCTCGAGCGCCGCCACCTGGTGGAGATCATCGCGCGGCGCGGCGCGGTGGTCACCGAACTTTCCAGCCATTACGTCGAATCGCTCTACGAGATGGTGGAGTCGATGTACTCGCTGCTGGCGATCAAGATCGCCGCGGTCTGGGAGGAGGACGACCTCGAGCCGTTCCTCGAACTCTTCAACACCATGCGCGAGTTCGTGCTGCTGGAGCAGACCGAGGCCTATTTCAACGCCAGCACCGAGTTTCCGCGGCTCGGCTACGCGCTGGTGCAGAACATCTTCCTGCAGGAGACCCTGGAGGACCTGGCCCCGGCCATCAGCCGGGTCCATTACCAGGCGCTGCAGGCCCGGCCGGGCGACCTGTCCCGCAGCCTGGGCTTTTTCGGCGGCATCCTGGACGGCATGCTGAACCGGGACGCCAACCGGATCGAGTCCACCATCCACGATTTCTGCGTCTATCACCGGGACATGGCGCTGGAGGCCCTGGGGGACTGACCGGGCCCGCCGGAAGCTGTGTGAAAGGTGTGCGATCCGGGGGAATTCGGGTAGACTATTGTTCCCATAGGGCGGCTCGAAGGATCGCACCGCCGGAGGGGGCTCCCATCCTAAGAACGATGCCTGTATGGTCCCGCCTCGCGCACCTGGCGCGTTCGGGAAGTCTCGCCATATTTTCACGGACGTAACGCCTGATGCGCCTGAAATCCATCAAACTGGCCGGTTTCAAGTCCTTCGTCGACCCCACCTCGATCCCCTTCCCCCGGCCGCTCAGCGCGATCGTCGGGCCCAATGGCTGCGGCAAGTCCAACGTCATCGACGCGGTCCGCTGGGTGATGGGCGAGTCCTCCGCCAAGCAGTTGCGCGGCGCCGCCGCCACCGACGTCATCTTCGCCGGCAGTAATGGCCGGGCGCCGGTCGGGCAGGCCAGCGTCGAACTGCTGTTCGACAACACGGACGGCAAGCTGGGCGGCGAATACGCGGGGTACAGCGAACTGTCCGTGAAGCGCAAGGTCACCCGCGACGGGCAGTCGCACTACTTCCTCAACGGCAGCCGCTGCCGGCGCAAGGACATCGCCGATGTCTTCCTCGGCACCGGCCTCGGGCCGCGCAGCTACAGCATCATCGAGCAGGGCATGATCTCGCGCCTGATCGAGGCCAAGCCGGAGGAACTGCGGGTCTACCTCGAGGAGGCGGCCGGCATCTCCAAGTACAAGGAGCGGCGCCGCGAGACCGAGAACCGTATCCGCCACACGCGCGAGAACCTCGAGCGCCTGGACGACATCCGCGAGGAACTGGAACGCCAGTTGCGTACGCTCAAGCGGCAGTCCGAGGCGGCTGAGAAATACCGCGCCTGGAAGGCCGAGGAACGCGGGCTGAAGGGCAAGGTCGCCGCGCTGCGCTGGAATACGCTGGAACAGCAGCTGGAATCGCTGGGCGCGCAGTTACGCGAAAAGGAGGTGGCGCGGGAAGAGGCGCAGGCCCGCCGTGCGGAACTCGAGCGTGACCTGGAACATTACCGCGAGCGTCACGGCGAGGCCAGCGAGGCCGCCAACCGCCTGCAGGGCGAGTTCTTCGAGTCGGCCTCGGCGATCTCCGGGAAGGAACAGGAGATCCGCCATGCCCAGCAGCGCATCGAGCAGCTGCGGCAGGACCTCGAGCAGACGCTGGCGAACCGCCGCGAGGCGGAAGCCCACCTGCAGGTGGATACCGAACAGCAGGCGGCGCTGGACCGTGAACTGGCCGAACTGGCGCCGGAACTGGAACGCAGCAGCGGACGCCGTGCCGACAGCGAGGCGGCACTGGAGCAGGCCGAGCAGGACATGCACGCCTGGCAGGCGGAGTGGGACGCGTTCGTGGAGCGGGCCGAGGAGCCGCGCCGCCAGGCCGAAGTGGAACAGTCGCGCATCCGCCACCACGAGCGCAGCCTCGACCAGCTGCGTGACCGCATCGCCCGGCTCGAGGGCGAGAAGCAGGGCATCGACACCCAGGCGGCGGTGCAGGAACTGGCCGGTCTGCAGGCGCGCGTGCGCGAACTGGAACAGGAAACCGCGGACAAGATCCGCCGCGGCCAGGAGGCGGTCCAGCAGATCGCCACCAACCGCGAACGCATGCGCGAGGCGGACGCCGCGCTGGAACAGGAACGCAACAGCCTGAGCAGCCTGAAAGGGCGGCTGGCCTCGCTGGAGGAACTGCAGGCGCAGGCGCTCGGGCGCCGTTCCGAGGCGCTGGGCGAATGGCTGCAGGAACGCGGCCTGCAGGATGCCGCCCGGCTGGGTGAGCGGATCCAGGCCGAGCCACGCTGGGCCACCGCCGTGGAAACCGTGCTCGGCGGCTGGTTGCAGGCCGTCTGCACCGACGGCGTGGCGGAAGACCTCGCCACGGCGGCCCAGGCCGCCGACCTGGAGGTGCTGCTGGTGCAGCAGTCTCCGCCGACCACAACTGTCCAGCCGGGTACGCTGGCGGCCTGCCTCTCCGGTTCGTGGAATCCGGGCGGGCTGCTCAACGGCGTCCGCACGGCGGAGGACACCCGGGCCGCGCTGGCCATGCGGGAGCAGTTGCGACCCGGTGAATCCGTGGTCACGCCCGCCGGCCTGTGGCTGGGCCGGGACTGGCTGCGCGCGCCGGGCAGCGGCGATGCCGAGTCCGGCGTGCTGGCCCGCCAGCAGGAACTGGAAACGCTGCGTGGCGACATCGCGGCCGGCGAGCAGCGCCTTGCCGCGGCACGCACCACCTGCGAGGAACTGCTGGCCGCGCTGAAGGAACTCGAGGCCGAGCGGGACCGCTGGCAGAACGAGACCAACCAGCTCAACCGGTCGCTGGCCGACGTCCGCTCCCGCGCCAGCGCGGTACAGGCGCGCAAGGAACAGACCGACAAGCGGCTCGCGCGCATCCTGGCGGACCTCGAGGAGTGCCACGCGCAGCAGGACGAGGAACAGGCCGCACTGCAGACGGCGCGGCGCGGCTGGGATGCGGCGCTGGAGAGCATCGAGAGCGACCGCGGCGAGCAGGAGACGCTGGCGGCGCGGCGCGACGCGTTCCGCGCCGCGCTGGAATCGGCGCGGCAGGTGGCGCGTGCCGATGGCGACGCCGCGCACCAGTTGCAGATCCGTTCGCAGTCGCTGCGCACGCGCCAGGAATCCCTGCAGAAGGCGACCGAACGGCTGACCGGTCAGATCGGCCAGCTCGGTGAGCGGGAAGGCATGCTGCAGCAGCAGCTGGAGGCGGTCCGCGCGCCGATCCCGGACCTGCAGCAGGCGCTGCAGACGCTGCTGGATCAGAAGGTGGAGATCGAGGGCCGCCTCAGCGCCGCCCGCGACCGCGTTGCGGAGGTCGAGAAGACGATCCGCGAGCGCGAGCAGCACCGGGGCGGCATCGAATCCGAGGTATCCGGCATCGCCGAGGCGCTGGAGAACCTGCGCATCCAGAAGCGCGGCCTGGAGGTGCAGCAGGAGAACCTGCTGGAACAGGTCGCCGACATGCAGCAGGACCTGGCGGAACTGCAGCAGGGACTCGACGGCGCGGACACCATCGAACAGTGCACGCAGGAACTGGAGTCCGTGCAGCGCCGCATCGAGCGGCTCGGCCCGATCAACCTCGCGGCCATCGAGGAGTTCCAGTCCCAGTCCGAGCGCAAGGGTTACCTGGACGCCCAGCACGCCGATCTCACCGAGGCGCTGGAGACGCTCGAGCGCGCCATCCGCAAGATCGACCGTGAAACCCGCGAGCTGTTCAGGGAGACCTTCGAGAAGGTCAACACGGAACTAAAGGACCTGTTCCCGCGCGTGTTCGGGGGCGGGCAGGCGTTCCTGGAGATGACCGGGGAAGACCTGCTCGACACCGGCGTGCAGGTGCGCGCTCAGACGCCGGGCAAGAAGAACCAGCACCTGTCCCAGCTTTCCGGTGGCGAGAAGGCGCTGACCGCGATCGCGCTGGTGTTCTCGATTTTCAACCTCAACCCGGCGCCTTTCTGCATGCTCGACGAGGTGGACGCGCCGCTGGATGACGCCAACGTCGGCCGCTTCGCCGCGCTGGTGGAGGCGATGTCGGAGAAGGTGCAGTTCATCGTGATCACGCACAACAAGATCACGATGGAAGTCGCACAGCAGTTGATGGGGGTGACCATGCACGAGCCCGGGGTCTCGCGCATCGTCTCTGTCGATGTGGAAGAAATGATCTGAGCGGCCCTGGCGGGCCCGGTGGGCGCAAACCTGCAGGCGATAAAGTAAAGAAGGACACGTACCATGGAACTCGGACTACGCGAATGGCTGATGGTGTTCGGCGCGGTGATCGTGCTGGCCGTCCTGTCGCACGGTTTCTGGGAAATGCGACGTCGTTCGCGCGCGCGCCTGCACATGCAGATCGGCAAGGGCATCGACGTGAACGCGTTTTCCGATGATGAATCCTGCAACGGAGAACTGGTGGGGCCGGCGCGGGTGGTCGACCTGCCGTCGTATTCCGACGCCGACGATGTCCCCATGCTGATGGACCCGCTGGAACCGCCACAGCGCAACCGCGGCGGCGGGGATGCCGGGTTCTCGGCGCTTTCCGACGAAACCGGCGAACCGGCCCGGCCGGCAGCGCCGTCGGAACGGCGGGTGGTGGAGCAGCCGGCGGACGCGCCGGTCATCGTGCTGAACGTGCTCGGACGTGACGGCAAGCGTTTTGGTGGCGAGGAGATCCTGCAGGTGCTGCTGGCCTGCGGCCTGCAGTGGGGCGAGATGCAGATCTTCCACCGCCACGCGGGTGTGCGCGGTGACGGACCGCTGCAGTTCAGCGTCGCCAATGCGGTGGAGCCGGGCGTGTTCGATCTCGACCGCATGCACGAGCTGGCGACGCCTGGCCTGACGTTCTTCATGGAGATGCGCGTCGGCACCGATGTCGAGCAGTCCTACGAGTACCTGTTCGAGACAGCCAACTACACCGCCAACAAGCTGGGTGGGCAGTTGTGCGACGAGCGGCGCAACCCGCTGCAGAAGAGCACCATCGCGGCGCACCGCGAACTGGCCCGCGAGTTCGCCCACCGGTACGCCTACGCGCCGGCCTGACCTGTCCCGCCAGCGACATGTCCCCCCGGGACCGATCCGCGCTGCGCGCGGAGGTGGAAGCCCTGCGCGACGAGATCCGCGCGCACAACCACCGGTACTACGTGCTGGATGATCCGGCGATCCCGGACGCGGCCTACGACCGCCTGATGCAGAAACTGCTCGCTTTCGAGCAGGAACATCCCGAACTGGTCACGCCCGAGTCGCCGACGCAGCGCGTCGGCGCCGAGCCCCTGGCGGCGTTCGGTACCGTCACCCACGAGCAGGCGATGCTCTCGCTCGAGAACGCGTTTTCCGGGGAGGACATGGAGGCCTTCGACCGCCGCGTCCGCGAGCGGCTGGGCGCTGACGGGGAGATCGCCTACTGTTGCGAGCCCAAGCTCGACGGCGCCGCGGTCAGCCTGCTGTACGAGGAGGGCCGCCTGGTGCGCGGCGCGACGCGCGGTGACGGTGAGACGGGCGAAGACATCACGCTGAATGTACGCACCATCAAGTCCATTCCGCTGCGCCTGATCGGCGACCCGCCGCCACGGCTGGAGGTGCGCGGCGAGGTGTACATGCCCCTGGCGGATTTCCGGCGGCTGAACGAGGGGCAGGCCGAGCGCGGCGAGAAGGCATTCGTCAATCCGCGCAATGCCGCTGCCGGCAGCCTGCGGCAGCTGGACCCGAAGCTGACGGCGCGGCGGCCGCTGGCGTTCTTCTGTTACAGCATGGGGATCAGCGCCGGCTGGGAACTGCCGGACACGCAGGCCGACCTGCTGGCTGCGCTGCGCGCCTTCGGCCTGCCGGTGAATGGCGAGATCCGCGTCGTGCGTGGGGTGGACGCCTGCCGGGCGTACCAAGCAGACATGCTGGCCCGTCGCGGGGCGCTCGGCTACGAGATCGATGGTGTCGTGTTCAAGGTGAATGCGCTGGCACAGCAGCGGACGCTGGGATTCGTCTCGCGGGCGCCGCGCTGGGCGATCGCCTGGAAGTTCCCGGCCCAGGAAGAGGTGACCGTGCTGCGGGATGTCGAGTTCCAGGTCGGGCGCACCGGCGTGCTGACGCCGGTGGCGCGGCTGGAGCCGGTGTTCGTGGGCGGGGTCACCGTCAGCAACGCCACGCTGCACAACATGGACGAGATCGGGAAGCTGGATGCACGCATCGGCGACACGGTGGTGGTCCGCCGCGCGGGTGATGTCATCCCGCAGGTCGTGAAAGTCGTGCTCGAGCAGCGCCCCGCCCGGACGAAGCGGATCGAACTCCCCGCGCAGTGCCCGGTCTGCGGTTCGGCGGTGGAACGGCAGGAGGGCGAGGCGGCGGCGCGCTGCAGCGGCGGGCTGGTCTGCCGGGCGCAGCGGGCCGAGGGCATCAAGCATTTCGCCTCGCGCCGGGCCATGGACATCGAAGGCCTCGGTGACCGGTTGGTGGAGGCGCTGGTCGAGCGGGAACTGGTGCACGACGTGGCGGACCTGTTCCGGCTGGAGGCCGGCACGCTGGCCGGACTGGAGCGCATGGGCGAGAAATCCGCGCGCAACCTCGTCGACGCCCTGCAGCGGGCCCGCTCGACGCAACTGCACCGGTTCCTGTTTGCGCTGGGCATCCGGGAAGTGGGCGAGAGCACCGCGAAGAACCTGGCCCGTCATTTCGGTACGCTCGAGAACGTGATCGCGGCTGACGAAGAGGCGTTGCAGCGGGTACCGGACATCGGGGGCGTGGTGGCCGGCCACATCCGGGCCTTCCTCGGCGAGCCGCGCAACCTGGAGATCATCCGCCGCCTGCGGGAGGCCGGGGTGTCCTGGCCGGACCTGGAACCCGCGGGCGCGCTGGAGCAACCGCTGGGCGGACAGACCTGGGTGCTCACCGGCAGGCTCGAGGCGTTCACCCGCGAGGAGGCGAAGGAACGGCTGGAGGCGCTGGGCGCGAAGGTGGCCGGCAGCGTGTCGAAGAAGACCCACTGCGTGGTGGCCGGCGCCGATGCGGGTTCGAAGCTGGAGAAGGCCCGGACCCTCGGCGTCGAGGTGATCGACGAGGCCGAGTTCCAGCGCCGCATGGAGGACCTGTAGGCGCGCACCGTCCCTGGGGGCCTGAAGCCTGTGTGGGCACGCCGACCCCCCTTGTGAGCGCGCCTTCAGGCGCGCAAGCAGACCCAATGCACCAATATCCACCCCCCGATACCCCCGCTGCACCCAAAGAACAGATCAATGGGTTAGCGCATTATCCTTGAGTGAATTGTGATCTATACTGCAGGGCATGAAATGGATTTCATGCTTGCTGGGTCTCTCCCTGCTCGTCGCCGGCTGTGCCACGGCTCCGCCACGCCAGCCTGAGGATCTCTGCCAGATCTTTCACGAGAAGGACGACTGGTACCAGGATGCCCGGGACGCCTCGAAGCGGTGGGGTACCCCGATCCCGGTGCTGATGGCCATCATGTACCAGGAGAGTGCTTACCAGGCGACGGCGCGGCCGCCGCGCGGCCGTTTCCTGTGGGTCTTCCCGGGATTGCGGAAATCCTCAGCATATGGATACGCGCAGGTCACCGACCCGACCTGGGAGGAATACCTGCGGGATGCCGGGGGTTGGGGCGCCTCGCGCAGTGACTTCGAGGACGCCGTCGATTTCATCGGCTGGTACAACGCGCTCAGCCGGCGCCGCAACGGCATCGCGCTCACCGACCCCTACCGCCTCTATCTCGCCTACCACGAGGGCCACGGCGGTTTTCGCCGCGGGACCTACCACAAGAAGGACTGGCTGAAACGGGCAGCGCGCCGGGTGGAGCGCCGCGCCGGGAATTACCAGCGCCAGTTGTCCAGTTGCGAGGCCTCCCTGCAGCGTTCCTGGTGGCCGGTGTTCTAGGCGGCGCAGCCAGGTTTTCAGCGCATGTGGAAGAGCCTGCGCAGGCCGGCCCAGCCGCGGTCCACGCCGATGTGTTCATCGAAGAATTCGATGCGTTCGATCAGCGCAGTGTCCTGGGTCTGGATCAGCAGGTGCCGGGTGAAGCGCTGGAACGGCACCCTCGAGACGTGGTATCGGGTGCGGTCCTCGGACTCGTGTGTCAGGTAGATGAACTCGCTGCGCGGCATGATGGTGAAGTCGATCCGGTCATGCAGCAGCTTGCGCAGGTTGAGCACCGGTGACGCGACATCATCCCGGTGCAGTTCGCCCTTCTCCACCAGGGGCTGCAGGGACGGATAGGTTTCCCCGAGCAGCGCGCCGAAGCGCAGGCCGCGCAGGGAGCGCACCCCGCGGAAGTGCACCGGTGACCGCTGCAGCGAGACGACCTCGTTGATGTCGAGAAGCAGGGCGCCGGACCAGCGGTATTTCTCCTGGGAAAGGTCGTCGAACCAGCTCGGGTTGACCCACAGGACGATACCCTCGCGACCCTCCGCCAGCCAGTGATCGATCCGCTTGCGTGGCGCGGCGCGTATCTCGAAGCGGAAACTGCCCTTTCCGTACTGATCGAGAATTTTTGCGAAACTGTAGCTGAAGCCGAACTGTTCCGCGGGCGTGATAATGAACGGGGGATAGTCGTGATAGGTCCAGAGCGGGATCACGCGCGCTTCGGAGGCCACCGCGCTCCCGCAGCGCAGGGTCAGCAGCAGCAGCACCGCGAGCCTGCCGCACCGGGAAAACAGGGTGCGGGGAAGCGGCGAAGACAGCCGGGAGGACAACAGCAATTGAACACTCTGCAGCAGTGCGTCGGTTGAATTATGGGTGTTTTGCCAGGCGCTGTCGCGGGCAGCATCCGGTGTCCGGCGTGAACGGCGGCAGGCGGGCCTTCCTCCGCGCCGCGGCCGCGCTGGCGGTGCTTGCTGCCGGTCACCCGGTTGGCCTGCGCGCGGCCGCCGCGGCGCAATCGCGCGTCCTGCGCGAACGGCCGCTGCTGCCGGCGCCGGATGCGCTCGGCATCCGCCTGCCCGCGGGTTTCCGTGCGCGGATCGTGGCGGAGGCAGGTGAGGAACCGGTTGCCGGTTGCGGCTACCCGTGGCACACCTATCCGGACGGTGGCGCGGTGTTCCCGGCCACCGCGGGCGGCTGGATCTATGTCTCCAATTCCGAGTTGCCGTGCGTGTCGACCAAGCGCGCCGCGATGCAGCGCGAGGGGGGCGCGGGCGCGCTGCGTTTCACCGCCGACGGCGTGCTGGCCGACGCCTACCCGATCCTGCAGGGCACGGCGCGCAACTGCGCGGGCGGGCCGACCCCGTGGGGGACCTGGCTCTCCTGCGAGGAATACCGCAACGGCGCGGTCTGGGAATGCGATCCCGCCGGCATACGCGCGGCGCGGCGGCTCCCCGCGCTGGGTATCTTCACCCACGAGGCCGCGGCGGTGGACGGCCGGCGGGGCCACGTCTACCTCAGCGAGGATGAGGCGGACGGCTGCCTCTACCGCTTCCGCCCAATCCGCTACCCGGACCTGGATGCCGGGATCCTGGAGGCGGCCGTCCTCACGGAAACGGCCGGTGAGTCCGGCTGGCGACTGGACTGGACCACCGTCCCGGACCCGCAGGGCGGCGCGCACAATCCCTGCCGGAAGCAGGTGACGGCCACGCCCTTCCGCGGCGGCGAGGGCCTGTGGCTGCACGGGGATCTGCTCTATCTCGCGACCAAGCGGGACTGCCGGGTCTGGTGCTTCGACCTGGCGCGTGGCCGCGCCACCGTGGTCTACGACCACGCGGCGGATCCGCCGCTCTACGTCGACGAGATCGACAACCTGCTGGTGGCGCCGGACGGCACCGTGATCGCAGCCGAGGAGCAGGGTGACATGCGCATGCTGGCGATCCGGCCCGACGGCCGCATGTTCCCGCTGTTCGCCATCGTCGGGCAGGGCGGCAGCGAACTGGCCGGGCAGGCGTTCAGCCCGGACGGGCGGCGGCTGTATGTCAGTTCGCAGCGCGGTCCGGGTCCGGGTTTCAAGGGCGTGCCGATCGCGTTTCCGGGGCAGCCCGAATCGGCCACCTGCCTCTCGGTGCCGCGCAACCGCGGTGTGACCTACGAGATCAGCGGCCCGTTTTTCAGCAGAGCATGAATGATCGGTCAGTTTTCGGGGCGGCGCAGGCGGTTTCACATTGCGGTCGTCGCGGGAGCTGTGTGCCTGCGTCCGGGCCCGTGCCATTTCCGCTAGGATGAGTGCATGGAAGTTTTCCAAGCCAGCGTGGAGAGGATCGAGTGCTGTCGGTAAATTCGTGGTCCCGGTTCGCCTGCCTGTTGCCGCTGGCCTGCGGGCTGGCGCTGGTGGCCCGGGCCGAAATGCCGGAGGGGACGGCCAGCGCGGTGGCGGCGGCCATGGCCGGCAATCACCGGCTGGTGGAGAATGTCGAGCGGGATGTCTATCGTCACCCGCTGGAGACGCTGCAGTTCTTCGAATTGAAGCCCGACCAGACCGTGGTGGAGATCTGGCCGGCCGGTGGCTGGTACACGGAAATCCTGGCGCCCGTTCTGCGTCAGCGCGGGGTGCTTTATGCGGCCCACTTCTCGCGCGCGGAGGGACCGCCGTTCCGGCTCGAAAACCGCCGCTTCTTCGAAGCGAAGATCCGTTCCCGCGAAGACATCTACGGCAGCGTCCGGATCACGACCCTGCATCCGCCGGAGCAGACCGACATCGCACCGCCCGGTTCGGCCGACCGGGTCTACACCTTCCGCAACGTCCACAACTGGATGAAGGACGGCACCGAGGACGCGGTGTTCCGCGCCATGTACCGTGCTCTGCGGCCGGGCGGGCTGCTGGGCGTGGTCGAGCACCGGGCGCCGCCGAAACGCAGCCGCGCGGGCATGGTGCGCAGCGGCTACGTGACCGAGCAGTACGTCATCGACACGGCGGCCCGCGCCGGGTTCGTGTTCCTGGAGGGGGCGGAGATCAATGCCAACCCGCTGGACCGCAAGCGCTATCCCAACGGTGTCTGGTCGCTGCCGCCCGCGCTGCGCGGTGGCGAGGAGAATCGCGAGACGTACCTGCAGATCGGCGAAAGCGACCGCATGACCCTGAAATTCCTGAAGCCCTTCCCCGCGACCGATTGATTCATGGCGGTCGGGGCGGGCACAGCCTGCGGTGTACGGGGCGTGGTGAGCGGCAGCCCCGGCGGCGTGCTGGTCCTGCTGCTCGCGGTGCTGCTGTCCGGGCCGGCCTGCGCCGACCGTCTTTCCTTCGCGGCCATCGGGTCCGTACCGCCCTACGTGATCGCCTTTTCCGATTCCGGCGTGGTGATGGACATCGTGCGCGAGACGCTGGCCCTGACCGGTCATGAGCTGGGAGACATCCACTACATGGCCAACCTGCGCGCGCAGCGCGCGTTGGCGGACGGGCGCGTGGACATGGCCATGCACGTACCGGCGACCGAACCGGGCGTGTTCCACTCCCTTCCGCTCGTGCACTACTGGAATGTCGCCATCACGCTGCAGGACCGGGGGCACCGAATCCGTGCGCTCGCGGACCTGGCCGGCAAGCGCATCGTCGCCTTCCAGAATGCCGGCGATCTGCTGGGCGAGGACTTCCGGGAAGCGGCGCGCCATGCCGCCAGCTACCGGGAGCAGCCGAAGCAGCGTGGCCAGGTGGTGGCCCTCTTCCGTGGTGGCGCCGATGTGCTCGTCATGGACCTGCACATCTTCCGGTATTTCCGCCAGATCCTGCAGAACGAGGATCAGGCGCTCGATCTCCGGCGGCCGGTCCGCGTGCATTCCATCCTGCCGCCGAGTCCGCGCACGATCGCGTTCCGCGACCCGCGCCTGCGCGATGCGTTCAATATCGCGCTGAAGCAGATCCAGGAGAACGGCACCTACGCGCAGATCCTCGAGCAGTATTATTTCCGGAGTCGCTGATCAGGGTTGCCGGTTTTTCCGCGCAGCCAGCGACCCGGATCCAGTGACCGCCACTGCGGGCGCGTGAGCGGCAGCGGCTCGCCGCACAGTTCCGAGGCGATCGCCTCCGCCAGCAGGGGGCTGAAGAGCAGTCCGCGCGAGCGCAGGCCGGTCAGCGTGAAGTTGCCGGCAGGCCCCGGCAGGGCGCCGGCCGCGGGCAGGTGATCCGGGCCGGCGCAGCGCAGCCCCACCCACGCCGCCACGGGCGACAGGTCCTGTTGCGCACAGCCGAGCAGTCCGGCCGCACGCAGGCGGTTCTCCGCGTCGTCCCCGGCGACGGGCGCCAGCGACGGGTTGTCGTGCGCGTAGCTCGATCCGGCGTAGAACGATCCGTCCGCCAGCGGGATGACGTGGCCGGCGCCGGTGAGCACGCAACGTGGCGTCACCGTGGCATCCGCCCGGAAGCGTGTCAGCTGCCCGCGGATGCCGTGCAGCGGCAACCCCTGCAGGGAAGGGCCGGTCCCGCCGCAGCAGATCACCGCGGCGGCGCGAAGCGATGCCGGGCCGGACCCGGACAACTGCAGGTTCCAGTCCCCCTCGTCGCCGGCGGCCAGGCCGGTCACCTGCCGGCCCGCCATGAACGTGGCACCCGAGGCGGTCAGGCGGGTGTTGCAGAAGTCCGCGCCGGGCAGCGCGAAGGCGCCGGGGAACCACAGGCCGCCGGATTGCAGCGGAATCCCCGCGAGGGCCGCAGCCTGTTGCCGGTCCACGGGTTGCAGCAGGTCGGCAGGCACGGCGGCGAGGCCTTCCCAGCGCGCGCACTGCGCCGCGTCGCCGAGTTGCAGGACACCGGCGACGGCGCTGTCCACCGGGCAGTGCACGGTTTGCGCCATCGCGTACCGCAGTGCATGGAGTTGCAGCCGCGCGACGTCCGAACAGGCCCCGCTCAGTTTCAGGTACAGCACCGCCTGCGGAACACCCGAGGCGCCGCTCGCCGGCTGCGGCTGCCCCTCGATGACCGTGGTGGCGAGGCCGCGCCGGGACAGCGCGAGCGCGCAGCTGGCGCCGGCGAACCCGGCGCCGATAACGGCGACAGGTCCGGGCAGGGGACGCGGACTGGCGGGTTCGGCGGCGGGCAGGCGCGCCACCAGCCGGTGGCGCTTGCCCGCGAAGCCCGGCAGGCGTTCCACGACGAAGCCATGCTCTCCCAGTGCGCGGCGCACGGCGCCGGCGGCCGTGTAGGTGGCCAGGGTCGCGCCGGGTGCGGACAGGCGCGCCACCTCGCGCAGCACCGCCGGCCGCCAGATCGCCGCATCCCGCGCCGGTGCGAAACCGTCCAGGTACCAGGCGTGAATCCCGGCCTGCAGGCCGGCGAGGGCGGCGGCCGCCTCGTCGAACAGCAGCGTGAGGCGGACCCGGTCACCGGCGAGGTGCAACCGGTGAGGTCCGCGCAGCGGTGGCGGCCATTGCGCCTGCAGGTCGCGCGCGTGCTGCGCCAGTTCCGGCCACTGTGCGTGCGCACGCCGCAGGTCGGCGCGGGTCCAGGGGCGGTGTTCCACGGATACGTAGTGCAACTGGCAGGCCGGCGGCGCCGTGCGCAGGAACCGGTCCTGCGTCAGCAGGAAGTTGAGCCCGCTGCCGAAGCCGGTCTCGCCGACCACGAACACGCCGGGCCGCGCCGGGTCCAGCCGTGACCAGCGCTGCTCCAGGCCGTTGCCGCGCAGGAACACGCATTCGCTCTCGGCACGCCCGTCGGTGCGTGAAAAGAAGATATCGCCGCTCTCCGGGTCGTGCGGCGCGTCGTCGCGCCACTCGATGCGCGCGTGGGGAACGGACCAGGAGCCGGGATCGGACATGAAGAAAAACCTCGCGGGATCGCGCGGATTATAGGGGCGCGGGCCGCGGATGGTGGAGGCGTCCGCCAAGGGTGTATCCTGTCCGGCGTGTTGCCAAGCCGCCTGGAAGGCCAGGAATCATGATCGGAAAACTGCTGCGCAGGGTGCTGGTGTCGGACGAGATCAGCCAACAGGTGGACAGCATGCTGCACCCGGTGGGGGAGTTCGGCTGGGATCCGTGGGGTTACAGCCGCGAGGGCTCCAAGGTCGGGCTCAGTGTCGCCAAGTGGCTGTACGACAACTATTTCCGCGTCGAGGCGCATGGCCTGCAGAACGTGCCTGCCCGGGGCCGCGCACTGGTGGTCGCCAATCACAGCGGCCAGCTGCCGATGGACGGCATCCTGATCGGCACGGCCATCTCCACCAGTCCGTACGGCGCCCGTGCGCCGCGCGCCATGATCGAACGGTTCTTCCCGACGGTGCCGTTCGTCGGCAACGCCCTGAACGCGCTCGGCGCGGTGGTCGGCGATCCGCTGAACTGCGCCAAGCTGCTGGAACGTGACGAGATCATCATCGTCTTCCCGGAAGGCGTGCGGGGCGCCGGCAAGCTCTACGAGAAACGCTACCAGCTGCAGCGCTTCGGCAATGGCTTCATGCACCTGGCCATCACCCACAAGGCGCCCATCATCCCGGTGGGCGTGGTCGGCTGCGAGGAAACCATGCCGGCCATCCACAACTTCGAGGGCCTGGCGCGGATGCTCGGCGTGCCCTACATACCGCTCGCCCCGCCGGTGCCGCTGCCGGCGCGCGTCGTGCTCAATTTCGGCAAGCCGATGGACTTCACGCAGGCGGAGATCAACAACGAAAAGGACGTCACGGCCTGCGTGGAGGAGGTCAAGGACGAGATCCGGCGTCTGATCCAGAAGGGACTGAAAGAACGCAGGGAGGTGTTCTGATGGCGGACGGGAAACCCAGCGTACTGGTGACCGGCGCCGGTGGCGCGCTGGCGCGCCGGGTGATCAACCGCATGAAGGACGATTACAGCATCGTCGCGGTGGATTTCCGCCGCCGTGTCGAGATCTCCAGCAAGATCCCGAGCTACCAGATCGACTTCAACAAGCGCAGTTTCCAGGACATCTTCCGCGAGCACCAGTTCGACGGACTGATCCACCTCGGGCGCATCAGCGCGTACGAGTGGACCCGCGCGGGCCGCTTCAATGCCAACGTGATGGGCACCCACCGCCTGTTCGACCTGGCCGCGAAGTACGGTGTGCAACAGACCCTGGTGCTGTCCACGTACCACGTCTATGGCGCGCATGCCTACAACCCGGCGCTCCTCGACGAAGAGGCCCCGCTCAAGGCGGCCGGCCTGACGCTCGACCTGGTCGACTCGGTGGAACTGGAGAATCTCACCAGCATCTACATCTACAAGTGCCCCCAGCTCAACATCACGCTGCTGCGTCCCTGCAACATCGTCGGGCCGGGCGTGCGCAACAGCATGGGCATGCTGCTGTCCCGGGACGTGACACCGGTGCTGGCGGGGTTTTCGCCGATGATGCAGTTCATCCACATCGAGGACATGGCGGACGCCATCGTGCTGGCCTACCGGAAGAACGTGCCGGGCATCTACAACGTGGCGCCGAACGACTGGATCGGTTTCCAGGACGCCGTGGAAGCCGCCGGCTGCCGCCGGCTGCCGGTGCCGTCGGTGCCGCCCGTCCTGCCGAAGGTGATCGCGCGCCTGGCCGGCTGGCGCGGGTTTCCCGCCTACCTGATCGATTTCTTCAAGTACCCCGTGGTGATCGACGGGCGGCGCTTCCAGGACACCTTCGGCTGGAAGCCGCGCAAGGGGCTGGGTGATATCTTCGAGCACTACCGGCGCAAGAAGCACATCGCCGCCTGAATGCCGCCGGCGTCATGGAGGCGGCGGGCGCCGGTGGTACAATCGGACATTCCGCCAGTTGCTGTAGGGGGCCGACATGCTGCGAACCATCCTTCCCGTGCTGCTCGCCGGTGCGCTGATGCCGGGTGTCGCCACCGCCCGCGACGGCGAGGAGATTTTCAACACGACCTGCGTTTCCTGCCACGCGTCCGGCGCGCCGGGCATCCCGCAGAAGGGCGACAAGGAAGCCTGGGCGCCGCGTATCGCGAAGGGGAAGGAGGCGCTGTACGCCAGTGTCCTGAACGGCCGCAACGCCATGCCGCCGCGCGGCATGTGCATGGGCTGCAGCGATGACGAAATCCGCGCCGCCGCCGATTACATGATTTCGCAGAGCCGTTAGCAGCGACTACATCTGGTTCTTCCGCTCGGCGACATAGCCCAGCGCGACGAAAGCGGCGATGACGAGCGGGGCGAGGTAGAGGCTGCCCAGGCTGCCGATGATGCGCGCCAGGTGCGGGGCGATCCACACCAGCAGCATGCCGTATCCGAACGTGCACAGCAGCACGAAAGCCAGCAGCCGGACGACGAAATGCGCGCCTCCCAGCAGCGCGCGCACCTTGCGGTTGAGCGCGGGTCCGTAGAGCACCAGGAGCGTGGCCAGCAGCGCGACGGCGATCTGCGGCGTCCACGGCCGCAGCTGCGACGAAGACCAGACGATGATTTCCTGTATGGCATCCATGCTGTGGGGCCTCCCTGCCCGGCGCGCGCCGTTTCAGCGCGTCATTTTCTTCACAAATACCACAACGAACAGGGAGATGGCGAACGCGCCGGTGAAGGCCTCGAACGCGGCCAGCAGGCGTGACCAGCCGAAGGGTGTCATGTCGCCGTAGCCGAGGGTGGTGAAGGTGACCACGCTGTAGTAGGCGCAGTAGCCGAAGGAAAGCAGGTTCTCCTGGTAAGTGGACGCCGGGCTGAACACGATGATCTCTTCACCGTGGTGAATGCCGAGGAAGAAGAACCCGATGGTGCAGACGAAGATCAGCACCAGCGCGCTGATGATGACACGGTCCGGTTTCTCACCGTAGCCACAGAAGACATCCACCAACTTGGACAGGAAGCGGCCGGCGGAGTAGAGCGGCATCTGCAGCCGCCGCATGATCATCTCCTTGTAGAAAAAGAACCCGGCGTTGTCGAAGTGGCCGCGGTCCTCGGCGCAGCGGCGCAGGTTGCGGTAGATCTCCTCGGCCTGGCTGAGCAGGTCCATGGCCTGGCCGCGCCGGCCTTCGCGCAGCGCCCGCAGGGCGTCGACCTCCTGGCAGATCTGCCGGCCCCATTCGACGTGCTCCAGCTTGGCGCCATCGAAGTTGACGCCGAGCAGGTTGCAGTCCCGCAGGTCGGCGCAGTTCAGGTTCGCGCCGGACAGATCCGCCTTGACCAGGGAACTGCCGTTCAGGTCGATGTGAAAAAGATGCGCGTTGCGCAGGTGGGCGTGGTAGAGGTCGGCATTGCGCATCGTGTAGCCGGTCTTCTTGCCCCGGTTGACCAGGTTGACCCCGTCCAGCTGCGCGTGCGCGAGCTTGAATCCTTCCATGGAGCGGTTGGAATGCGCCCAGTGCTCGAGTTCCGCGCGATCCTCCGCGGTCTCCTTCGGCACGCTCGGATCGTGCCACTTGCATAGCCCGCTGGCCCGCGCTTCGCCCCCACACTGGCGGCCGCGCGCGTCGATGTATTCGCAGTTGTAGGTCGGTAGCTCTTCCACGTTGCCGTTCCGGGCCCGCCCTGTGACGTGCACGCAGTGCGTACAGGAACAGTGTGGATGAATACTGGCAGGATGCCAGCGATCAGGTGACGAGGAAGTGGGCGTTGACGAAACGCGCCGCGTGATCGAGCAGCAGGTCGGCGCCCGCGTCCCGGGTCACCAGCAACGGCAGCGCGTGGCGCCTGCCCTCGTACTGGTCGAGGTACGCCTCCACCTCGCTCTTGCGCGCCTGGTCCATCAGTTTCCGGGCGTCCTCGGCGAGGGTTTCCTGCTCACCGCACTGGATCAGCATCGGCGGCAGGCCGGCGAGGTTGGCGCGCACCGGTGAAATCAGTGGATCGGCCGGGTCGAACACGCCGCTGTAGGACTGGGCGAAGTAGGCCAGCCGGGCCTGTTCGAAGTTGCGCTGGTCACGGCCCTGGAAATGCAGCGTGCGGTTGACGTCCACGAGGTCGATCCAGGGCGAGATGAGCAGGGCGGCGGCAGGTTGCGGGTGCCCCTCCTTGCGCAGCGTCAGCAGGGTCGACAGCACCAGGTTGGCGCCGGCGCCGTCGCCGGCGATGACCAGGTTGGTAGGATTCACGTGGCGCTCGAACATCCAGCGGAACACCGCGATGGTGTCGTGCAGCGCGGCCGGGAAGGGGTGCTCGGGCGCGCGGCGGTAGTCGAGGATTAGCCCGCGTGCGTGCGTGGCCTGGCACAGCCGCGCCAGGTAGGGCAGGTGCGAGTCGCTGGAGCCGACCACGAACCCGCCGCCATGCACGTAGAAGATGAAGCGATCGGAGGAACTGTCGGCCGGCATCACCCACTTTGCGGCGACGCCCTCGATCGATGTCCCCTCCAGCGTGACCGAGGCCGGCAGTCCGGCCGCCGCAATGGAACGCTCGTAGAGCCGCCGTTGCAGGGCAATTGACCAGGCGGAACGGTTGACGAGGAGCCGGGTCAGCCATCCTGGCAGGTATTGGAGCATGCGATCCGGTTCCGGGGCGGTAACGGGTTTCGATGATACTAACCGGGCCCGGTACGAGTAAACGGGTATAATTGCCCATTCGTTCCTTGCTCGTGTTCCTGGCGAACGGGCGGGATTTTTTCAACACTGGCCCAGGCTTGTCGCCGGTCAGCAGTATCGAGGTCGGCATGGCGCGCGAACCCAACACCTGCTTCGTTGCAGAAGATCTTTCCTCCATCACCGATTACGTCCCCGACCAGGAAACCGACCCGGTGCGGGTCGGCATGGCGCCGGACAGCGTGCACAATATCTGGAAGTGCACGCAGAGACTCTACCGCACGGGCTACCATCCGACCGTCATCCTGTGCATCCGTCGGCAGGGCCACGTCATCATCAACCGCGCCATCGGCCACTCGCACGGCAACGGGCCGCACGATGATCACGGTGTCCGGAAAATCCCTGCCACCACGCAGACGCCGGTGTGCCTCTTCTCCGCCTCCAAGGCCGTCACGGCCATGATGGTGCACCTGGTCGCCGAGCGCGGACTGGTGCGGCTGCAGGATCCGGTGTGCAAGTACGTGCCCGAGTTCAGCAGCCACGGCAAGGACCAGGTCACCATCGAGCAGGTGCTCTGCCACCGCTCCGGGTTTCCGTTCATCCCGCCCGGCACACCGCCGGAGATGATGTTCAACGAGGAGATGGTCATGCAGCTCCTCTACCACATCAAGCCGAAGTGGAAGGCCGGCAAGCGGCTCGCCTACCATGCCGTCACCGGTGGCTACATTCTCGGCGAGGTCATCCGCCGCGTGACCGGCAAGGACATGCGCACCTTCTTCCGCGAGGAGGTGCAGGAACCGTTCGGCATGAAGTACTTCAACTACGGCGCCTCGGAGGAGCACATCCCGGAGGTGGCGATGCATTACCCGGTCGGCAAGCCGCTGATGTTCCCGGTGAACAAGATCCTGGAGCGCGCCCTGGGCGAGACGCTGGAGCAGGTCACCGAGGTCTCCAACGATCCCCGCTTCTATCGCACCACCATCCCGGCGGGCAACATGATCGCCACCGCCGACGAGATCTCGCGGTTCTACCAGATCATGCTGAACGGCGGTGAACTGGACGGCGTACGGCTGTTCTCCCCGGAGACCATCGAACGCGCCACGCGCAACATCGGCGGTTTCGAGATGGACTACACCATGATGCTGCCGCTGCGTTACACGCTGGGGATGATGACCGGGAACAAGCCGTTCGGCCTGTTCGGCCCGAACTCGGACCAGGCATACGGGCACCTCGGTTTCATGACCATACTGACCTGGGCCGACCCGGCGCGTCAGACCTCGGTCGCGCTGCTCACCACCGGCAAGACCATCTTCGGGACCCACATCCCGCCGCTGATCTCGCTGCTGACGACCATCAACCGGGAATGCGCGCCGGTTTGATCACCGGTAACCCAATAAACTCCGGTAAATTCCGGTAGGCAAGGCTTCGGCCTTACAGACCAGGCCAAACACCAGTCAGGCCGGCTCCGCCTTCACCGGCACCCCGGACAGCGCCGCGTTGCCGGTCAGTTCATCCAGCAGCTGATCGTCGGTCAGGTCGTTGATGCTGGCGCCGGGGTGCTCTTCGGCGATCTTCATGCACACGCCAGCGCGATCGTGCCCCCAGCCGTGGGGAACCGACAGCACGCCGGGACGGATGTCGGCGGTGATCTCCGCCGGCAGTTCGATGCTGCCGACACGCGAGGTCACGCGCACGGTGGCGCCGTTCTGGATGTTGCGCGCGGCGGCATCGTCCGGATGCATGATCACCGTGCAGCGTTCCGGCCCCTTCACCAGCCGGTGGCTGTTGTGCTGCCAGGAATTGTTGCTGCGGACGTGCCGGCGCCCGATCAGGCGCAGGTCGAAGCCGTTGCCGCCGATGCCGCGCGCGCGGTCGGCGGGGAACCGCCGGCCGAGCCGTTGCACGTCTGCGCACATGACCTCGGGCGCGCAGTGGATGCGTCGGTCGGGCGTGTTGAGCCGGGCCGGCAGGCAGGGCTGCAACGGGCCGAGGTCGATGCCGTGCGCGGCTTTTTTGAGCTTGCGCAGGCTGAGACGGGGGCCGCGCAGGTTGCGCAGCCCGTACGGCCCGGCGCGCAGCATGATGTCCACCATGCGGTCCGGCGGCGACAGCTTGCGCACGCCAAAGCGGGCCAGTCCGCCGAGCAGTCCCAGGTCGGGGATTTCCACCTGCATGCGGCGCTGCAGCGCCAGGAAGATCTCCCACTCGTGCCGCGTACCGCTGGGCGGCTCGAACAATGGCGGGGAGTACTTCGCCGTGTTGCGCACCGCCAGCACGTGGAAGATCAGGTCGTAATGGGAGCGTTCCAGGGCGCTGGTGGTGGGCAGGATGATGTGGGCGTGGCGGGTCGTCTCGTTCAGGTAGATATCGATGCTGACCATGAACTCCAGCGTCGCCAGGGCGCGGTCCAGTTGCCGCCCGTTGGGCGTGGACAGGACCGGGTTGCCGGCGTGGGTGACCAGTGCGCGCACCTGTCCCTCGCCGGGGGTGAGGATCTCCTCTGCCATTGCCGCGACCGGCAGCTCGCCGGAGAAGCTGGGCAGGCCGCGCACGCGGCTGTGCTTGCGGCCGAAATGCCCGGCGCGGCCGGACTTGCGCGACATGCCGACGAGGTCGATGGCGGGCAGGGTGAACATCGCGCCGCCGCGGCGGTCGAGGTTCCCCGTGACGATATTGATGACGTTGATGAGCCACTGGCAGAGACCGCCGAACTCCTGCGTCGAGGCGCCGATCCGGCCGTAGATGACTGAACTGCCGGCGCCGGCAAGGGCGCGGGCGAGGGCGGTCACCTCCGCCGCATCGATGCCGGTGTGCTGCGCAACCCGCGAAGGTGGCCAGGCGCGGCAGATCTGCCCGATCTCCTCCAGTCCGCTGCTGAATCCGGCCAGCCGTCCGGGCGCTGCGAGGCCGGCTGCATGCAGTTCGTGCAGGATGCCCAGCAGCAGCACCGCGTCCGTGCCCGGCTGGATCGCCAGCCACTGGTCGGCCACCTGTGCGGTCTCGGTGCGGCGCGGATCGACCACGATCAGCCGGCCGCCGCGGGCCCGCAGGTCCTTCAGACGCCGGCGCACGTCCGGCACCGTCATCAGGCTGCCGTTGGATGCCAGCGGGTTGCCGCCGAGGATCACGAAGCAGTCGGTGTGATCGATGTCGGGAATGGGCAGCAGCAGCTGATGGCCGAACATCTCCAGTGCCGCGACGTGGTGCGGCAACTGGTCGACCGAAGTCGCGGAGAACTTGTTGCGGGTGCGCAGGGAGCGGGCGAACGGTCCGGCAAACAGCATGGCGCCGAGATTGTGGACGGTCGGATTGCCGTAATAGACGCCCACCGCGTCGCGGCCGTGGCGTGACTGGATCTCCTTCAGGCGCGTGGCGGTCTCGTCCAGCGCCTCGTCCCAGGAGATCTCCTCCCAGTCACCGTTTTTCCGGCGCAGCGGGTACTGCAGGCGGTCGGGGTCGGTCTGCAGGTCCTGCAGGGCCACCGCTTTCGGGCAGATGTGCCCGCGGCTGAAGGGATCCCCGTCGTCGCCGCGGATGGCGACGATCTCGCGCCCGCGGTGCTGGATCTCGATGCCGCACATGGCCTCGCACAGCGTGCAGGTCCGGAAATGGGACTGCACCTTGCGATCATCCATCTGCGCTTGCCTCAGGGTTTCTTGGACGTGGCGCCGGTCTCGGGCTTGAGCCGGTCGATCAACGCCATGCCGATGGCGGATACGACGAACGTCAGGTGGATGATCACGAACCACATGAGTTTCTCGTTGTCGATCTGCTGCGCGTTCATGAAGGCCTTCAACAGGTGGATCGAGGAGATGGCCACGATGGATGCGGCGACCTTCTGCTTGAGCGAGCCGGAATCGAGCTTGCCGAGCCAGCTGAGCTGCTCCTGCTCGTCGTCCATGTCGATGCGCGAGACGAAGTTCTCGTAGCCGCTGAACATCACCATGACGATCAGGCCGCCGATCAGGGCGATGTCGATGAAGGTGAGCACGTGCAGCACCAGTTCGGACTCTTTCATCGAGAACAGCTGCGGGAACAGGTGGAACAGTTCCTCGAAGAACTTCAGGCCGACCGCGATGAGGGTCAGGCTGAGGCCCAGGTAGATGGGCGCGAGCAGCCAGCGGCTGGCGTAGAGGGATTTCTCGATCAGGCGCTCCATGCAGGGTCCTCTCTGGGTGCGCGCGTTCCCCGGCGCATTGCGATGCGGGCAGGCTGAGAGTGTAGCCCGAACGGTGATCGGCTGAAAATGGCCCGCGGGGCATGCCGCGCGGGCGCGAACCGGCTAGAATGCCGCCCCGGGCCGCGGTCGTAGTTCAATGGTAGAACGATGCCCTCCCAAGGCATCAATGCCGGTTCGATTCCGGTCGACCGCTCCAGCCTCCCGCCACCGGGAAGGGCTATTTCTTGCTGCGCTTCTTCCTGCCCCCGGAATCCTGCTCCACCAGCGCCCGCACCATGCAGTCGATGCCGTTGTCGCCCATGGCGATGTTGTTGTGGCCGTTCTCGGGGAACAGCACGTCGTCGGGGCGGCCGAAACGGGACGAGGAGCCGGGCTCGTCCTTCAGGTTGCGGAACACGATGGTGTCCAGCTGGCAGAACACCGAGGTGACGTGCTGCATCTCGTCGTACTTTTTGCTGGTGAAGCGCAGGAAATCCGAGCCCGGCTTCATCTGACGCAGCGCCGGGCTCAGGAAGAAGCCGGCGAACAGCAGGTACCAGCCCCAGCCGCCGCTGAGGTTCCAGGCCAGGATCAGCGTCACCAGCCCGTACACCACCCAGACGATGTTGGTGCCCCACAGTGGCGCGCCCAGCGTCCAGGCGTGCCGTACCCGCGTCTCGCCCTGGTACAGGCAGGTGGTGACGATCAGCCCGCCCATGGAGTGGGCGACGAGATAGACCTCCTTCGCGCCGAGCTGGTCGATGAATGCCGAGAGCTTGCGGCCTTTCTCGTAGATGCTGCTGATCTGGTAACCCAGCGGCAGGATGTGACAGGCGAAACCGGCGGCATGAATGGCCTGCTGCATCTTCCGGTAGATGGCAGGCCGGCAGATGAACCCCGGCACGATGATCACCGGGGTTTTCTCCGGGTCGATCCCGGCCGTCAGCGGCCCCGGGGGCTTCACGAACGGCCCGATCATGTAGCACCACCAGAGGTAGAGCGTGAACTGCAGGTCGTCGAGATTCTGCAGATCGACGGACCGCTGGCGGTCTTCGGCGATCTCCCAGGTCTGGTGTTCCATGGTGCGCCCCTTGCTTCCCGGCGCCCGCCCGTCGCGGGCCATGGGAAACACTAGGAGCTATTGCGCATTTTTTCCATGTCGGCCACCTGGCCGTTGCAGCCCGCCTCCATGAGCTCGGCGAGAATCTCCTGGTAGGTGATGATGGAGAACTCGTTGCGGCCGATCAGCAGGTGATCGCGGCCGCCGGCCCGGATGCCGGCCTGCATGCGCTCGGCGGTGGCGAAGTCCTCGGCGTTGAAGACGCCGCCGTCGATGAGCTCGAACGACCGCTCCCAGTGCCTGCGCGCCCGGTCGCTGGCCGGGGCCTCGGGAATCAGCATGTTGTGCACGATCAGGGTACGGTCCGGCGCCTGCGGGTACATGTGCATCAGGCTGACGTAGTCCGGATGCACCACGCAGACGGTGTTCGGCAGGAAATAAAGGGTATGCGAGGCATGGCGGCGGCCGTCCCACGCCGACTCGGGCAGGCCGCGCGCCTGCAGGATTTCCTTGCGCGCCACCGCGGCGATCATGTGCATCCCGTCGCGCTCGATCACCGCCTGCCCGTCGAGGAAGAACGGACCGACCGTCTCCCGGTGCAGGCGCTTGACGTGGTAGGACTCCATGAACGCGTCCATGACCAGTTTCCAGTTGGCGGCGCGCTCGCTGACCGACTGGCGGTAGACCACGGACCCGCCGATGCCGAAGGCGGCGATGTCCTGCTCGATGCCCCCCATCCAGGCGTCCAGGTCCATCTCCGTGCCCGGGGTGGGCAGCAGCCAGATCAGCCCCTGCCGCTCGGCGCAGGGCAGGGGAATGAGCCCGCGGTCGGCCAGCGCGGTGTTGGGAAAGCCTTCTGCCGCCAGCGGCAGGCGTTCGAGCCGGCCGTCCAGCGCATAGACCCAGTTGTGGTAGGGACACATGAGCCTGCGTACCGAGGTCGGTTCCGCGGCGTCGAGCAGGCGCGTCGCGCGGTGGGCGCACTGGTTCAGGAACGCACGCAGCACGCCGTCCTCGCCACGCACCAGCAGCATCGGCAGGCCGAGCAGATCGTGCGTCATGCAGTCGCCGGCTGCCGGCAGCCGGCTGCCGTGGCCGACCACCAGCGGGTACTTGCGAAACAGCGTGTTGCGTTCCCATTCGAACCAGGCGGGATCGGTATAGCGGGACACCGGCACGCGCATCTCGCGCTCGCCCATCTCCAGCCGCTGCCGGTCGATGTTGTCCAGCATGCGGCGGAACATGCGGATGTGACGGGGGAGTTCCACGCGCGCTGAACCTCCTGATTCCGCGGAGCGGGCAGTCCACAATGTGACACTATTCATGCCAGAAGACAAATGGTCCGGACGTGGCCGGCCGGCGTACACTGGTAGCCTGGAACCGGCAGGAGGACAGGGCGCATGGCGACGGGCGTGGCGGTACTCGGTGGGGGCTGTTTCTGGTGCCTGGACGCGGCTTACCGCGCGCTCCGGGGCGTCACGGAGGTGACCTCCGGCTACGCGGGCGGGCGGACCCGCAACCCCACGTATGAGCAGATCTGCAGCGGGGTGACCGGGCACGCGGAGGTGGTCCGGATCGGGCACGATCCGGACGTGATTTCCTTCGCCGACATCCTCGACGTGTTCTGGGTGGTGCACGACCCGACCACGCTCAACCGGCAGGGTGCCGATGTCGGCACGCAGTACCGCTCGGTGATCTTCTGGGCGGATGAAGAACAGCGGGAGCAGGCGGCGCAGAGCATGGAAGCCGTGGCGGCGTGCTTCGACGTTCCCATCGTCACGGAACTGGCGCCGCTGGAGACGTTCTGGCCGGCGGAGGACTACCACCAGGACTATTACCGCCGGCAGCCCGGCCAGCCCTACTGCCAGGTGGTGATTTCCCCTAAGCTGTCGAAGTTGCGTCAATCCTTCGCGGGGAGGCTTAAGGGATGAGTGCGGCCGGGCGTGTGCGCAAGTTCTGGGGCTGGGGCTTTGAGGGCTTCGAGCTCGATGCCGGCCTGTTGCAACTGATCGAGCAGTTCCTCGTCAAGGGAGCCGGCCTGGCGCTGAGCGAGCCCGCGCCGCCGCCGGCGGCGACGGCGCTCGACCTGCCGCGGGTCCGCTGCGAGGCCCCCCGCAACCTGCAGGGGATCTGCAGTGTCGATGCGCGCGACCGGGCCGGGCACACCTACGGCAAATCGTTCCGCGACGTCTGGCGCGGCCTGCGCGGTGATTTCGGCAATGCGCCCGACCTGGTCGCGAGACCGCGCGACGAGGCCGATATCGAGCGGGTGCTCGAGTTCGCCGCCCTCCACCGGCTGGCGGTGATTCCCTATGGGGGCGGTTCCTCGGTGGTCGGTGGCGTCGAGGCCATCGACCTGCACGGCTACAACGGCGTGATCAGCCTCGACCTCGGCGCGCTCACCGGCATCGTGGAAGTGGACGAGGTCTCCCGTTGCGCGCGCATCCGGGGCGGCACGCTGGGTCCGGATGTCGAGGCCGGCCTGAAGCCGCACGGCCTGAGCCTGCGGCACTACCCGCAGAGCTTCGAGTTCTCCACCCTCGGCGGCTGGATCGTCACCCGCTCCGGCGGGCACTATGCCTCGCTGCACACCCGCATCGACGAGTTCACGGAGTCGGTCCGCATGCTCACCCCGAGCGGCGTGATGGAGACCCGCCGCCTGCCGTCGCACGGGGCGGGGCCCGCCGAGGAACGGCTGATCTGCGGCAGCGAGGGGATCTTCGGTGTCGTCACCGAGGCCTGGATGCGGGTCCAGCAACTGCCGCAGCACCGTGCCGGGGCCACCGTGTGTTTCAGGGAGTTCCAGCACGGCGTGAACGCCTGCCGGGCACTCGCGCAATCCGGCCTCTATCCCAGCAATGCCCGGCTGGTCGACAAGCGCGAGGCCATGATGATGGGGCTGGGCATGGGCGACGCGCACATGCTCATCGTCGCCTTCGAGTCCCATGACCACCCGGTCGATGCGGCCCTGCAGCGGGCGCTGGAACTGTGCGCCGATCATGGTGGCAGCGAGAAGAAGAAACCGGCCCGCGGCGCAGACCCGGACAGCGGCGCGGAGCAGTGGAAGGCGTCCTTCCTGCGTGCACCCTACCTGCGTGATGAACTGATCCGGCGCGGGCTGGTGGCGGAGACGTTCGAGACCTCGGTGACCTGGGACCGTTTCGAGCGGTTCCACAACGCGGTCCGTGCGCGGGCGAAAGAGGTGATCGACGAGGAATGCGGCAAGGGCTTCATCACCTGCCGCTTCACGCACCTGTACCCGGACGGCTGTGCGCCGTATTACACCATCGTCGCGCAGGGCCGGCCCGGCGGCCAGCTGGAGCAGTGGGACCGCATCAAGGCCGCGCTGTCCGACGTGCTCCTGCGCGAGGGTGGCTCGATCACGCACCACCACGCGGTGGGGCGCGATCACGTGCCGTGGTACGTGCAGCAGGCGACGCCGATCGTGCAGTCCATGCTGCGTGGCGCCAAGTACGCGCTCGATCCGGACTGGATCATGAACCCGGGCGTGCTGCTGGCCCTGCGCAAGAACACCGACGTGCACGGGAACCTGGAGTCGTCGGACGTCGAGGAACTGCTGAATCTCTAGCGGGCGCGGCCTCCGGCTCGGCTACACTGTCACGCATGAAGTCGTTGTACCTGTTCGTCGCGGTATTGCTGTCCGTGCTCCCGCCGGTCGCCGCAGCGCAGGAGTCCGGCCCCGCCGCGCCGGAGAGCTACGCCGAGGCCCTCAACCGCAAGAGCATCGAGCGCCACCGGGGCTGGGGTGACTCGGTCTCCGTCACGCGGATGGTGATCCGCAACCGGCGCGGGCAGACCTCCGAGCGGCTGCTGGAGACGCGGGCGCTGGAACTGGCCGACGACGCCGGCCGCGCGCTGACCGTCGTGCAGGCGCCGGAGGATGCCGAGGGCATCGCCCTGCTGGTGCATTCCTGGAAAGAGAAGGCCGACGACATCTGGCTCTACCTGCCGGCCGTGAAACGCGTGAAGCGCATCACCAGCAGCGGACGTTCCGGCTATTTTCTCGGCAGCGACTTCCGGTTCGGCGATTTCACCAGCACCGGCCCGAGCGAGCAGGGCCGCATCGCGGTCTCCGGCGAGGAACAGCTGGAAAACTGTTTCTGCAAGGTGCTGGAGCGGGTCTACGCCGAGGACGAGGAGGAGCCCTATCACCGCATCCGCGTGTGGCTCGACGAGCAGGAGTACCGCGCCCACCGCGTGGAGTACTACGACCGCAAGAACCGGCTGGAGAAGACCCTCGTCATCGGTGATTACCGGCTGCACGCCGGCCGCCACTGGCGCGCGCACCACATGCGCATGCAGAACCACCTGACCCAGGGCGAGACCGAGCTGCACATCGAGTCCATCCGCTTCGGGGTCGGGCTGGCGGAGGACGACTTCAATACCAATGCGCTGAAGCGGGCGCGCTAGGCGATGGCGCGGCCGTCGGTGGTGATCCGCTACCCGGGCGTGACCATCCTGCTCAGCGTGCTGCTGGTCGTGTTTCTCGCGGGCGGGCTGGAGCACCTGAAGCTCAACACCGATTTCCGCATCTATTTCGATCCGGCCGACGAGCGGCTGCGGGAGTTCCGGCGCATCAACGAGGAGTTCGTGCGCAACGAGGCGGTGCTGTTCGCCCTCGCGCCGGACGAGGGCGACGTCTTCACCAACGAGTTCCTGCAACTCGTGCGCGAGCTGGCGGCCGAGGCCGCGTGGCTGCCCTGGGCCTGGCAGACCTACGCCATCACCACCATGACCGAGAGCGTCGCCGACGGCGACGACATCCTGGTGCGGCCCGTCATTCCCGAGGGCGAACTCGACGCGGCGGAACTGGCAGCGGCGCGCCGCAACGCCGCCGGCAACGTCAACCTGCGCAACGGCCTGCTGGCACCGGACGGACGCGCCACCGGCGTGGTGGTCTATTTCGAGCTGCCGCACGAGGACGCGGCGGCGGAGAACCGGAAGGTTGCCGAGGCGGCGCAGGCGCTGGCGGAGGAGTTCTCACGCCCCGGCGTGCAGATCCACGTCAGCGGGAGCATGCCGTTCAACCACGCCTTCGTCGAAAGCATCCGCTACGACGCCGAGCACCTCTACCCGCAGATGTATGGGCTCATCCTGCTCTTGCTGCTGGTGCTCTACCGCAGTTTCGGCGCCAGCTTCGCGGTGCTGCTGCTGATCACCGGGTCGGTGATCGCGGGCTACGGCGTGGCCGGTTTCATGGGCGTGGAGCTCTCGACGACGGCGCTGGCGGCCGGCACCATCATCATGACCATCTCGATCGCCGACAGCGTTCATATCCTCGGCTCCTGGTATGGCGGCATGCGCGACGGCCTGGATCCCGAGGCGGCGATGCAGCACAGCCTCCGGGTCAACCTGCGGCCGGTGGTGCTGACCTCGCTGACCACGGCAATCGGGTTCCTCGGCACCAATCTCGGGGACTCGCAGCCTTTCGCCGATCTCGGCAATATCGTCGCGGTGGGCGTGACGATGGCGCTGCTGCTGTCACTGACCTTCCTGCCGGCGCTGATGGTCTCGCTGCCGGGCATGGACGAGGTCAGTGGCAGAACCCGCGGGCGCTGGCTGTCCGGCTGGCTGGACCGCGCCGGGAGCGCACTCGCGCGGCGCCCTGGCACCGGTCTCGCGCTGCTCTGCATCACGCTGGCCGTCGCCGCGACCGGACTGCCGCGCAACCAGTTCGGCGACAACTACGTGCTGCTGTTCGACGAGACGATCCCATTCCGCAAGGCGGCGGAGTTTGCCGACCGCCGGCTTGCCGGGCAGCAGTTGGTCGAGTACCTCTTCGATGCCGGTGATGAAGGGGATGTGTTCGAACCCGCGTTCCTGGCGCACCTGGACCGCTTCGAGACCTGGCTGCGGGAACAGCCGGAGGTGCGGCGTATCTCCACCCTGACGGCGATCCTGAAGCAGCAGCGCCAGGTCATGCACGGTGGTGCGCCATCGGAATACCGGGTCCCGGAGTCGCGTGCCGAGGCGGCGCAGTACTACCACCTGGTGGAGATGTCGCTGCCGCCGGGCACCGACCTCAACTTCGTCGTCAACATGCAGAAGGACGCCGTCCGCCTCTCCGTATCGCTCGATACCATCGATTCGGAGCGGATACTCGCGCTGGTGGAGCGCGCCGATGCCTGGCAGGCGGCCAACCTGCCGCCGGAAATGCGCGCGCCGGCAACCGGCATGTCGGTCCTGTTCGCGCAGATCGCGCGGCGCAATTTCACCAGCATGATGTGGGGCGCCGCCGCGGCGTTCGGCCTGATTGCGCTGTTGTTCCTGCTGGTCCTGCGCGAGCCACTGCTGGCGCTGGTCAGCGTGGTGACCAACCTGCTGCCCCTGCTGGCCGGGTTCGGTCTCTGGGGCTACCTCGACGGGCACGTCAACCTGGGGCTCACCATCGTGGCGAGCATGACCCTGGGCATCGTGGTGGACGACACCATCCACCTGCTGATGCGCTACCAGCAGGCGCGCGACCAGGGCGAGGATCCCGCCGGGGCGGTACGCTACGCGCTGCGGACGGTGGGCGTGGCCGTGGTGCTGACCACGCTGGTGCTGCTGGCGGGCTTCGCGGTCCTCACGCAGTCCACCTTCACGCTGACGTCCCAGCTCGGGCTGCTGACGGCGATCGTGATCACGATCGCGCTGTTCGTGGACCTCGTTATTGTGCCGGCGCTGCTGCCCTGGCTGGACCGCCGGAAAGCAGGAACTTCTTGACGTCGATGCGGCCGTCCGTCGCATGGCGTGCCGAGATGGCATTCACCAGCGCCTGTTTGCCGGCCTCGCCCATGAACAGGTTGTTGTGGCCGATCTCGGGCAGGAAGACATCGCTGGGCCTGCCGAAACGCGTGGTGGACCCGGGCTCCTGGGCCGGCCAGGAAAGCGCGATTTCATCGAAACTCGCAAACACCGAGGTGGTGTTTTCCAGTTCGTCGTAATGGCGCCGGATCCAGCGCAGCAACACGGACTCCCGGTTCATCTGCCGCATGGCCGGGATGAGAAAAATGCCGGCCAGCAGCAGCCAGGGACCGTACCCGGAAGGGATGCACAGCAGCATCACCAGCGCAACCAGCATGTAGGCGGCAGGAATGATGGTGGTACCGAACAGCGGCGAGCCCAGCGTCCACAGGTGGCGGATGCGTTTCTCGCCCAGCACCATGGCAAGGATGCTGATCACGCCGCCCATCGAGTGGCCGACCACGTACACATCATTCAGCTGGTGCCGGTTGAGCAGATCCGTGAGTTCACGGGCTTTTTTCGGGATGTCGCCCATCTGGAAACCGAGCGGCAGAATGTAGCAGGGGTGACCGGCCTTGTTGATGGCCCGCTGCAGTGGCACGTAGACCTCGCTACGCCCCAGGAAGCCGGGCACGATGACGACCGGTCGCTTGTCGCCTTCCTTGAGTGCCGGTGCGGGCGGCGCCAGCGGTCCGCGGATCGCGTACAGGATGTGCAGCGCAATGAACTTCGCCTCGCGCCATGCCTGGGCCGCCGGGCTGATCCGCAACTCCGCCGGCACCTCCCAGCGGGCGCAGTTGGTGACCGGCTCCCTCACGGGCCGGTGACGAGGTCAATGATGTCGAGAATCTCGCGCGTCTCGGTGAGCACGCGGGCGACCCGGTCCCCGACCTGGATCACTTCGGTGCCGGGCACGTGATGAATATCCCGCAGCACCGCGTCAGGCAGGCCGTGCCGCTGCGCCCAGACGTCGTCAGAGACCACCTCGCCGCGGGCGAACTTCTTCTGCCAGCCGGGCGGTAACTCGCCACCGCGTTCGACTTTCTTGCGCAGGCCGGGCGGGAGCTTCTTGGGCTTCTTGCCGCCCTCGGCGTGTTCCCCGTAATAATCGTCGTCGTCCCGGTGGCGGTCCTTGTTCTTGTGCTTGCCCTTTTCCTTGTACTTGTCTTTGTCCTTTTCCCTGTACTTGTCCTTGCCCTTGTGGCCGTGCCGGCCCTGGTCGTCATCGTCGTCGTATTCGTGGTCGTCGTCGTAATCGCGATCCCGGTCGCGGTGATAGCCCTGTTGCTCGCGGTTACGCATCGCCGCCCGGATCACGGCGATCTCGTCTTCCGTGAACCGGCCGCTGGCCCGCATGCCCACCTCGGCGGTCGCATCCGCACCGCCGAAAAACTGGTTGACGCCCCGGAGGGTGCGGGTGAAGAACCCGGGCTCGTCATCGGCGCTGGCGACGGCCGGCGCGATGGCCAGCAGGCTGCTCAGGAGAAGTGATACTGGTTTCATGGTGTGCTCTCCGGGGGGTACTCTCCGGGTGCGCGGCCTGGTCAGCGGAGCAGGCGCGTATCCTCGATCTTGAAGTGGAAGGTGTAGTATTTCGTCAGTTTTCTGCCCTGCAGGGTGATGAACAGGCCGATCCGTTCTCCGTCCACCGACGTCTCCCCGATGCGCGGCAGGAAGCTGCGGGAGCGGAACTGGCCGTTGTCGTCCGGTTCAAAACTGCGGATCGGGTAGACCGTGACTTCCAGTGTATCACCGGGGCGGATGGTCTGTGGCTCGCTGGCGACATCCTCGATCAGGGCCTCCTCGGATATGGCGAAGTTGTTGAACGCCACCTTGCTGGTGAAGCCGTTGAACCCGATGAACTTGAAGCGGTCCCAGAGCAGTTCGAAATCGCTGCCGGTCTTGTTCTGGATGGAGAGGTTGATGCCGTTGTAGCGTTCGCCGTGTGCGCTCGGAAACCCGAACAGCACCCGCACGAACATGTCCTCGTAGCGCAGGGTCTCGCTTTCCACCGGGGCCACCAGCCGCAGCCGGTAGGGCGAGAGATCGGCCGCGACGGTGTCCTCCACGTAGGAGGGCCGGGCCGGCGGGTACGCGCAACCCGCCAGGGTCATCCCCAGGGCCAGGATCAGGGCTGCGCAAACGCGTTGGGACAAGCGGGACTCCCCCGGAACAAAGGCGCGATTCTAGCGCGAAAGCCGCCGTGAAGGATATTCCGCCGCCGCCGCGGCGCGCTGCGGCGGCGGCTTGCGGCCGGCAATTGGGTCTATCATTGCCTTGTCATGCCGGGCGATGTCTGCCGGCGCAGCGATGGGTTCGCACTTCGTGCGCGGCCTGCCGGAACAGAGGAGTAACCCTGCTTGGATGCCGAAATCCTCAAGATCCTGAGCATTCCCTTCGTGGCCGGGGCGGTCGGCTGGTTCACCAACTGGATGGCGGTGAAGCTCATGTTCTACCCCATCGAGTTCATCGGCATCCCGCCGTTCCTCGGCTGGCAGGGCGTCATCCCGCGCAAGAGCGAGAAGATGTCCAATATCCTGGTGGACAACGGCCTGAACAAGCTCGGTTCGATTTCCGAGTTCTTCCGGCAGATGGAACCGGACCTGATTGCCTACCAGGTCACCAAGTCCATCGACCCCCGCATCCCGGAGATCTGCGACGACATCGCCCACCGCGAGCATCGCGTGGCCTGGGAAAACCTGCCGGCGCGTATCCGCCAGACTGTCTACCGGCGCGTGCGGCAGGAACTGGGTCGTCGCATCCCGGAGATGATCGAGGAGATCGGCGAGCGCATCGACACGCTGGCCGACCTGAAGGAACTGGCGCGCGAGACCATCGAGAAGGACAAGACCATCCCCAACCGGATCTTCCAGGAGACCGGCAAGGTGGAGTTCCGGTTCCTCGTGAACTCCGGCTTCTACTTCGGTTTCCTGTTCGGCGTCGTCCAGATGATCGTGTGGATCTTCTACGACCCGTGGTGGATCCTGCCCCTCTTCGGCGGCATCGTCGGCTATGCCACCAACTGGATCGCGCTGTTCCTCATCTTCTCACCCCTGGAGCCGGTGAAGGTCGGCCCCTTCACGTTCCACGGGCTGTTCCTGAAGCGGCAGAAGGAAATCTCCGCGCAGTCCGGCTGGCTGTTCGCCTCCGAGGTACTGACCATCCACCAGATCATGGATCACCTGATCTACGGCGCGCGGGGTGAGCAGACGCAGAAGATCATCGCCAAGCACATGCGGCCGGTGGTGGACGAGGCCTTCGGCCTGATCAAGCCGCTCATGCAGGGTTACGTCGGCGCCGCCGGTTACGCCGACCTGCGCGAGGCCACGGCGGAGAAGGTGCTGGAGATCTATCCGCAGAGCCTCGACGACCGGCGTTTCATCGACGACCGCAGCGAACTGCTTGCGAAACTGCTCGGCGAGCGCATGGCGGAACTGAGCCCGGTGGAGTTCCAGGGCCTGCTGCGCCCGGCGTTCCAGGAGGATGAACTCGTCCTCATCCTGGTCGGCTGCGCCCTCGGTGCGGGCGCCGGCCTGGCGCAGTTCGTGCTGGTTTTCGGCGGGTTCGTCTAGGCGGCCTCGTCTGCCGGATACAGTGCCGGCAGGGCCTGTTTTGCGGCCTTTTCCCGTTTCCCGAGCGCGCGCTTGCGCGCGTTGCTGACGGCCTGGAAGAACTGCAGGCCATCCCAGTCTCCGCGGGCATCCACTCCGTAAAGCTGCCGTTCCAGCGCCTTCCAGGAGGCGGCCAGCGCTGGATCGGCGCCGGCATCGTGCAGCGCCTCCCGCAGGGTATCGGAAGCCGGCGCCGGCAGGCCGCGCAGCCAGGTCAGCGTGGCCTGGTATGCGCCCCGCGCATCATTCTCCCGGCAGGCGCGCGCCAGCACGTACCAGTGCCGGTCGGCGGTCATGGGCGTGGCGTCACCGGCCGCGGGCGGGGCGGGCGGCCGCCGGCGCAGCAGGAACCAGGTGGTAAACGCCCAGCCGATCGCCAGCAGTGCGCAGAGCAACCAGGGGAGCGTCGAACCGCTGCGCGTGGACGGCGCCGGCGACGGCGGCGCCAGGTCCGGCACGGACGCCGGTGTGCCGGTCGCGTTGGGGGACGGCGTGGCCACCGGCCCTTCCACCTGCAGCGTCACCGCGCCGACCCGCGCCACCTCGATGGCGTTCGTCCGCGTGTTCCACCACGGCAGGCGGATCTCCCCGATGCCGAACATGCCGCCGCGGGACGGTATCACCGTGTAGCGGTCCACCCGCGTCCCGGTGACGCCGTCCGTGCTGACCTGGTTGTCCTGCACGGGCTTGTCCGGGTACACCTGCAGCCCCTCCGGCCAGTCGATCCGCGGCGCCGGAATCTGCGTGGCGGCAAGCCCGCGGGCCTCGGTGGTGACCTGCAGCACCAGCGGTTCGCCGGTGCGGGAGCGCCGATCCTCCGGGGTCCAGCGCGCTTCCAGCGCGACATCCTGCGCCGGCAGCCAGGTCTGCCGCGCGGGCCAGTTGCCCGGCCGGGGCAGCACCTCGACCTGCAGCGGTTCGCTGCGCAGGCGCACGGTGCGGCCCCCCTGCGCCGGGCCGAACGGGTTGAAGCCGAAGCGGGAGGACTGCTGGTGCAGCGTGCCGGTGAGCACCAGCGACGGGATCTCCAGTGTGCCGCTGCGTTGCGGGAACACCGCGTAGCGCCGCTCGGTGATGCGATAGCGGATCCCGTTGCGGACCTCTGCGTAGGTACGCTGGTCGCCGATCTTCTCGACCACCGCGCCGTTCACCTCCGGCTCGGTCAGGTTGCCCTCCAGTTCGTCGCGGTGGACGACGCGCACGATCAGGAGGAACTGCGCCTGCACGTGCACGGATTTCGGTTCGACGCTGGTTTCCAGTTGCACGGGGGCATCGGTGCCGGCGCGGCGGGACTGTCCCGCGGCGACGCGCAGGGTGATCGGCCGCGTCGTCTCGTGACCGGCACGGATCGGCGGAATCACCACGATGCCGTCGCGCCGGGGCGCCAGCACCAGTGTCCATTCCCTGAACTCCTCGCGCTTCCAGTTGATGATGCGGGTCTGCGCGCTCTGCGAGCGGCTGAGGATCTCGAAGTGCTCCTCCAGCGGGCTGAGGTCGGGCTGGCGGGAGGTGTCGCCCTCGACGCGGATGCGCAGTTCCACCGTCTCGCCCGGGGCGAGCTGGGTGCGATCGACCTCGGCCGTGATCGCCGCGGGCACGGTGGCGGGCAGCGCCAGCACCAGCAGCAACAGCCAGCGCAGGTGTGCACGTGTTCGCCGGTTCACCACGGTGTTCCCCCATTGTCGTTGCCGTCGCCGCGTCCGGCGCGCTGCTGATACTGCCAGAGAAACTTGCGGCGCAGCAGGGCGGACGGGTCGTCGGGTATGCGGCGCAGCCACTGTTCCAGCGCCTGGTCGTGCTCACCGGGCGGGTCACCTGCCTCCACATCCGCCTGCGCCTGCCGGTCGTCGGCGGGCTGTTCCGGCGCTCCGGAGGCGTCCTGCGCATCCCCGGCACCGTCTTCGCCCGGGTCCGGCTGCGCGGGCGGGGTGGCTTCCGCCCGGTCGCGCTGCGCCGTTCCGGATGCCTCCTCTCCCGGCGGGGATGTGTCGTCCCGTGCCGCTTCCCGGGAATCCCCCCCGGCCGGCTGGCCGGCATCCTGCTGCCGGTCGCCGTCCTGTTGCGACTCCTCCCCGCCTCCGGACTGTTGCTGCTGCTGTTCCTGCTGTTGTTCCAGCAGCCTGCGCACCAGCTCGCGGTTGGCGCGGGCGTCGGCGTGATCCGGGTCCCGCGCGAGCGCGTGGTCATAGGCTTCCAGCGCACCCTGCAGGTCGCCGGCGCGGGCCAGCGCATTGCCCTGGTTGTAGCGTGCGTCCGGGCTGTCCTGCTGGCGCCATGCCTCGGCGGCCTCCCGGTACGCGCCCTGCCGATACAGTGCGGAGGCGCGCCAGGCCGGGTCGCGGAACAGTTCGCCGGCCTGCTCGTACTGTTCCGCCCGGAAGGACTGCAGTCCACGCTGGTCCGGGTTGCGCCACAGCGCTTCCCAGTCTGCGGCGCGGGCGACGGGCGGTTCCGCGAACCACAGCACCAGGGGCAGCGCCAGCAGGATGCCGCGGCGGAACGCGAGCGCCGCCAGCGGCAGCAGCAGCAGCGCAAGCCACGGGCCGGCGTCCCGGTAGGTGTCGGCCCGGCGTCCCTCGGCGGTTCGGGTCTCGGGATTCCAGTCGTCCTGCCCGGCGAGCAGGGCGGTGATGTCGGCGTTGTCGGCGCGGATCACCTCGAAGCGGCCGCCGGTGTCCGCCGCCAGCGCGCGCATTTCCGACAGGTTGGCGCCCGGTGTGACCAGTTTGCCCATGCCGTCACGGGCGAAATCGCCACCCGGCAGCGGAATCGGCGCCCCGGAGCGCGTGCCGGCGGCCAGGATATCCAGCGGCAGACGGTGCTTGCGGGACCAGTCGCGCGCCGCTTCGAGCTGCCCGCTGCGAATCTCGTCGGTGATGATCAGCAGGCGCGCCCGCGTCTTCCCGGCGCCCTGCAGCAGCCGCTCGCTTTCGCGCAGCGCCGCCGGCAGGTTGCTCCCCGGCGCCGGCATCAGCGCCGGATCCAGCGCGCGCACCTGGTTCAGCACCGTGGCCCGGTCGTCGGTGAACGGCGTGACGACGAATGCGTCACCGGCATAGGCGATCAGCGCGGTCTGGCCCTCACGCCGCTGCGCCAGGAAATCCTGCAGCTTGTGGCGCGCCCGCTCCAGCCGGCTCGGCCTGATGTCCTGCGCGTACATGGAAAGCGACAGGTCGAACAGCACGATCTGCAGGTCGAGCCGGCGTTCCAGCGGCGAGGGCAGCTTCTGCCAGGCCGGCCCGGCCAGCGCCAGCGTGGCGATCACCCAGCCCGCCAGCAGCAGCGCCAGGTTGCGTTTCCAGGAGGCCCCGGCCTGGCCCTCGAGCAGGTAGGGCAACAGCTCGGCGTCGATGACCGCGCGCCAGCCGGCCCCGCCGCGCACCGTGCGCCAGGCCAGCCACGCCAGCAGCAGCGCCGGTACCAGCAGCAGCAGCCATTGCGGGCGCAGGAAATGGAACTCCGCCATCAGGTCACGTCCGTGCCGCGTGCGTTGCGCCGCAAGCCGGGCAGCGGCAGTCGGTGCGCCAGCGTGCCGGCGGCCAGCAGGAGGGTGAGCAGGGTGGCCAGTCCGAGCGGCCAGTGCGCGAGGCTGCGGATCGGCCGGTAGGTTTCCGGATCCTGGTCGATCGGCTCCAGTTCGTCGAGCATTGCGTAGATCTGCTCCAGTTCGCCCGTGTCGCGGGCGCGGAAGTAGCCGCCGCCGGTCAGTTCCGCGATCTTCTGCAGCGTCGCTTCATCGAGGTTGGCGGACGGGTTGACGGTGCGGTTGAAGAAGCCGAACGGGCCCGACACCGCGAGTTCCTCCGCGCCGATCCCGATGGTGTAGATCTTCACGCCGGTCTGCGCTGCCAGTTCCGCCGCCTGGATCGGCTGCACGTGTCCGGCCGTGTTGGCGCCGTCGGTCAGCAGCACCAGCACGCGCGCCTGGTCGGGGCGCTCGCGCAGGCGCTTCACGGCCAGCCCGATGGCGTCGCCGATGGCGGTGGCCTGGCCGGCGAAGCCGATGCGCGCCTCGTCGAGCAGTCGCGCCAGCGTGGCGCGGTCGAAGGTCAGCGGCACGTGCACGTAGGTCTCGCTGCCGAACAGGATCAGCCCGAGCCGGTCACCCTTGCGGCGCTGCACGAACTCGCCCACCACCCGGCGGGTCGCGGTCAGCCGGTCCACCAGTTCGCCGTCGAGTTTCATGTCCGCCAGTTCCATGGACTCGGAGATGTCCACCGCGAGCATGAGATCCCGGCCGCTGGTGGGCAGGCTGAGTGGCGCCCCGATCCAGCGTGGCTGCGCGGCGGCGATGACCAGCAGCAGCCAGGCCAGCAAGGCGGCGAGGACGCGCGCCCGCCGCAGCCCGGGCCCGGTGGTCTGCAGGATGCGGAGCGGCAGGTTGGCGGCGGGCACGCGCAGGGCGGCTTCCGCCGTCTCCATGGCCGGCAGCAGCCGGTAGGCGAGCCACGGCAGCGGCAGCGCCAGCAGGGCCCAGGGCAGCGCCAGGTCGATCACCGGTGCCTCCGGATCCAGCGTTCGGCTGCCTGTGCGAGCGCGGACGGCGGAATGGCTGTCGCGGGGCGGTAGAGGTCGTCGCCGAGCGCCGCGAGCGCTGCTGCATCCGCGGCCGGCAGGGCCGCGTGCCCGGCCAGGAACCGGACCCAGTCCTCACCGTGCATGCCGGCCACGGGCGTCCCGGGGTAGGCCACGAGCGCGACGCGCTTCAACAGGGCGTTGATCCGTGCCGGTTGGCGGTCCGCTGGCACGGCCCCGGTCAGCGCGGCCAGTTCGCGCACGGCCTGCCGGCGGTAGCGCCGCTGCGCCAGCCGGCGCCAGCACCACGCGGCGAGGAACGCGAGCAGCAACGCGCCCACGGCCAGCAGCAGCCACCAGCCGGGCGCCGGCGGCCACCAGCCCGGTTCGGCCGGCAGATGGATGTCGCGCAGTTCCGCCAGCGCCGGGCTCATGACTGGCGCCCCCCGAGTTGCTGGCGCAGCACCGGCAACGGATCGTGTTGCGTGCGCAATTCCACCAGCGGCAGGCGAGCGCGCCGGCTGAGACCGTGCAGTGCGGACTCCCGCGCGGCGACACGCCGTTCGAACTCGGCGCGCAACTGCGGATTGCCGGTGTGCACGCGAACGCGCTGCCCGTCCGCGAGGTAGGCATACCAGCCGGCCGGCGGCAGCGCGTGGTCGAGGTCGTCGGTGACGCGGATCGCAATGACATCGTGGCGGCGCTGCAGGCGGCGCAGCGCCAGCGCCGCGCCTTCGTCGAGGTCGTGCAGGTCGCTGACCACGAACACCAGGGCCCCCGGACGCAGCAGCATGGCGCTGTGCGTGAGCGCCGTCATCAGGCCGGGCCGCCCGTCGCCG
>JBFKKR010000007.1:0-53303 GCA_041682035.1 Pseudomonadales bacterium | reverse complement strand
TCGGCGCGCGTGGTTTGGCGGGCAGGCGATTCCGAGCGCTGGTCGGTGGTGCTCGATGACATCCGTTTCTCATGGGACGATCACCAGTCCCACATCAGCAAGGTCCGGCTCGTCGGCGAGCCGGAGGACCGCAGTCTGCACATCACCTCCGACCGGCTGGCGCTGGGACCCTTCAACCGCTTCCTGCTGGGGACCGGCGTGTTGCCGAAGAAACTGTCCGCCGTTCTGGCCGACCTGGCGCCGAGCGGCGACCTGACCAATATCCAGATCCGGCTGGCGCAGGATCCGGATGCCGCGCCACGCTTCCACATCCGCGCGAACCTGCAGGACGTCGGCGCCTCCGCGTGGGGTCACGCACCGGCGCTGTCGCGCATCGACGGTTACCTGGAATCCACCGAGCGCCGGGGCTTCGTGGACCTCGACACGCGTGACACGCTGCTGGAGTTTCCCCGGCTCTACCCGCAGGGCTGGCAGCTGGCGCAAGTGCGGGGCCGGATCGGCTGGAGTATCGACCTGCCGCAGATCCACGTGCGCAGCGGCCTGCTGACTTTGCAGCCGCCGGGTGCCGAGTTGCGTGGCCGCTTCAGCCTGCAGCTGCCACAGGACGAACGCGGACCGGAGATGTCGCTGGTGCTCGGCATCCCTGCCGCCGACGGTACGCTGACGGGCAGCTTCCTGCCCTCGCGGGTCATGCCGGAGGGTGTCACGAACTGGCTCGCCAGCGCCGTGGAAGCCGGCAGGGTGCGCGCCGGCGGCTATATCTACCACGGGGCGCTGGGTGAACGCACCGATCACAACCACTCCTCGATCATGTATTTCGACATCGAGGAGGGCCGGCTCCGCTTCCTGCCGGACTGGCCCCCTGTGCGGGAACTCAAGGCGCTGGTGATCGGCGATGCGCGCGCCTACCGGGTGAAGATCGCCGCTGGCAGGCTGCTGGACAGCCAGATCACGACCGGCAGCGCGACGCTGAGACGGGCAGTTGATACGCCCCTGGTCCGCGTGAAGGCCGACGTGCGGCAGAGCCTGCCCGCGCTGATGCAACTGTTGCGGAAGACGCCGCTGCGCGAGAACACCCCGGAACTGCTGGATTCGTGGACCGTGAGCGGTCAGGCCGACACCAGCCTGGACCTGCGCGTGCGCCTGGCCCCGGAAGTGCGGGTCGACGCCAGCGCGGCGGTGCAACTGCGGAACGCGAAGCTGAATATCCCGCAGGGGCCGAAACCGCTGCAGTTCAGCGCTGTGAACGGAAGAGTCACCTGGAGCAGCAAGCGGGGGCTGCAGGCGCAGCAGGTGGCAACCCGCTTTCTCGGTCATGACGGCGTCGTCGAGGTAAGTACCACGCAGTCGGCCGACACGCCGGGTGAGACCCGTGTGCAACTGTCCTCCCGTGCCGACATGCAGGCGGTGCAGGACCTCGTCGGTTCGCCCATCCTGTCCTTTGCCGGGGGCACACTTTCTTACCAGGCGGCGCTCACGGTACCGTACGGTGGTGCGCTGCCGTCGCTGGATATCCGCTCCGACCTGCAGGGCGTGGGCATTGCCATGCCCGCACCCCTGCGCAAGCAGCCCGGCGCCGTGCTGCCCACCCGCGTCCGCCTCCAGTTCGGCGCGGTGGAAGACCGCCTCAGCCTGCAGATGCAGGGACTGCTGAAAGGGCGCATCTACCAGAAGAACGGCCTGGTCTCGCGCGGTATTCTCAGTTTCGGTGTCGACGAGATCCAGGAGATGCCCGTCTCAGGCCTGCGCCTCGGCGGCCGCCTCGAACGGCTCGATTTCGCCGAGTGGCAGGCCTTCCTGCCGACCCTGAACAAGCGCCTGGCCGGCGCGGTGGAGGGCGGCAGCACCGAGGCACTGGTGCGCAACATGGAGTTCGACTTCGGCGAACTGCTCCTGTTCGGCTACACCATGCCGCAGACGCACGTGGTGATGAACCGCATGCCCCGGCACTGGAGCCTGGACCTGCGCAACGCGTTCCTGAGCCTGGATGCGCAGTTGCCGCACGACGAGCGCGAGCCGCTGGACCTGTACCTGCGCTACCTGCGCCTGCCGGACTCGGGCGAGTCCGCCGCGGGCGACCCGCTGGCCGACATCGATCCACGCGGTGTTCCACCGCTGAATGTGAAGATCGACGAGTTCACGATGGGCGGCAAACCGCTCGGCAACTGGCAGTTCCAGTCGCGGCCGAACATGCAGGGGCTGCAGGTGCAGAAGATCTCCGGCAACATGCGCGCCGCCAGTTTCTCGCAGGGCTCGCTGGACTGGAGTTACGCCAGCGGCGTGCACCACACCAGCGGCAACGTGGTTGCGCGCGCTTCGAACATGAAGGACGTGCTGCTCGCCTGGGGCTTCGAGCCGACGCTGGACAGCGAGAAGGCCAAGTTCACCGCGAGCATCCACTGGCCGGCCTCGCCCGCCGCGTTCGACCTGTCGAAAGCGGAGGGAAGGCTGTCGGCGAAAATCGAGGATGGCCGCTTCATCGAGGCCCAGGGCGCCGGCCTGTTGCGGGTGTTCGGCATCCTCAACGTCAACAACATCGCGCGGCGCCTGCGGCTGGACTTCAGCGACCTGTTCAAGAAGGGCCTGAGCTACGACAAGATCGAGGGCAACTACCGGCTCGGTGGCGGCGTGCTGAGCAGCGAGGGCACGCTCGACATCATCGGCCCGTCCAACAAGTTCTACGTCTCCGGTGACGTGGACCTGGTGAACGAGCGGCTCGACCAGACCATGACGCTGACCGTGCCGCTGACTTCCAACCTGCCCTTCGCGGCGCTGATCGCCGGCGCACCGTATCTCGCAGGCGCGATCTACCTGACCGAGAAACTGCTGGGCGACCGGCTGGAGCGCTTCGCCAGCGCCCAGTACAGCATCCGCGGCCCGTGGGCGGACCCGGAGATCAAGCTCGAAAAACTGTTTTCAGACAAGGACTGACCGCGGGGTCCCATGAGCCAGGTTACAGACGACACCTTCCGCGTGGCCGTGCTGCAGATGGTCAGCACGCGTGCGCTGGCGGGCAACCTCGACAAGGCCGCCATGCTGCTGCGGGAGGCGGCGGCGCAGGGTGCGCGGATCGCCGTGCTGCCGGAGAATTTTGCCTGCTTCCCGGTCGGCGGCGCGCGGCAGATCGCCGTGCGGGAGCAGGATGGGGACGGCCCGGTGCGCAGTTTCCTCCGCCGGCAGGCGCGCGAGTTGGGACTGTGGATCGTGGGCGGCAGCGTGCCGGTGCAGGAACGGCCGGCGGGGCCGGTTTATTCCGCCAGCTTCGTGCTCGATCCCGACGGGCACGAGCGGGCGCGTTACGACAAGATGCACCTGTTCGACGTCGACGTGGCCGGCGACAGCCAGCCGCGCTACCGCGAATCCGATGATTTTCAGCACGGCGGGCAGCCGCTCGTCATCGATCTGCCCTTCTGCAGGCTGGGCGTGATCATCTGCTACGACCTGCGTTTCCCCGAACTGGTGCGCTCGATGGCGCTGCAGGGCATGGATCTGCTCGCGGTGCCGTCCGCGTTCACCGCCACCACCGGCCGCGCGCACTGGGAACTGCTGCTGCGGGCGCGGGCCGTGGAGAACCTGTGCTGGGTCGCTGCCGCGGACCAGGGCGGCACGCATCCGGGCGGGCGGGAGACCTGGGGCCACTCGATGATCGTCGGCCCCTGGGGCGAGATCGTCGCGCAGTGCACGACGGGCGCGCAGGTCCTGCTCGCGGACGTATCGCCCGGGCAGGCCGCCCGGTACCGAGCCGCGTTCCCGGTCCTGCAGCATGCGCGCCTGAAAATCACGTCTTGAAAGGCCCGGCCGGTCCCGTACAGTAAGCCCTCCGGGGAAACCGGGCTGGCAAACTGGTAGGGTAGGTAATGCAGTCAGTACTGGGTGACATGTTTCATGGGTGAGATTCTGCAGACGGTCGCCGAGCGCATCCTGGCGCCGGCTGAACTGGACGAGTCCAAGATCCAGCAGGTGCTGGGTGGCATGCTCGGCAACCAGCTCGACTACGCGGACCTGTATTTCCAGTCCTCGGTCCATGAGTCCTGGGTGCTGGACGACGGCATCGTCCGCGAGGCCGGATTCGATGCCGATCGCGGCGTCGGCGTGCGTGCCAACGCCGGCGAGAAGACCGGCTTCGCCTATTCCGACGACCTGCTGCTGCCGGCGCTCAGCCAGGCCGCGGGAGCCGCCCGCAGCATCGCCCGCAGCGGGAAGTCCGGCAGCATGCAGGCGTGGTCGGCGGTGCCCGCGAAGCGTCTCTACAGTGAAGAGAATCCGCTGGACAGCATTCCGCGCGCCGACAAGGTGGCGTTGCTGGAGAAGATCGACCGCTGGTGCCGCGCGCAGGATCCGCGCATCCAAGAGGTGCAGGTCAGCGTGGCGGCGGTGCACGACACCATTCTCATCGCTGCATCCGACGGCACGCTGGCGGCGGACATCCGCCCGCTGGTGCGGCTGAACGTCAGTGTGATCGCGGAACAGAACGGCCGCCGCGAGCGCGGCGGCGCCGGCGGTGGCGGACGCTTCGGTTACGCGACGCTGCTGCAGGACGACCGTGTCTACGAGTATGCCGGCGAGGCGGTGCGGCAGGCGCTGCTGAATCTTGAATCCGTCGACGCGCCGGCTGGCAGCATGCCGGTGGTGCTGGGGCCGGGCTGGCCGGGCATCCTTTTGCACGAGGCCATCGGTCACGGGCTGGAAGGCGACTTCAACCGCAAGGGCACGTCGGCGTTCTCCGGCCGGATCGGCGAGCGCGTGGCGGCGCCCGGCTGCACGGTGGTGGACGATGGCACCATCGCCGACCGCCGCGGTTCCCTGACCGTGGATGACGAGGGCGTGCCGACCGAGTGCACGGTGCTGATCGAGGACGGCATCCTGCGCGGCTACATGCAGGACAAGCTCAATGCGCGCCTGATGGGCGTGCCGGTGACCGGTAACGGCCGGCGCGAGAGCTACGCGCATCTGCCCATGCCGCGCATGACCAACACCTACATGCGCGCCGGTGGCCATACCCACGAGGAAATGATCGCATCCGTCAGGAAGGGCCTGTACGCGGCCAACTTCGGTGGCGGGCAGGTGGACATCACTTCGGGCAAGTTCGTTTTCTCCGCCAGCGAGGCCTACCTGATCGAGAACGGGAAGATCACCGCGCCGGTCAAGGGCGCCACGCTGATCGGCAACGGTCCGGATGTGCTGACGCGGGTGTCCATGATCGGTGACAACCTGGAACTCGACACCGGCGTCGGCACCTGCGGGAAGGACGGCCAGTCGGTGCCCGTGGGGGTGGGCCAGCCCAGCCTGAAGATCGACAGTCTCACGGTCGGGGGAACCGGTGATGCCTGATCAAGTGACGCAACTGGCAGACCTGCGGCAGCAGGAGAACGAGCTGCGCGTGCTGGCCGGCGCCATCCTGGACGAGGCGAAACGGCTGGGCGCGGACGCCGCCGAGATCGGCGCCAGCGTCGACGCCGGGCTGTCAGTCACGGCGCGACTGGGGGAGGCGGAAACGGTCGAGTTCAACCGCGATCGCGGCTTCGGCATCACCGTCTACCGCGGCCGGCGCAAGGGCTCGGCCAGCACCTCGGACAGCCGTCCCGAGGCGGTGCGCGACACGGTGCGCGCGGCCTTCGAACTGGCGCAGTACACGGCCGAGGATCCCTACGCGGGTCTGGCCGATGCCGAACGCATGGCGCGTGACCTGCCCGACCTCGATCTCTGCCACCCGTGGGAAATCGACGCGCCGGCGGCCATCGAACTTGCCGTGCAGTGCGAGGATGCCGCCCGTGCCGCGGACCCGCGCATCACCAATTCCGACGGGGCCACCGTGAACACGCATGCGGGGGTGCGCGTCTACGCGAATTCGCATGGTTTCACCGGCAGCTACCCGTGGAGCCGGCAGACGGTCAGCTGCATGGTGATCGCCAGCGAGGGTGACGAGATGCAGCGCGACTACTGGTACACCACGGCCCGGAAGCCGACCGAACTGGAGCCGGTCGTGGCGGTCGGTGCGCGGGCGGCGGAACGCACCCTGCGCAGGCTGGGCAGCAGCAAGCCACCGACCGGGCGCTACCCGGTACTGTACACGCCGGAGGTCGCTGCCGGGCTGATCGGCCACCTGTTCAGCGGCATCGCGGGCGGCGCGCTTTATCGCAAGTCGAGTTTCCTGCTGGACCGGCTGGGCGAGCAGATTTTTCCCGCGTTCATGCGCATCCGCGAGGATCCCCTGCAGGTCGGCGGATCGCGCAGCGCCGCCTTCGACGACGATGGCGTGGCCACCGCGGCCAAGGACTTCGTTGCCGACGGCGTGTTGCGCAGTTACCTGCTCAGTGCCTACTCGGCGCGGCGGCTCGGCATGGAGACCACGGCCAATGCCGGCGGCGCGCGGAATGTCTACGTGGAGAGTACCGGCCAGGACCTCGACGAACTGTTGGGCATGCTCGGGGAGGGGCTGATGATCACCGAGCTGATGGGCTTCGGCGTCAACGTCGTCAGCGGCGATTATTCCCGCGGCTGTGCCGGCTTCTGGGTCGAGAACGGCCGGATCAGCCGGCCGGTGGAGGAGGGCACGGTCGCGGCCAACCTCAGGGACATGTTCGCAGGCATTCGTGCGGTCGGCACCGACGTCGACCACCGCGGCAACACCCACACCGGTTCGATCCTCATCGACCGGATGATGGTGGCCGGCGCCTGATCCACGCCCCCCCTAGGCGTAGAAAATCGTTGCCAGTCCCAGGAAGGAGAAGAACCCCACCACGTCCGTGATGGTCGTGAGCACGACGCCGCCGGCGAGGGCGGCATCAATGTCCATGCGCCGCAACAGCAGCGGCAGGGCGGCGCCGGCAGCGGCGGCGACCACCAGGTTGATCACCAGTGCCGCCGCGATCACGCCGCCGATCACCAGGTCGTCGAACCACAGCACTGCGGCGCCCGACACGACCAGCGCCCACAGCAGGCCGTTCAGGAAGCCGACCACGACCTCGCGGTTCAGCAGCCAGCGCATGTTGCTGTCGCCGACGTGGCCAAGCGCCATGCCGCGCACCACCAGCGTCAGCGTCTGGCTTCCGGCGATGCCGCCCATGCTGGCGACGATCGGCATGAGGACCGCCAGCGCCACCACCTTGTCGATGGTGTCCTGGAACAGACCGATCACCGCGGCGGCGATGAACGCGGTGAACAGGTTGATGCCCAGCCAGACCGCGCGGCGCCGCGCCGTGTGTATCACCGGTGCAAAGATGTCCGCTTCCTCGTCGAGACCGACCTTGCCCATGATCGAGTGGTCGGCTTCCTCGATGATGACGTCGACCACGTCGTCGATGGTGATGCGGCCGAGCAGCCGGCCGGACTCGTCGATCACCGGCGCCGACACCAGGTCGTGCCGCTCGAACAGCTGCGCCACCTCGGATTCCGGCTGCATGGCGTGAATGGTGATCGCGTCGGTGTTCATGATCTCGCGCACGGTGTTGGCGGGATCGCTGACCAGCAGCCGGGTCAGCGGCACCAGGCCGATGAATTCGTCCTTGCGGTTCACCACGAGTAGGCTGTCGGTCATCTCCGGGATGTGCTTCTGCCGGCGCAGGTAGCGGAAGAGCACGTCCAGCGTGATATCGGGCCGCACCGTGATGGTGTCGGTGTTCATCAGGCCGCCGGCGGTATCCTCCGGGTAGGAGAGGGCCGCCTCCACCCGCTGGCGGTCCTGCGTGTCCATGGAATCCAGGACCTCGCGGATGACCGCGTCCGGCAGTTGCTGCAGGACGTCGACGAGATCGTCGGTGTCCAGCCCGTCGGTCGCCGCCAGCAGCTCCTCGGTGTCCATGCGGTTGAGGAAATAGGCGCGGACATCGTCGGCGAGATCCTGCAGGACCTCGCTCCGGTCTTCCGGTTCGATCAGTTTCCAGAGGATGCCGCGGGCGCGGGGCGGCGAGGATTCGAGCAGGTGGGCCACGTCGGGCGAGGGCATGCCGCTGATCATGCGGCGCACCTGGGTATAGGTGCCGCTTTCCAGGGCGTCCTGTAGGGTCTGCAGCTGCGTCTGGACCGCGTCGACTTCGGTTGCGCTTTCGTTGGACATCGCCTGTGCCGTCCCTGCCTGGGCGCCATGGTCGCCGGGGTGCGCCTGCCAGGGCGCGACCTGCGGCCGCTTGCGGGTCAGGCTGAAGCCTGACCTATAACGCTGAGCATTACCCGTAGGTCAGGCTTCAGCCTGACTGCGATTAGTCTAACAAAGGAAACCGGGTGCGATCGGAAAATCACCGCGCCGGGGCGTAACGGACGTGCAGGATCTACTCGCCTTCGCCGAAGTAGTCGTTGATGAGGGCAAGCAGGCCTGTGTGCGCTTCCTGCTCCTGGGGCCCGTCCAGCCGCATTCGCAGGGTTGTGCCCTGGCTGGCCGCCAGCATCATCACGCCCATGATGCTCTTGCCGTCGACCATTCTGCCGTCCCTGCCGAGTTCGACCTTGCAGTCGTAGGCGGAGGCGGTGGAGACGAACTTGGCGGCGGCGCGGGCGTGCAGGCCCAGTTTGTTGATGATGGTGACCTCGGTCTCGATCATGCGGTGTCCCGGTGCCGCGTCTGCACGTTCTCGTAGCGTGCCTTGTAGTGATCCCGCAACCGTTCCGCCATGTAGACCGAGCGGTGCCTGCCGCCGGTACAGCCGATGCCCACGGTCAGGTAACTGCGGTTGTTCTCCTCGAAGTGCGGTAGCCACTTGTCGAGGTAGTGACGGATGTCGTCGTACATCTCGTTCACGAGGTCATGTGCGGCGAGGTATTCCTGCACCGGCCCGTCACAGCCGGTCAGGGTGCGCAGGTCCGGATCCCAGTGCGGGTTGGGCAGGCAGCGGATGTCGAACACCAGGTCGACATCGGCCGGCACGCCGTTCTTGAAGCCGAAGGATTCGAACAGCAGCGACATCCGCGCACCGGTGTGCCCGGCCACCCGCGAGCGCACCACGTCGCGCAGCTGGTGCAGGGTCAGGTCGCTGGTGTTGATGGTGAGGTCGGCGAGTGCGGAGATCGGCTCCAGCATCTCGTGTTCCCGCTGCAGCGCCTCGGCCAGCGACACGCCGCCGACGCTGAGCGGGTGGCGGCGGCGGGTTTCGCTGAAACGGCGGATCAGGGTGCGGTCTTCGGCCTCGAGGAAGATCACCTCGATATCCAGTCCACGACCGCTGAGATCGCTGATGATGCCGGGGAACCGTTCCAGGTGATCGGGGAAATTGCGGGCATCGATGCTGACCGCCACCTGCAGGCCGTCATCGCTGCCCTTTTCCAGTCCGACCTGCTGGACCATCTCGGGGATCAGTCCGGCGGGTAGGTTGTCGATGCAAAAGTAGCCGAGGTCCTCGAGAATGTCGAGCGCCGTGCCCTTGCCGGCACCGGACCTGCCGCTGATGATGACCAGTTTCATGCCGGGCCGCTTTCCGCCATTCCCGCCGGGGTGAAACCGGTCGCCGCCGCGTAGAGCGCCTCGTCGCTGGCTGCCTCGAGCAGGCCGATGCGGAATTCCGGATCGGACAGGCTCTCCGCCAGCAGTTTCAGGATCTGCAGGTGATCCTCCGTCGCATCGCCGGGCACCAGCAGCACGAACACGACCTGTACCGGGCGGTTGTCCGGCGCATCGAACGGAATCGCCTCGCGCAACCGGAACAGCGCGACCAGCGGGTTTTCCAGGCCGGGCAGGCGGCAGTGCGGGATCGCCGCGCCGGAGCCGATCGCCGTGCTGCCGAGCCGCTCCCGCGCAATCAGGCCGTCGTAGATCTCGCTGGCGCTGAGGGCAGCCTCCCGTTCCGCGATGAAGTCGGACGCGAACTGCATCAGCCGCTTCTTGCTGGGCGTGTCGAGGTCGACCCGGGTGTAGCCCGGCAGGAGAACATCTTTCATCTGCATGCGAGGTTTGCTCCGAGGTGCCCGTGGCAGGTGGCGCGCCCGCGTCAGCGGGTGTGACCACCGTGCTTGTGCTGGCTCATCTTCTCCTTGTACTTGATCAGCTGCCGGTCGAGCTTGTCGGTCAGCAGGTCGATCGCCGCGTAGAGGTCCCTGTCCTCGGCGTTGGCGAACAGTTCGCCGCCCGGGATGGAGATGGTCGCCTCCGCGATCTGCCGCAGCTTGTCCACGCTCAGAATGACCTGCACGTTGGTGATGTGGTCATTGTGACGGCCCAGCTTCTCGATCTTCTCGTTAACGTAGCTGCGGATGGGGTCGGTCAGGTCGAGGTGATGGCCGCTGATATTGATCTGCATTTTTACTGGCTCCGTCTGGTTGCAACTGAAAGCCGTGTTGGCGGCTTGCCCTGGCTGCGCCGGCGTTGATTCGTCGCGCGCATTGTAAGGAATTCAATGGACCGGGTCAGGCGGTTCATACCAGTTGACGCCGCTCGTTGGAGGGAGGGATCCGGAGCGACTCCCGGTACTTGGCGATGGTCCGGCGCGCGACCTGTATGCCCTGGTCGCCGAGCATGCCGGCGATCTTGCTGTCTGAGAGCGGCTTGCGCGGGTCCTCCGCTGCCACCAGCTTCCGGATGATGGCACGGATCGCGGTCGAGGAGCACTCGCCGCCGCCCTCGGTGCTGACGTGACTGGAAAAGAAGTATTTCAGCTCATATACGCCGCGCGGCGTGTGCATGTATTTCTGGGTGGTGACGCGGCTGATGGTGGATTCGTGCATTTCCACCGCCTCGGCGATGTCGTGCAGAACCAGCGGGCGCATCGCCTCCTCGCCGTACTCCAGGAAGCCGCGCTGGTGCTCGACGATGCGGGTGGCCACTTTCAGCAGGGTCTCGTTGCGGCTGAGCAGGCTGCGCAGGAACCAGCGCGCCTCCTGCAGCTGGTTGCGCATGTAGACGTTGTCGGAGCTGTTGTCCGCGCGCTTGATCATGGCGGCATAGGTCGAATTGATGCGCAGGCGCGGCGCCGCCTCCGGATTCAGCTCGACCTGCCAGCGTCCCTCGCGCTTGTAGACGATCACGTCCGGTACGACGTACTCGGGCCGCTGCGTGCTGATCTGCGCGCCCGGGCGGGGCGACAGGCCGCGCAGCAGCTGCATGATCTCGCGCAGTTCCTCCTCGCGCATCTTCATGCGCTGCATGATGCGGTTGTAGTCGCGCCCCGCCAGCGCGTCGAGATGCCGGTCGACGATCTCCAGCGCCGCCTGCAGGCCGGGTGTCTCGGTGGGCAGCTGCTCGAGCTGCAGGCGCATGCACTCGCGCAGATCCCGCGCGCCGACACCGGCCGGGTCGAAGCTCTGCACCCGCCGCAATACGGCGACCACCTCTTCTTCGCCGATATCGTCTTCGGCGGCGAAGGCGTCGACGATTTCCTCCAGGGGTACTTTCAGGTATCCATCCGGATCGATCCCGTCGATGATGGCCATCGCGATGGCGCGGTCGATGTCGTTCATGCGGGCCAGGTTGAGCTGCCAGGACAGGTGGTCCTGCAGGCTCTCGGTGGCGTGGTGCGTGTCCAGGAAGTCGAAGTCCTCGCCGCCGGAGCCGCCGGTATAGGTCTCCGCGCCCGGGTAGACATCGTCCCAGGCGCTGTCCACGGGCAGGTCATCGGGAAGGGAGTCCCGCAGTTCGGTGTCGGCGGTTCGTTCGTCGGCATTCTCCGTACGCTCGTTCTGCCCCGCCGGACCGGTTTCCGCGCTGCTCACCGGCTCGGCGGCGGCTTCGGGGCGGGCCCCGTCATCACCGGCGCCGTCGAGACCGGCGCTGTCGTAGTCCGGGTCGCCGGCCTCCAGCTGTTCCAGCATGGGGTTGGTTTCCAGTGCCTCCTGGATTTCCTGCTGCAGGTCCAGGGTGGAGAGCTGGAGGATGCGGATCGCCTGCTGCAGCTGCGGGGTCATGGTCAGCTGATGACCCATTTTGAGCTGGAGAGCCGGTTTCATGGAGGGGCTGGAATCCTGTCTGGTCCTTGAGTGGAACGAAAGTTGCTTGCTGCAGACCCAAGTTTAGCGCATGAAGTTCGCCGGGTAAGCAGGCCGGGGGTGCGCCGACGAGCGGATCAGAGGCGGAATTGGTGTCCCAGGTAGACGTCCCGGACGATCTTGTTGGAGAGGATGGCGTCGGCATCGCCTTCCGCGATGATGGTGCCCTCGTTGACGATGTAGGCTTTCTCGCAGATGTCGAGCGTCTCGCGGACGTTGTGGTCCGTGATGAGTACGCCGATGCCCCGCGTGCGCAGGTAGTCGATGATCTGCTTGATGTCGTTCACCGAGATCGGGTCGACGCCGGCGAACGGTTCGTCCAGCAGCACGAAGGAGGGTTCCGTCGCCAGCGCACGGGCGATCTCCACCCGCCGCCGTTCGCCACCGGACAACGCCATGCCGTTGCTGTCGCGGATGTGGGTGATGTGGAATTCCCGCAACAGGTCCTCGAGTTTGCGTTCGCGGCCTTCCTGGTCGAGGTCCGCGCGGGTCTCCAGGATCGCCATGATGTTCTCGTTCACGGTGAGCTTGCGGAAAATCGACGCTTCCTGTGGCAGGTAGCCCAGTCCCTGGCGTGCCCGCCCGTGCATCGGCATGGGCGTGATGTCCAGGTTGTTGACGACGATCTTGCCGCGGTCGGCGTTGACCAGCCCGACAATCATGTAGAAGCAGGTCGTCTTGCCGGCGCCGTTCGGTCCGAGCAGGCCGACCACCTGGCCGGACTCGATGGAAACGGATACGTCCTTGACGACTTCGCGGCCCTTGTAACTTTTTGCCAGATTGAGGGCCTGCAAACGCGCCACGTTGCGAAGATCCTATTGCTGCTGCGGTTCTTTCTTCTTGGAAGGCTGGATGACGATTTCCACGCGCTGGCGGCTGGTACTGCCCGAGGTGGTACTGCCGTCGGAATGGGCCTTCACCAGTTGCTTCTGGATATCATAGTTGATGCGGTCGCCGATGAACGTGTTGTCGTCCTGCTCCAGGCGCGCATTCTTGAGGATGACCACCTTCTGGTCGTCGGCGAAATACTGGATCACCTCGCCGTAGGCATGGACGATGGACTCGTTCGCCTTGGGCTGGTGCTGGTAGTGCGCCGGTCGTCCGGTGGCGACGATCTTGCTGACGCCATCCCTGGTGGACTCCACGGTCACCTTGTCGGCGCGGATGCGCACGGTACCCTGGCTGATGCGGACACGGCCGCGGTAGACGGAAACACCCTGTTTCTCGTCCATCTCGGCGGTGTCCGATTCGATGCGGATCGCCGCCGCGCTGTCTCCCGGCAACGCCTGCGCGGGCAGCGCGACGACGCCCGTCAGCAATGCCGCCAGGAGCAGATCAAAGCTTGCCTTCATACTTGCCTCGTACCTTGGCCAGCAGCCGCAGTCGGTTGGTTTGGAGGTCCGCCTGCAGGCCCCTGGCAGATGTTGTGCCGCGCGGGGACTCAATCATAACAGCTTGATATGTCTCCGCGTATTCCTTCCGGGGGAAGATCCGCAGGCTGTCGGTGGACAGCTTCAGGTAGTTGTCGTCCGGAGGTTCATAGTTGACCTCCACCTCCTCCCAGAGTTCCACCGAGTCGCCGGCCGGCAGGATCTGCCCGTAGAGCGAACTGAGCCGCCAGGGCGAGCCGTTCTTCCTGTAGATGATGATGTGCGGGAGCGTGATCTCGGTGATGTCGTTGTGCGGGAAATGGCTCATCTGGTTGGCGAACAGCTGGTAGCGGGGCTGGCCGGTCTCGTCGTACTGGATGGAATCCACCCCGGACATGTAGAAATCCGGATCCAGCGAGCTCTCCGGTGGCGGCTCCGGCACCAGTTGCTCCCCGCCGCCCAGGACCATCCAGAGCACGACGAAGGCCACCACCGCGAAGACGATGCCGACCGTGGGCGAAATCTTTTCCATGGTCCGGATTCTACAGGCTTTACCCCTACAGGTATGCCTGCAGCATGTGCTCCAGCTTGCCCTGCGACCGCAGGATGAAGTCGCACGCCTCGCGTACCGCGCCCATGCCGCCGGGCAGCTCGCTGACCCAGTCGGCATGGGCGCGCACGAAGTAGTGGGCGTTGCAGACGCTCATGCCCAGACCGGCGGCGCGGACTGCGGCCAGGTCGGGGAGGTCGTCGCCCATGTAGGCGGTCTGCTCCAGTTCCAGGTCGGTCTTCACGCACAGTTCCTGCAGCGCAACGACCTTGTCCTCGCGGCCCTGGAACAGGTGCTCGATGCCGAGGTCGCTGGCCCGCTTCGCCACCAGGTTGGTCTTGCGGCCGGTGATGATCGCGACCTGGACCCCGGCGGACTGCAGCATCTTGATGCCATGCCCGTCCAGCGTGTTGAAGGATTTCAGTTCTTTTCCGTCGTCGGTGAAGTAGAGCCGGCCGTCGGTGAGGACGCCGTCGACGTCCAGCGCCAGCAGGCGGATGCGCTTCGCGATGGCCTCCACCGGGTCCATCAGACCACCCCCGCGCGCAGCAGGTCGTGCATGTTCAGCGCGCCGATCGGCCGGTCTGCCTCGTCCACCACGACGAGCCCGTTGATGCGACGCTCCTCCATGATGCGCACGGCGTCGGCGGCGAGTGCGCCGGGACCGATGGTGTGGCCGTGCGGCGTCATGACGTCCCGGATGGCGGCGGTGCGCAGGTCGACGTTGCCTTCCAGCACGCGGCGCAGGTCGCCGTCGGTGAATACGCCGGCCAGCTTCCCGTCGCCACTGACGACGGTGGTCATGCCCAGGCCCTTGGCGGTCATCTCCAGCAAGGCGTCGCGCAGCGAGGTGTCGTCGCCGACACGGGGCAGGGCGTCGCCACCGTGCATCAGGTCGGCGACCCTGAGCAGCAGGCGCCGGCCGAGGCTGCCGCCCGGGTGCGAAAAGGCGAAATCCTCCGGCGTGAAGCCGCGGGCCTCCAGCAGGGCGATCGCCAGGGCGTCGCCCATGGCCAGCGAGGCCGTGGTGCTGGCGGTGGGTGCGAGGTCGTGGGGACAGGCCTCCTTGGCCACCGAAACGTCCAGGTTCACGGCTGCCTCCTGCGCCAGCGGGGAGGACGGATCGCCGGTCATGCTGATCAGCGGTGCGCCCATGCGCCGGAACAGCGGCAGGATGGTGAGGACCTCGGGCGTCTTGCCGGAATTCGACAGGGCGATGACGACATCGTTGCCGGTGATCATGCCGAGGTCGCCATGGCTGGCTTCGCCCGGGTGCACGAAGAAGGCCGGCGTGCCGGTGCTGGCCAGCGTGGCCGCGATCTTCTTGCCGATGTGCCCTGACTTGCCCATGCCGGTGACCACGGTGCGGCCCTTGCAGGCGAGCAGCAGCTCGCAGGCGCGGGCGAAGTCTTCATCGATCCGCGCGAGCAGCGCGCGGACTGCGTCCGCCTCCAGTTCGATGGTGCGTTTTCCGGAGGCGATCAATGCTGCGGGCTGCGCCGTCATGTGCCGGGTCCGATCAGGCAGGTTTGCAAGCCAGTATAGCGGCCGGGCCGGGGTGTAGGGGCGGGTCAGCCGACCGTCGTGAGGTACAGGACGCCGAGGAACAAGAAGTAGCCCGCCAGCAGGAGGCCGCCCTCGATGCGGTCCACTGCGGGCCGGGCCGGGGGCAGCCAGGCGAACAGGATCATGAGGGTCGTCAACAGCGCCATGGCGGCGAAATCGCGCCAGAACACCGCCGCCTCCAGCTGGATCGGATCGACCAGTCCGGGAATCGCCAGCACACCCAGCATGTTGAAGAGATTTGAGCCCACGACCGTGCCGATCACGATATCGTGATGGCCCTTCATGACGGAGGCCACCGCGGCAGCCAGTTCCGGCAGGCTGGTGCCGATGGCGACGATGGTCAGGCCGATGACCAGTTCCGAGACGCCGAACGCCAGCGCGAGTTCCGTCGCGCCCCAGACCAGCATGCGCGAACTGACCAGCAACAGGACCAGCCCGCTGATCAGCAGCCAGGCGGCCCGCCGCAGTGGCAGCGAGGGGATGCTGTCCTCCATCTCGTGGTCCAGCGCCGCCGCGTCGGAGGAGGCCGTGCCCTGCGCGACGAAGCGCCACATGACCAGGGCCAGGGCCGCGAGCAGCAGGAGGCCGTCGACGTGGTCGATGCGCAGGTCCCAGAGGCAGTAGCCGCCGAGCAGCGCGGACAGGATCAGCAGCACGAACTCGCGGCGGAACAGGTCGCGCGGCACCACCACCGGCGCCAGCAGCGCGGTGGCGCCCAGCACCAGGCCGATGTTGGCGATGTTGGAGCCCAGCGCGTTGCCCACCGCCAGTTCACCGACGCCGGTGAACGCGGCGATGGCGGAGACCAGGATCTCGGGAGCCGAGGTGCCGAACGAAACAATGGTGAGGCCGATCAGCAGCAGGCTCATCCCCAGCGCGCGCGCGGTGGCCGCCGCACCGGCCACGAAACGGTCCGCGCTCCAGCCCAGCAGGACCAGGCCGCCGATCAGTGCGGCCAGTGGCGGCAGGAGGGGGTCGCTCATGGGCAGTTCGCAGCCGGGTGATCCATGGTGGCGGCACTTTACTGGTTCGTACCGGCCGAACTCAAGCCGCGGCGCTGGCGCCGCGCGCTGGCATTGCGGCGCCGGCAGGCACGGATTCCGGGATCCATTAGTGATAATATGCGCCGCTCGGCTGGGGTCGTTCACGCCCGATTCAGGCGGGCCGGGAGATGCTGTCCCCCGACCGGTCGACACCGGCCCGGCGCCGGACTGAACCGACCCGCCCCGCGCGTGGTCAGAGGGGGCAGGCTGGTATGGCCGGGCAGAATTCAGGTTTTAGGAGTCAGATTTGATGCGCGTACAGATTTTTCGCTACCTGGCGGTGCTCCTCGTGCTGCTGGGCCTGAGCGGGCTGGCCCGGGCGAACATCGGCCCGGACGAGGTGGTGCGTCAGGGCACCAACGAACTGCTGGCCACGATCCAGCGCGAGCGGGGCACCTACTCACAGGATCCGAAGCAGTTTTTCTTGGCGGTCGAGCAGGTGCTCTCGCCGGTGATCCATTTCGATTTCTTCTCCAGGCTGGTGATGGGCGACTACTACGCCAGCGCCACGCCGGCGCAGCGCCAGCGCTTCAGTGATGTGTTCAAGAACCTGGTGCTGGAGAAGTACTCCGCGCTGCTGCTCAACTACGGTGGTGAGAAGATCGAGGTTCTCCCGCTGGAGAAGAACCACATGAAGGACAACCGCGCCTTCGTGCGCCTGGTGCTGCACGGTGCTGAGAACACCCGTTACCAGGCCAACTTCTACCTCGCCGACTTCGGCGACGGCAACTGGCGCGTGTACAACATCGTCTTCGGTGGCGTGAACCTCGTGACGACGTTCAAGAGCCAGTTCCGCGCCATCGCCCACCAGAAGAACGGCAACATCGACGCCGTCATCGACGGCTGGGGCACGGTGCTGGACGCGCTCTGACGGCCGCTGCACGGGGAACGGCACGATGACACCCGGGGAACTGCAAACACACCTGGCCGGCGCACTGGAAGGCTGCGAACTGCGGGTGAGCGGCGACGGCAGCCACTTCGAGGTGGAAGCCGTGGGCGATTGCTTCCAGGGGCTGAACCGGGTCCGGCGGCAGCAGCTTGTTTACCGGGCGCTGGGGGACCTGATCTCCTCCGGCGCCGTGCATGCCGTGCAGATTCGCGCCCTGACGCCGCAGGAAGCCGCCGGCGGGGGCTGATCCGATCCGGCATCCTCGCCGCCGGTGAACTAATATTCTGCGATCAGGCAGATAAAGCACCGACCCCATGGACAAGCTCATCATCACTGGCGGGAAGCCGCTGGAAGGCGAGATTCGCATCTCCGGCGCCAAGAACTCGGCCCTGCCGATCCTCGCCGCGACCCTGCTGGCCGACGATCCGGTCACCATCCTCAACCTGCCGCACCTGCACGACATCACCACCATGAACGCGCTGTTCCGCGGCATGGGCGTGGAACTGGTGATGGGCGAGAAGATGGGCATGGAGATCAACGCCAACAGCATCAAGCGCTACCGGGCGCCCTACGAGCTGGTGAAGACCATGCGCGCATCCATCCTCGTGCTGGGGCCGATCCTCGCGCACTACGGCCAGGCCGAGGTGGCGCTGCCCGGCGGCTGCGCCATCGGCAGCCGGCCGGTCGACCAGCACGTGCGCGGCATGCAGGCGCTCGGCGCCCGGGTCACCATCGAGGACGGCTACATCAAGGCGCGCGCCAACGGTCCGCTGCGCGGTGCCCGCATCTGCATGGACATGGTCACCGTGACCGGCACCGAGAACGTCATGATGGCGGCCACGCTGGCGGCCGGAACCACCCTCATCGAGAATGCCGCGCGCGAGCCGGAGATCGTCGACCTCGCCGAGTGCCTGATCGCCATGGGCGCGAAGATCCGGGGTCACGGCACCGACCGCATCGAGATCGAGGGCGTGAACAAGCTGCACGGCTGCACCTATTCGGTCTGCCCGGACCGGATCGAGACCGGCACCTACCTGACGGCCGCGGCCGCCACCCGTGGACACGTCAAGCTCAAGGACACCGATCCGCACCAGCTCGATGCGGTGCTGGCCAAGCTGGAGGAGGCCGGCGCGGTCATCAATGCCGGTGAAACCAGCATCGAACTGGACATGAAGGGCAAGCGGCCGCGGGCCGTCAGCGTGCGCACCGCGCCGTACCCGGCGTTTCCCACCGACATGCAGGCACAGTTCATCGCCATGAACACCGTCGCCGATGGCGTGGGCCGTGTCACCGAGACCGTGTTCGAGAACCGCTTCATGCACGTCCTGGAGATGATCCGCATGGGCGCAGACATCCACCTGGAAGGGAACACGGCCATCGTCGAGGGCGTCAGTCACCTGAAGGGCGCGCCGGTGATGGCGACCGACCTGCGCGCCTCGGCCAGCCTGGTGATCGCCGGGCTGGTCGCCGAGGGCGACACGGTGGTGGACCGCATCTACCACATCGACCGTGGTTACGAGTGCATCGAGGAGAAGATCCAGCTGCTCGGCGGCAAGATCCGCCGCGTGCCCGGTTAAGCTGGCTCCGAATCGCATCACAAATCCATCGCGTCAGTATTCCCTTGCAGGGGCGGCGGGGTGGATACCACTTCCGCCTTAATCTCCGCCGCCATCCCTGGCGGCTCCGAATGCGGCTGTCGCTCTCTTGGCCCGTCCATGGACCGTTCGCGACAGACGCACGGCGGAAGTGGTATCCACCCCGCTACCCGGCCACTCTGTTGCCCGGACGCCTTGTGCCCCTACTAATCCCGGCCCGCTCCCGTACAATTGGCGGTCCGATATTCTGCGGAACGTTCGCAATGGCCGCGCAGCCCATCACCCTGGCCCTGTCCAAGGGGCGCATTCTCGAGGAATCCCTGCCGTTGCTCGGGCGCGCGGGCATTCATGCGCGCGAGTCGGTCGCGGCGAGCCGCAAGCTGATCTTTCAGACCAACCTGCCGCACCTGCGGCTGGTGGTGGTGCGGGCCACCGACGTACCGACCTACGTCGAGAACGGCGGCGCTGACCTCGGCTTCGTCGGGCTGGACGTGCTCACCGAGCACGGCAGTGGCAACCTCTACGAGCCGCTGGACCTGGAGATCGCCCGCTGCCGGCTGATGACCGCCGGTCCGGTCGGCGCCGAGGCCCGCCCGGGCCGCCTGCGCGTGGCCACCAAGTTCGTCAACATCACCCGGCAGTTCTACGCACGACGCCGCCAGCAGGTGGACCTGATCAAGCTGTATGGCTCGATGGAACTGGCGCCGCTGGTGGGGCTGGCGGATCGCATCGTGGACCTGGTCGATACCGGGCGCACGTTGCAGGCCAACGGCCTGGAACCGCTGGAACTGATCATGGACGTCAGCACCCGGCTGGTGGTGAACAAGGCCAGCATGAAGTCGCGCCGCGGCGACGTGCTGCAACTGACCGACGCGCTCGAGCGGGCGGTCGGCGAGGCACGGGAGACGGCCGATGCCTGATTCGCAGACCATACGCAGGCTGGATGCGGGCGCGTCCGGTTTCGACGCGGAACTTGACCGCCTGCTGGCCTGGAACGAGGAACAGAATCCGCAGGTCGAGGCGGCGGTGGCGGACATCCTGCAGTCGGTGCGTACGGGCGGGGACGCCGCGCTGCTGGCATGCACCGCGCGCTTCGACGGCTGGGAACCGGCATCGGCCGGTGCGCTGGAGGTCAGCCCCGAGGAACAGAAGGCGGCGCTGGCGCGGATCCCCGCACCCATGCGCGAGGCGCTGGAGCGGGCGGCGGCGCGCATCCGCAGCTATCACGGCCGGCAGGTGCAGCAGAGCTGGCAGTACCACGACGAGGACGGCCACCTGCTGGGTCAGCAGGTGCGTCCGCTGGACCGGGTTGGCGTGTACGTGCCCGGCGGCAAGGCTGCCTACCCGTCCTCGGTGCTGATGAACGTGCTGCCGGCGCGGGTGGCCGGCGTGCCGGAGGTGGTGCTGGTCGCGCCGTCGCCGGGCGGTGCGCGCAACGATTTCGTGCTCGCCGCCGCCGCCATCGCCGGAGTCGACCGCTTCCTGCAGGTCGGCGGTGCGCAGGCGGTCGCGGCGCTGGCCTACGGCACGGAATCGGTGCGTCCGGTCGACAAGATCGTCGGGCCCGGCAACATCTACGTGGCCACCGCCAAGCGCATGGTCTTCGGCCGCGTCGCCATCGACATGATTGCCGGGCCTTCCGAGATCCTGGTCGTGTGCGATGGGCAAACCGATCCGCACTGGGTGGTCATGGACCTGTTCTCGCAGGCCGAACACGACGAGAACGCACAGTCGATCCTGATCTCCCCCGACGCCGCCTTCCTCGACGCGGTGCATGCGGAGATCGAGCGCTGTTTGCCGGAGATGACGCGCGCGGACATCATCCGCCAGTCGCTGCGCGAGCGCGGCGCGCTCATCCGCGTGCCGGACCTGGACCAGGCGGTCACGCTGATCAATCGCATCGCGCCGGAGCACCTGGAGCTTTCCGTGGCGGACCCACAGGCGCTGCTGCCCGGCATCCGGCACGCCGGCGCCATCTTTCTCGGCCGGCACGCGGCCGAGGCGATGGGCGACTACTGCGCCGGCCCCAACCACGTGCTGCCGACGGCGGGCACCGCGCGATTCTTCTCGCCGCTGGGCGTCTACGACTTCCAGAAGCGCAGTTCGCTGATCGGGCTGGCGCCCGGGGCCGTGGACGCGCTGGCCCGCGACGCCGAGACGCTCGCGACGGGCGAGGGGCTGGAGGCGCACGCGCGCTCAGCAGCCTGCCGCATCGGGGCGGAATAGGTAGGTGCCGGTGTCCACCGCGGACCTCGTGGCGCGCTGGGTACGGCCCGAGATTCGCGCGCTCACCGCCTACCCGGTGCCGGACGCGACCGGGCTGATCAAGCTCGACGCCATGGAGAACCCGTGGACCTGGCCCGACGCGGTCCGGCAGGAATGGGCCGCGTGCGCCCGCGCGTTGGACGTCAACCGCTATCCGGATCCGGCTGCCGGCGCACTGCGCGCACAGCTGCGCGCGTTCGACGGCATCGACGCCGCGCACGGCCTGCTGCTGGGCAACGGTTCGGACGAGATCATCCAGATGCTCGCCATGGCCGTCGGCGGGGCCGACCGCACCATCCTCGCGCCGGAGCCCTCGTTCGTGATGTACCGCATGATCGCCACCTTCGCCGGCATGCGGTATCGCGGCGTGCCGCTGCGGTCGGAGGATTTCTCGCTCGACGTGCCTGCCATGCTGGCCGCCATCGAAGAGTGCCGTCCGGCGATCGTCTATCTCGCCGTGCCCAACAATCCCACCGGCAACGTGTTCGCGCGGGCGGACGTGGAACGGATCGCCGCCGCCGCGCCCGGGCTGGTGGTTGTCGACGAGGCGTACCGCGCCTTCACCGACAGCGCGCAGCTCGACATGCTCGACCGCCACGGCAACGTGGTGGTCATGCGCACGCTGTCCAAGCTTGGCCTCGCCGGTTTGCGGATCGGCTACCTGGTCGGGGCGCCGGCCTGGATCGAGCAGTTCGAGAAGGTCCGGCTGCCGTACAACATCGGCGTGCTGGCGCAGGCCGCCGCCTCGTTTGCGCTGGCCCGCGCCGGGATGCTGTCGGAGCAGACGGCGCGCATCCGCATGGAGCGGGCGCGACTGATCCGGGAACTGGCCGCGCTGCCGGTGACCACCTGGCCGAGCGAGGCCAACTTCGTGCTGGTCCGCGTGCAGGACGCTCCGGCGCGGGAGGTGTTCACGCGGCTGCGTGAACTGGGCGTGCTGGTCAAATGCCTGGACGGTGCCCACCCTTTGCTGGACGGTTGTCTGCGGCTGACCGTCGGCACGCCGGACGAGAATACGGCGCTGCTGGCCGCGCTGGCCCGGGCGTTGCGGGCCTGATCGCCTGCAGCCGCTGCCTGCCTAGCGCCGGTTGCGGACGCGGTTCGCCTCGCGCGTGCCCACTTCCGCGGAAAGCTCGAAACGGCGGCCGTCGCGCAGGATATCCAGCTTCACGATCTTGCCGGGCCGGACCCGGGCGATCAGATCCATGGCCTCGGCGCCGTTCGCGATCGTCCGGCCATCGATCGAGAGGATCAGGTCGCCGGGCTTGATCCCCGCCAGGTGCGCCGGGCCGTTGCGGAAGATGCCCGCGATCAGGATCCCGTTGGTGTGATCCAGCCCGAAGGATTCCGCCAGTCCCGGCGTGAGTTCCTGGATCTCGATGCCGAGCCAGCCGCGGATCACCCTGCCGTGTGTCACCAGTTCATCCATGACCTCGCGCGCGAGGTTGGTGGGGATGGCGAAGCCGATGCCCATGGAGCCGCCCGACTTCGAGAAGATCGCGGTATTGATGCCGATCAGCCGCCCGTGCGCATCGACCAGCGCGCCGCCCGAGTTGCCCGGGTTGATGGCGGCGTCGGTCTGGATGAAGTTCTCGAACGCGTTGATGCCGAGGTGCTTGCGACCGGTGGCGCTGACGATGCCCATGGTCACGGTCTGACCCACCCCGAAGGGGTTGCCGATGGCCAGCACGACGTCGCCGACGCGCAGCTGGTTGGAGTCGCGCATCTGGATGGTGGGCAGGTCGGGCAGGTCGATGCGCAGCACGGCGATGTCGGTTTCGGGGTCTGACCCGACCAGTTGGGCGTGTGCCTCGCGGCCGTCACGCAGCGCGACGCGAATCTCGTCGGCGCCGTGGATGACGTGGTGGTTGGTCAGGATGAGCCCGTCGCCGCTGGCGATCACGCCGCTGCCGAGGCTGTTGTCCATGCGCTGCTGGCTGGGCATTTCCTGGTAGCCGAAGAACTGGCGGAAGAACGGGTCGCGCAGTAACGGGTGCACGCGCTGCTGTACCAGGCGCGTGGTGTAGATGTTGACGACGGCAGGGGCGGCGCGCTCGGTGCCCTCGGAGTAGGAGACCGGGCCGCTCTTCACGGGCAGGGCGGCGTTGCTCTCCGGGAACAGCCGTACCGCGGTGTCCTCGGGCGCGCGCGCGCCAGAACCCGCCTGCAGGTACAGCGCGGCGCCCAGCAGCCCGGCGATCACGGGCCATGCGTACTTACGGGTCCGGTCCCACATGCGATTTCCTGCTCCATCTGCTGTTTTTTGGCGCTCGCGCCGGCCGGGGGCGCGGCGGCGATGCCCCGTTCGACATTATACGGACGCCGGAGGTTCCCCCGCACCCGCGTCCCGCCGATGATCACGGGGCAGTTGCTAGAATGGGGCCTGCTTACCGGGGGGCCGCATGACCATTACACGCCAGCAACTTGAATCCGCGCTGAACCACAAGCTGCGACCGGAGGCATTCCGTGATTACTGTCCCAATGGCCTGCAGGTGGAGGGGCGCGCGGACGTCGGCCTGCTGGTCACCGGTGTGACGGCCTGCCAGGCCCTGCTGGACGAGGCCGTCGCCCTGGGCGCCGGTGCCGTGCTCGTGCACCACGGCTGGTTCTGGAAGGGCGAGCCGCCGGTACTGACCGGCACGCGCCGGCGGCGGGTGGCGACGGCGCTGGCCGCCGATCTCAACCTGTTCGCCTATCACCTGCCGCTCGACGCGCACCCGGAACTGGGCAATAACGCCGCCCTGGCCGACCGGCTCGGCTGGGCGGTGACGGGTGGACTGCAGCCCGGCGTGGACCGTGCCGACAGCATCGGGCTGGTCGGGACCTGTGCGCCGGTCGGCGGCGCGGAAATGGCGCACCGGCTTCGCGACCGGCTGGGGCGGGAGCCGTTGTACGTGCCCGGCGCCAGTGCGGAGATCCGCACGCTGGCATGGTGCACCGGCGGCGCGCAAGGGTACATCGATCAGGCCATCGCGGCCGGCGTCGATGCCTACGTGACCGGGGAGGTGTCCGAGCAGACCGTGCATGCGGCGCGGGAGAACGGCCTGCACTTCTTCGCCGCCGGGCACCACGCGACGGAACGCTACGGCGTGCAGGCGGTGGGCGGCTGGCTGGAAAGCGAGTTCGGGCTGCAGACGCGCTTCGTGGATATCGACAACCCGGCCTGATCAGCCGGCGGCAGGCTTGCTCTTCTTTTTCTTCAGGCCGTATTCCTCGGACAGCGTGCCACGCTCGTCCGGCGCGCTTTTCGGCGCGTAGTCCTTGGGCGGTTCCACGGCCTTGTCGAGGATTTTCTCCGCCTCTGCCGGGGTGGGTTCCGGCTGGCTGATCAGGCGGTTCGCCAGCGAACCCTCGAGCTGCGCGCGCAGTGCCTCGTCTTCGCTGCAGAGCGACTGGGCGCCCTGCGAGAGATGCTGGTGCACGTCCCGGTAGCTTTCCGTGAGGTTGTTCACCAGTTCGGCCGTACGCTGGAAATGGCGGGCCACGTTGCGCTGGTATTCCTCGTTCTCGGCGCGCAGTTGTTCGAGTTCCTCCGCCACGTGACTGCCGGCGCCAGCATCGGTGCGCGTGAAGTGGTAGATCAGAGCGCCGACCGTGATACCCGCCGCAAAGCCGAGCAGGCCGATCATCCATTGTGTCGCGAGCAAATCCATGAAACCGTCCCCTGTTCGCTGCGGGTATGATAGTGCCGGCGCCCGGCGAGCTTGAAGTTCTTTGCGCGGGCGCATCATTATAGGTTTCGCCGTCGGGCGGACACAAACCGGTAAAACAACAGGAATCGGCAGCGGAACGGACCTGAGGATCATGCGGGAAACCCCGGAGACCATTGAAGGACCGGCGGGCGCGCTGGAAGCGCGCGTCGCCGGCCTGGAGGAATTGCGCGGCGGCGCCGGCGTGGTGGCGCTGGTCTGCCATCCGCACCCGTTGTTCGGCGGTACGATGCAGAACAAGGTGGTGACGACGGTCGCCCGGGTCTGGCGCGACCGTGGGGTGCCGGTGGCGCGCTTCAATTTCCGTGGCGTGGGGCGCAGCGAGGGTTCGTACGGCGAGGGCGCCGGCGAGGCGGACGACGTGCGCGCGGTGGCGCAATGGCTGTGGCGCGAGAATCCCGCGGCGCGGCTCGCGCTGGCCGGTTTCTCGTTCGGCTCCTACGCGGCGGCGCGGGCCGCGCACGAACTGCTGCAGGAAGGGCGGCCGGTGCAACAGCTGGTAATGCTTGCACCGTCCGTGGTGAATTTCGATTACACCGCCGTGCTGCCGCTCGCCGTGCCGACCATGGTCATGCAGGGTGATGCCGACGAGGTCGTCGATCCGGAGGCGGTGCTGTCGGCCATGCGTGGCCTGAACCCGCCGCCGCAGGTCGAGGTGTTCCCGGCGTGCAGCCACTTCTTCCACGGCCGCCTCGTGGAGTTGAAGGAACGCCTGCAATCCTGGCTGGATGCGCAGGATGCATAGCCGCACGCCGCTGGAGAAGTACCAGCTCGACCTGGCGAGCGAGGGGTTCTCCAGGGACCCTGCGCAGGAAGCGGCGGTGATGCACCTGCAGGCGCTCTACGACGCGCTGATCGCCGCCGGTGACGCCGCCAGCTCGTCGAAGGTCTCGGTACTGAATTTCTTCGGTCGTTCCCGCAAGAAGGGTGAGCCGGTGCGCGGGCTGTATTTCTGGGGCGGCGTCGGGCGCGGCAAGACCTACCTGGTGGATACCTTCTACGAGTGCCTGCCGTTCGAGAAGAAGATGCGCACGCACTTCCACCGCTTCATGCGCCACGTGCACGAAGACCTGCAGCAGCTCAAGGGCGAGAAGAATCCGCTCGATATCGTCGCCCGCCGCATCGCCGAACAGGCGCGGGTGCTGTGCTTCGACGAGTTTTTCGTCTCCGACATCACCGATGCCATGATCCTGGCCGGCCTGCTGGAGGGGCTGTTCGAAAACGGCGTGACCCTGGTGGCCACTTCCAATATCGAGCCCGGGGGCCTCTACGAGAACGGCCTGCAGCGGGCCCGCTTCCTGCCGGCGATCGACCTGCTGGAGAAGTACACCCAGGTGGTCAACGTGGATGGTGGCGTGGACTACCGCCTGCGTGCGCTGGAGCGGGCGGAAATCTTCCACGCCCCGCTGGACAGCGCCGCCGATGAAAGCCTGATGAAGAGCTTCGAGCAGCTGGCGCCGGAACCGGGACAGCAGGGTGTCGAGATCGAGGTGGAGAAGCGCACCATTCCCTCCCGCTGGTGCGCCGACGACGTGGTCTGGTTCGATTTTCCCGCGCTCTGCGACGGGCCGCGCAGCCAGAACGACTACATCGAGATCGCGCGCTGCTACCACGCCGTGCTGGTCAGCAACGTGCCGCAGATGGGCGCCGACCAGGATGACCAGGCGCGCCGGTTCATCAACATGGTGGACGAGTTCTACGACCGCAACGTCAAGCTGATCCTGTCGGCCGCGGTGCCGATCGACCAGCTCTACACGGGCACCCAGCTGGCGTTCGTTTTCGAGCGTACCCAGAGCCGCCTGCTGGAGATGCAGTCGCACGAATACCTCGCGCGCCAGCACAAGGCCTGACCTCCCTGATAAGAGGGGAGTGCCCCTCAATATTCGTACAAAATCTCTTTGAATCAGTGGTTTGCGCCAACCTTACAATCGTTAGTTAGATTGCAGTAAGATGGCCGGAACCGGTTGGAACACGCACCCGCGGGACGGGCAGGGAGACAGGCATGACGGCACTGACGGCGATTGCACGCAATATTTTCGACGGCGACCACGAGATCTTCCGGGACGCCGTGCGCAAGTTCCTGGAAAAGGAAGCGGTGCCCTACCACTACCCGCAGTGGGAAAACGACGGCCAGGTCTCCCGCGACCTGTGGGTGAAGGCGGGCGACGCCGGGTTCCTCTGCCCGACCGTGGCGACCGAGTACGGCGGCGCCGGCACCGACTTCCGCTACAGCACGGTTGTCATCGAGGAACTGGCCTACCTGGGCCTCTCCGGCGTCGGGTTCCCGCTGCACAGCGACATCGTCGCGCCGTACATCGAGCACTACGCCTCCGAGGAACTGAAGCAGCGCTACCTGCCCAAGCTGTGCAGCGGCGACATGATCTCGGCCATCGCCATGACCGAGCCCGGCACCGGCAGCGACCTGCAGGGCGTCAAGACCACGGCCATCCTCGACGGTGACCATTACATCCTGAACGGTTCCAAGACCTTCATCACCAACGGCCAGCTGGCCGACCTCGTCATCGTGGTGGCCAAGACCGACCCGAAGGAAGGCTCCAAGGGCATCAGCCTGTTTCTGGTCGAATCCTCCTGGGAGGGCTTCGCCAAGGGCAAGAACCTGGAGAAGGTCGGCATGAAGGCGCAGGACACCTCCGAACTGTTCTTCAACGACGTGAAGGTGCCCAGGGAGAACCTGCTGGGCAAGGAGGGCCAGGGGTTCATCTATCTGATGCAGGAACTGCCGCAGGAACGCCTGCTGGTCGGCATCTCCGCCATCGCTGCCGCCGAGGCGGGCTTCCGCTGGACGGTGGACTACTGCAAGGAACGCAAGGCCTTCGGGCGCACCATCTCCAGCTTCCAGAACACCCGTTTCAAGCTGGCCGAGATCAAGGCCGACATCATGGCCGGCCGCGCCTTCGTCGACCGCTGCCTGGACCTGCACGTGGCGAAGAAGCTGGACGTGCCGACCGCCGCCGCCCTGAAGATGTGGACCACCGAGCTGCAGTGCAGGGTGTTCGACGAGTGCGTGCAGCTGCACGGCGGTTACGGGTACATGCGTGAATACCCGATCGCCCGCGGCTGGGCCGATTCGCGGGTGCAGAAGATCTATGCCGGCACCAACGAGATCATGAAGGAAATCGTCTCGCGCTCGCTGTAACCGGCGCGGGCCGGGCAACGGGGCCGGTCAGTCCGGGTCGCCGAAGCGGATGCCCTGCGCCAGCGGCAGGTCGTCGCCGTAATTGATGGTGCAGGTCACGCGGCGCATGTACTGTTTCCAGGCGTCCGAGCCCGATTCGCGGCCGCCGCCGGTATCCTTCTCGCCACCGAAAGCCCCGCCGATCTCGGCCCCCGACGTGCCGATGTTGACGTTGGCGATACCACAGTCGGATCCCGCCGGGGAAAGAAACCGTTCCGCCTCGCGGATGTCCGTGGTGAAGATCGCGGAAGACAGTCCCTGCGGCACGTCGTTGTGCATCGCGATGGCCTCGTCCAGTTCCGACCAGCGCACCAGGTAGAGAATCGGGGCAAAGGTCTCCTCGCGCAACAGCGGTGCGCCGGCCGGCAGCATCGCCAGCGCGGGGCGGACGTAGACGCCGCCCGCCGGCACGTTGGCGGTGACGCGCTCGCCGCCGTGCAGCACGGCGCCGCCCTCGGCCGGCACCCGTTGCAGCGCGGACTGCATGGCCGCGAACGCCCGCTCGTTCACCAGTGGACCCACGAGCACGCCGGGCTCCCGCGGGTCGCCGACGCGCAACGAGGCATAGGCCTGTTGCAGGGCGCCGGCGGTACGATCGAAGACGGATTCGTGTACCAGCAGCCGGCGCAGCGAGGTGCAGCGCTGGCCACAGGTGCCCACCGCCGAAAACACCACCGCCCGCAGCGAGAGCGCCGGGTCGGCGCTGGGCGCCAGGATCATGGCGTTGTTGCCGCCCAGTTCGAGCAGGCAGCGTCCCAGCCGTTCCGCAACCGTGACCGCCACCTTCCGGCCCATGGGCACCGAGCCGGTGGCCGACACCAGCGGAACCTGCCGGTTCGCCGCGAGCGCCTGGCCGGTGTCCGCGCCGCCCAGCACGACCGTGCCGAGGTGTTCGGGTGCCTCGTCCATGGTTGCCGCGCATTCCGCGAGGATGCGCTGGCAGGCCAGCGCGCAGAGCGGGGTCTGCTCCGACGGCTTCCAGACCAGGCTGTTGCCGCACACCAGCGACAGCATGGCGTTCCAGGCCCACACCGCGACCGGGAAATTGAAGGCGGTGATGATGCCGACCACGCCCAGCGGGTGCCACTGCTCCATCATGCGGTGCATGGGGCGCTCGCTGGCGATGGTCAGGCCGTGCAGCTGGCGCGACAGGCCCACCGCGTAATCGCACAGGTCGATCCACTCCTGTACCTCGCCGAGCGCCTCCTGCGGGATCTTGCCGGCCTCCAGCGTGATCAGGGCGGCGAGTTCCTCCTTGTGCGCGCGAACCCGGTCGCCGATGCGGCGCACCAGTTCCCCGCGCCGGGGCGCGGGCACCGGCCGCCAGGCGCGGTGCGCCCCGTGGGCGGCCCGGACCGCGGCGCCGACCTGGTCAGCCGTGGCCGCCCGCCAGTTCGCCACCACCGTCCCGTCGATGGGCGAGACGCTGCGCATGGCGGCCCCCTGGCCGGCCGCGCCCGTTCCCCGTGACCAGGCGGCCGGCAGCGCCGCAGGCGCAAGGCATTCAGTGATCAGCGGCGGCAGCTGCGTCATCGGCGTGCTCCTGCTCCTGGAAGATGCGTCCGAAACGGTTGGCGAGGAACCCGTCCAGGTCGAGGTCCTCCTGGCAGACGAAGCCGGTACGCCCGCCGGGAGACTGCATGTGCAGGTCCAGCGCCGCGCAGACACCGGCGGCGGTCACCGACTGGATCGCGCTCCACTCGGTCCCGTGCAGCCGGCGCGGGTACAGCTTGCGGGTGTCCGACTCCTGCACCAGCCGCCCGTCCTGCATGCCGCTGACGGTGCAGAACACCAGCACCACGTCCTGGCGCGTCATCGGCACCGCGTCCTCGAGGATCTCGCGCAGCAGCTCGCGCCGCCGGCCCAGGTTGAGCGACTTGATCAGGAATGCCATGAGGTGGCGGTGGCCGCGGTAGCGCACGGTCTTGTAGTTGAGATTCCGGACCCTGCCTTCCAGCGAGCCACAGAGGGTGCCGAGGCCGCCGGAGGTGTTGAAGGCCTCGTACTCGACGCCGTCGAGCGAGAAACTCTCCAGTCCCTCCAGTGGCAGCACCTCGCAACGGCGGCCGTCCCGGATCACCTCGCAGGGGTTGCAGTACTCGTTGATCAGCCCGTCCGTGGACCAGGTGAGGTTGTACAGCATCATGTTCGACGGGTAGCGGGGCAGGGCGCCGACGCGCATCTTCACCTTTTCGACCTCGTCGAAGCGCTGGCACATGGCGTGGGCGAGGATGCAGATGAAGCCGGGCGCGAGACCGCACTGCGGCATGAAGATCTGCCCGGGCGCCGCCGCGGCGGCGATCCGCCGGATCGCGCGCGTGGTGGCGACATCCTCGGTGAGGTCGAAAAAGCTCGCGCCCCCGCGCAGCGCCGCCTGCGCGACCGGTGCGCTGTGGTGGAAGGAGAGCGCCGAGATCACCGCCTCCCGCCCGCTGATCGCCGCCTGCAGTCCCGGTGCATCCTGCACGTCGAGCGCGCGGGTGTTTATTCCGGTCCGGGCGAGACGTTCCAGTGAGGCCGGATCGCAATCGGCGACGGTGACGCGGTACTCCCCACAACCGTGCAGCAGGGTGGCGATCGCCTCGCCGATCTTGCCGGCGCCCAGCAGCAGGATGTCATGCATGGCGGCTCACCCCCTGGCGCGCGTCGAGGTGAAGATGTGGTCGGCACTGGCGGCGACGAAACCCTGGTAGAGGCGGCCGCCGGCATCCGGGTAGCGGCGCGCGAATTCGTAATAGCAGGTGGGCACCTCGTGCCGGTCCCCGCCGGCGAAGACCATTCCGGCGCGGTCGGCGTAGGTGGAGGCCTGCTCCAGCAGCACCCCGGGGCCGCCCTTGATGCGCCCGCCCTCCTCGTTGATCGGGAAACCGAGTGATTCCACGAAATCGACGATTCCCGGCACGGTCCGGAAGCGCCGCAGGGCGTTGACCGAGATCGTGAAGTGGTTGGCGCACAGCCCGAGCACGGAAAGCCAGGCCGCGTAATCGCTCTCGGCGAGCAGGTCCCGGTATTCCTGCCAGGCGGGCATGGGCCAGGGGCGCCCCGCCAGGAAGATCTCCACGCGCCCGGCGTCATCGGGGTCGATGGCGGCGCAGCAGCGCCGGACGAAATGCTGCAGCTTCGTGCTGAATCCCCCGGTCAGGAGCTCGCTGAGAAAGACCCGCGGCGCACCGGGGTCGTCGTGTAGGTAACCGAAGGCGCGCAGCTTGCGGGCCGGGAATGCGTAGGGGGCGAAGCGCCGGTAACCGAGCCTCAACAGGCCGGGCTCGAGCGCCTCCAGCGAGATGGGTGGCATGTCGAAGGTACGCAGTGCGACGTGGTCGTTGACCACGGACTCGCCCTGTTCGGCCAGCGCCCGGTGAATGGTGGCCGCCTGCGGGGTGACCGCCAGGTAGTTCTGCCAGAGCGCTTCGAAAAACGGCTCCCAGGACACGTCCAGCCCCCTTCCGGAAGCAGTAAAGGCCTTGGTTTCATCTAACGCCCTTCACGGGGCGCGCGCAAGCGGCCGGGCGCCGGCTCAGGGGGCCGGGTTGGGATGCCGCGCGTGGATTGCCTCGATGCCGGAAAGGACCTCGTCCGACAGCCTGATCGCGGCGCTCTGCAGGTTGCAGCGAAGCTGCTCCGGCGTGGTGGCGCCGACGATGTTGCTGGTCAGGAAGGGCCGGCTGTTCACGTAGGCGAGTGCCATCTGGGCCGGGTCGAGACCGTGTTCCCGGGCCAGCGCGGTGTACAGGCCGGTGGCCGCCGTGGCCTGTTCGTTCGTGTAACGCGAGAAGCGGGTGAAGAGCGTCAGCCGGGCCCCCGCCGGTTTCGCGCCGTCGAGGTACTTGCCGCTCAGGACCCCGAACGCCATCGGCGAGTACGCGAGCAACCCGCAGTCCTCGCGGTGCGCGACCTCTGCCAGGCCGACCTCGAAGGTCCGGTTGAGCAGGTTGTACGGGTTCTGGATGCTGGCCATGCGCGGCAGGCCGTGGTGGTCCGCCAGGCGCAGGAACTCCATGGCGCCCCAGGGCGTCTCGTTGGAGAGGCCGACGTGACGGACCTTGCCGGCCCGCACCAGGTCCTGCAGCACCTCCAGCGTTTCCAATGCCGGTGTGCCGGTCTCGGTTGCCTCGTGCTGATAGCCCAGCTTGCCGAAATAGTTGGTGTTCCGGTCCGGCCAGTGCAGCTGGTACAGGTCCAGGTAATCCGTGCCCAGGCGGGCCAGGCTGGCGTCGACGGCGGCCTCGATGTGGGTCCGGTTCAGCCGCGGCGCGCCGTCCCGGATGTAGGAGAGCCAGTTCGCCGGGCCCGCCACCTTGCTGGCCAGGATGACCCGGTCCCGGCAGCCGCGCTGACGCAGCCAGTCGCCGATGATCTCCTCGGTGCGGCCGTAGGTCTCCCGGCGGGGCGGAACCGGGTACATTTCCGCCGTATCGATGAAGTTGACCCCGTGATCGCGGGCCATGTCGAGCTGGGCAAATGCCTCGGCTGGGGTGTTCTGTTCGCCCCACGTCATGGTGCCGAGGCAGATCAGGCTGACATCCAGGCCGGTGCGGCCGAGTTTGCGGGTTTCCATGGAAAGGGCTCCGGGGCCGGGTTGGCGGGTCAGGCCGCTACTTCTGCCGACCATCGATTCCCTTGTCAACCCCGGGGGGCTTGTGTAAGATTCGCGCTCTTTTTTACCCGGTTCCCGCACCGGCCGCACGAAGGCTTAGTAGGAATACAAAGCAGCCATGAAAATGACCCGCAGTGTAAGTGCCGAGCAGGCGCGCAGAGAGTGGTTCCTGATCGACGCCGAGGGCAAGACCCTGGGGCGCCTGGCCACCGAGATTGCCAGCCGCCTGCGTGGCAAGCACAAGCCCACCTGGACGCCGCATGCCGACACCGGCGATTACATCGTGGTGATCAACGCCGAAAAGGTGGCCGTCACCGGGCGCAAGGAAACGGACAAGAACTACTACCACCACACCGGGTATCCGGGTGGTATCCGCTCCCGCAGCCTGGGCAAGCTGCGCGCCCACGCGCCGGAACGGATCATCGAAACCGCGGTTCGCGGCATGTTGCCGCGCAGTCCGCTGGGCCGCCAGATGCTGCGCAAGCTGAAAGTCTACGCCGGCCCAAGTCATCCCCATGCCTCGCAGCAACCGGCTGCGCTGGAACTGGGCTGAGATCACCCCGCAGGTAAACCAAGACCATGACCCAAAACGCACCTACCGAATATGGCACCGGACGTCGCAAGACGGCGACGGCGCGCGTTTACATCCGGCCGGGCAACGGCAACATCCTGATCAACAACCGCCCGCTGGACGAGTATTTCGGCCGCAAGACCGCGCGCATGATCGTGCGCCAGCCGCTGAAGACCATCGAGGCGGAAGACAAGTTCGACATCAAGGTCACCGTGCGTGGCGGTGGCGGTTCCGGCCAGGCCGGTGCGATCCGTCACGGCATCACCCGTGCGCTGATCGAGTTCGACGGCGAACTGCGCCCGCTGCTGCGCAAGGCCGGCTACGTGACGCGCGACGCGCGGGCCGTGGAGCGCAAGAAGGTCGGCCTGCACAAGTCGCGCAAGCGGCCGCAGTACTCCAAGCGCTGACCCGCAGTCGCTGCAAAGCGTCCAGGAAGCCCGGCAATCGCCGGGTTTCCTGTTTTTCGGGGATGGTTTTTGCCGGTTTCCCGCCCGCGGACCGCCCGCGGTTCTTGTCCGTGTATGCCGAATTCATTACCATGCGCCGCACGGTTTTGGACCCACCAGTCGCGGCCGACGCGGGCGCAGATGTTCGGGGGCGAAGCAGCGGGCGTGCCGGCGCATCCGGTGCGCGGCCCTTTGCCCCGTTTCTCGCACCCCTGCGCGGTTCCAAAGCTTTTCCCACGGCTCGTCTGCTGGAGTGCGCATGAGTAAATCCGAAGTCAATCAGGGGCGCAGGAATTTCCTGATCGGCGCCACCACCGTGGTCGGTGGCGTGGGCGCGATCGGTGCGGCCGTGCCGTTCGTCGCATCGTGGAATCCCAGCGCCAGGGCAAAAGCCGCCGGTGCGCCGGTGAAGGTGGACCTGAGCAAGATCGAACCGGGCCAGCAGATCACCGTGGAATGGCGCGGCAAGCCGGTCTGGGTGGTGCGCCGCACCGCCGAGATGCTGGAGAGCCTGGAAAGGAACGAGGGTCGCGTCGCGGACCCGAATTCCGACGAGCCGCAGCAACCGGAGTACGCCAGGAACCAGGCGCGGTCGCGCAAGCCGGAGTTCCTGATCCTGGTCGGGCTGTGCACGCACTTCGGCTGCTCGCCCACGTTCCGGCCCGAAGTGGCGCCGGATGACCTCGGCAAGGACTGGATCGGCGGTTTCTTCTGCCCCTGCCACGGATCCCGCTTCGACATGGCCGGCCGGGTCTACAAGAGCGTGCCGGCGCCCACCAATCTCGAGGTGCCGCCCTACAGCTACCTGTCCGACTCGACCATCGTGATCGGCGTCGACGAGGAGAGCGCGTGATGATGAAAGCACTCACCGACCTGCTGCACTGGGTCGATGACCGCCTGCCGGTGATCGACGCCTGGAACCGGCACGTGGGCCAGTACTACGCGCCGAAGAACTTCAATTTCTGGTATTTCTTCGGCTCGCTCGCGCTGCTGGTGCTGGTCAACCAGCTGGTGACCGGCATCTGGCTGACCATGAGCTACGTGCCCACGTCCGAGGGCGCCTTTGCCTCGGTCGAGTACATCATGCGCGACGTCGAGTACGGCTGGCTGATCCGCTACCTGCACAGCACCGGCGCCTCGGCGTTCTTCCTGGTGGTCTACCTGCACATGTACCGGGGCCTGATGTACGGGTCCTACCAGAAGCCGCGGGAACTGGTCTGGCTGATGGGCATGGCGATCTACCTGTGCCTGATGGCCGAGGCCTTCATGGGTTACCTGCTGCCCTGGGGCCAGATGTCCTACTGGGGCGCGCAGGTGATCATCTCGCTGTTCGGCGCCATCCCGGTCATCGGGCCGGACCTGCAGCAGTGGATCCGCGGCGACTTTCTGATCTCCGGCATCACGCTGAACCGGTTCTTCGCCCTGCACGTGATCGCGCTGCCGATCGTGCTGCTCGGGCTGGTGGTGCTGCACCTGCTGGCGCTGCACGAGGTCGGCTCCAACAACCCGGAAGGCGTGGACATCAAGAAGAACAAGGACGAGAACGGCATTCCGCTGGACGGCATCCCGTTCCACCCGTACTACACGGTCAAGGACCTGGTCGGCGTCGGGGTGTTCCTGTTCGTCTTCCTGCTGGTGGTGTTCTTCTTCCCGGAAGGGGGTGGCTACCTGATCGAGAAGCCGAACTTCGAGCCCGCCAACCCGCTCAAGACGCCGGAGCACATTGCCCCGGTCTGGTACTTCACCGCCTTCTACGCCATGTTGCGCGCGGTCACCTACCCGCTGTTCGGCCTCGACGCCAAGTTCTGGGGCGTGGTCGTGATGGGCGCCGCCATCGCGATCCTCTTTGTACTGCCCTGGCTGGATCGCAGCCCGGTACGGTCGATGAAGTACAAGGGCATGCAGAGCAAGGTCTGGCTTGGCATCTTCGTGGTCAGCTTCGTCGTGCTCAGCGTGCTCGGCGCGCTGCCGGCCACGCCCGGACGCACGCTGGTCGCGCAGATCGGCACGACGCTGTATTTCCTCTATTTCATTCTCATGCCGTGGTACACGCGCAGCGAGAAAACCAGTCCCGCACCCGACCGGGTGCCGGCGCAGAAGAATTGAGGGCGGCCCACATGATGAAAAACATCCTCACTGCGCTGGCGCTGCTGCTGCTGGCCCCGGGCGCCTCGGCGGCTGGCGGCCCGAAGGTCCCGCTGGACCACATCGAGACCGATATCTACGACCAGGCCTCCCTGCAGCGTGGTCTGCAGATGTACGTCAACTACTGCCTGGGCTGCCACGCCCTGCAGTACCAGCGTTTCGAGCGCACCGCGACCGATCTCGGCATTCCGAACGACCTGTTCACCGAGAACCTGATCTTCAGCGATCACAAGATCGGCGACCTGATGACGACCGCGATGCCGGCGGAAAAGGCCAAGGACTGGTTCGGCAACCCGCCGCCCGACCTGACCCTCATTGCCCGGCTGCGTGGCGCGGACTGGCTGTACACCTATCTGCGCGGTTTCTACGTCGATCCCGCCCGGCCCTACGGGGTCAACAACACGGTCTACAAGGACGTAGGCATGCCGCACGTGCTGTACGAATTGCAGGGCGTGCAGCGGCTGGACTGCCCGGCCGGCGCTGACCGGCATTGTACGAACCTGAAACTGGAGGAAGGCACCGGCGCCCTGAGCGCGGCGGAATACGACCGGTCGATCTACGATCTGGTCAATTTCCTCGAATACGTCGGGGAGCCGTCGAAACTGCAGGCGAACCGGATCGGGCCCTTCGTGCTGCTGTTCCTGGTGCTGCTGACCGTGCTGTTCTACATGCTCAAGCGTGAATATTGGAAAGACGTGCACTGAGGGCGCCGGCCGCCCTCCCGGCCTGCCCCTCAAATATCTGAAAAACAAGAAGAAATTCTGTTTTCCGTGAACTGTGTGGCGAAACCATGTAAAATCCCGCTCCCATCCGGCGTGCGAAACGCACGACCGTAGGATGCGCTTTCCGGCCAGTAACCACGAAGCGGATTCTGATCAGGAAGTCCGGGGAAGCACCGGAAAATTATGAAAGAGAATCACCTGCTGGGGACATCTATGGGCGTCATAGCCAAGCGTTCTTCCATGACCTTTTTTACCGCCGAGGATCACTACTGCCACCGCGTGCGAATCGTGCTGGCGGAGAAGGGCGTGACGGTCGATCTCGTCGATTGCGAGGGCAGCATCCCCGAGGAAGTCTCCGAACTGAATCCCTACAACTCGGTGCCCACGCTGCTGGACCGCGACCTGATCCTCTACGAGTCCAAGGTCATGATGGAGTACCTCGACGAGCGCTTCCCGCACCCGCCGCTGCTGCCGGTGTACCCGGTTGCGCGGGCGCACAGCCGCCTCTGGATGTACCGCATCGAGCGTGACTGGTGCGGCCTGGTCGATTCCCTGCTGGCCGCGCGCGCCAAGGAATCCACCCTCGCGAAGTACCGCAAGGAACTGCGTGACGGTTTGCTGAGCGTGGCGCCGATTTTCGCCGAGAAGCCCTTCTTCATGAGCGATGAGTTCACGCTGGTGGATTGCTGCCTGGCACCGATCCTCTGGCGGTTGCCCCTGATGGGCATCGAACTGCCGCCCAAGCAGGCCAAGCCGCTGATCGAGTACCGGGACCGCCTGTTCGAACGGGATTCCTTCAAGGCCAGCCTGTCCGACAGCGAAAGGAACATGGTCGCCTGACGCGGCACCCGCCCGGAGCACCGCGGCCATGAAATCCAGCATCCCCTACCTGTTGCCGGCCCTGCTGGACTGGCTCGTGGACAGCGGCTGCACACCGCACCTGGTACTCAATACGGAACACCCCGACGTCCGCGTGCCCGAGGGGCATTCCGTGGACGGGCAGATCGTCCTGAACATCAGCCCGACGGCCGTCGCGCGATTCGAGCTGACCCGCGAATACGTCTTCTTCCAGACCCGTTTCCAGGGCGTGCCCCGCGAGATCTATGCGCCGCTCGAGGCGGTACTGGGTATCTACGCGCGCGAAACCGGTGAGGGCATGGCCTTCGTGCCCCGCGTGGCGGCGAACATCCGTCCGCTGGACGATGCCCCTGTGCGCGCGGGTGGGATCACCAAGCCCCGGCCCAAGGCGGTTCCGCCCGCGCGCGACGGGGCCGGGAAGCATGCCCGTCCGGAAACGGATCGACCGCGGCCGTCCGTCAGCCCGCTCACTCCCGCGAAGGGCCGGGATGCGGAAGGAAAAGCAGCAAAACCGGGCGCGGACGGGAAAACGGAGAAACCGGGCGCGGACGGGAAGCGGCCGCAGCTGCGCCTGGTGCGCTCCGATGAAGAGGATACCTGAGCAGTATCCCCGCGCCGGCCTGCCGCTCTCAGCCGATATACTCGAAGATCTTCACGATGCGTTGTACGCCCGAGACATTGCGGGCCACGTTGACCGCTGCCTGGGCCTCGCTGTTGGTGACCAGTCCCATCAGGTAGACGACGCCGTTCTCGGTCACCACCTTGATGCGGGATCCATCCACATTCTTGTAGGTGACGAAGGCGGTCTTCACCTTGGCGGTGAGCCAAGCATCGTTGCTGCGGATGATGCCGGAAGTGACGCCTGCCACCTGCAGTTCGTTGTGTACGCGACGCACTCCCCGCACCTTCTGCACGACGTGGCCGGCCTGGGTCCGCAGCTCTTCCGTGGGAACCTGGCCGGTGAGCAGCACGATCCCGTTGAAACTGGTGACCGAGACGTTCGCTCCTTCGAACTGCGGGGCGGACTTGCGGATATTCACCAGCGACTTGGTCTCGATGATCTCGTCGTCCAGCGTGGTGCCCCAGGTCCGCTTGCCCGGTTGCTCGCGAATGGGCTGGTCGCCCTTGATGAAGCCGACGAAATTGGCGCATCCGGCCACGGTCGACAGTGCCAACAGGCCTGCAATCAGGCACGCATTCCTTTGCTTCAACGGTACTCTCCATACATGAACTGGTCGATCAGGTCGCACAGGCAGTGGATCAGCACGAGATGCACTTCCTGGATACGGGCTGTGACCGAAGCGGGGACGCGGAGTTCAATGTCGTTGTCCCCCATCAGCGGGGCCATCTTGCCACCATCCTTGCCGGTCATGGCGATGATCCGCATGTCCTTGTCGTGGGCGACCTTCATCGCCTCGATCACGTTGCCGGAATTGCCGCTGGTCGAGAACGCCAGCAGGATGTCGCCGGCGTTCCCCAGGGCTTTCAGCTGCTTGGAGAACACCTCGCTGTAGCTGTAATCGTTCGAGATGGCCGTGAGCGTGCCGGTGTCGGTGGTCAGCGCCACGGCCGCCAGCGGCGGGCGCTCCATCTCGTAGCGGTTGAGCAGCTCCGAGGAGAAGTGCTGGGCGTCACCGGCCGAGCCGCCGTTGCCACAGGTGAGGATCTTGCCGCCGTTGCGCAGCGTGCTCACCATCAGTTGCGCCGCCTCCAGTACCGGGCCGGCCAGCACGTCCCGTGCTTTCTGCTTGGTTTCGATGCTGTTGTTGAAGTGCGCGAGGATGCGTTCGTCGGGCGAGGCCATGGCGTTCTCCGGGCGGCTGCCGCCGGCAGTGGAATCTGGTTCAAGTGTAACGGGCTGCGACGGCCTGTAAACCGCGGTTGCGCGGCAATCAGTCAGGCCCCGGCGCTGAAGGCATCGCGCACCCACTGGACCCGCGCGGTATCCGGCCGGCTGCCCGGGGCCACGCCCAGTACGTCGAAGCGGCAGGTGGGTTCCGGTTCGCGCAGCCTGGCCAGGTACAGCCGGGCGGCGTGGATCAGCCGCCGCTGCTTGCGTGCGTCCACCGAGGCGAGGGCGCCGCCGTAGGTCCGGGCGCCCCGGTAGCGCACCTCGACGAAGACCAGCGTCGTGCCTTCGCGCATGACCAGGTCGATCTCGCCACCCCGCGCGCGGAAATTTCGCTCGACCGGGACGAGGCCGTGACGCTGCAGGTAGCGCTCGGCGAGATCCTCCGCCGCCGCGCCGGTCCGCTGCGCCTCAGTGCGCGGCCTCAAGACGGCCCACCAGTTGCTCGCCGGTGGACTGCAGCAGCCGCGGCTCCCCGTTCTTCATGATCGCCCAGACCGGTGCCCGCTGCACCTGTCCCTGGCTGTTGAGCGTCAGCGTGCCGGTCTGGCCGAAGTAACGGCTTTGCGCGAAGGCGCCGAGCTGGTGGATGCGCCGGTAGAGCTGGTAGGCGTCCGCGCCCATGGCATAGAGCCTGCCGAAGTTTTCCGCGTTGCGTCCCCAGTGCTGCTCGACCCGTTCGCGGATCGAGGTGGCGGGGGCGAGAATCCACGGAATGTCGCAGAACCTGACATCGTTGAGGTCGCTGTCCAGGCGCCGGTTCACGCGGCCGCTGAACACGTGGGAGGTGGCGTAGACGGGCAGGTCGCGGGCCTGGTGATAGTCCAGCGCCGGCTTGATCTGGCGCGCGTCCCGGGGCAACGCGGCCATGAACAGGAAATTGGCATCCTCGCGCTTGCGCGGGATGAACTCGATGTTCTCCTGCAGCACCTGCTTGAGTCTCGCGGCCCGGTTCTGGCTCGCGTTCACATCGAGGATGCGGGCGGTCACCGCCTTGAAATCCTCGTCGTTGCCGAAGTGCTGGCTGTCCGCGAGGGTGCCGCCGAGGCTGCGCCAGTGCGCACGGAACGCGGCCGCCACTTCCTCGCCCCATGCCGAGGCCGGGGTCAGGCTCAGCGCGAACCGGTGGCCGTCCCGCCAGGCCTGCTCGGCCGCGGCGCGCGCCTCGTCCAGCGCCGAGAGCCCGAACTGGTGGAGTCCGGCGGGAAACGCCTCCATGCCCTGCACGTAATTGAGGGCGAGCACGGGCACCGGCAGTTCCGGCAGCAGCGCCAGTTGCTGCACGCCGGATTTCTCGAACGGGCCGATGACGAACTCGCTGCCCTCTTCCCGCAGCCGGCGGTAGAGCCCGGCGAAATCATGCACACCGTCGGTATTGACGATCTGCAGGTCCGGCACGTCGCGCCCGCGTTCCAGCGCGAGGAAGTAGGCGGCGAGAAACCCGTCGCGCACCGGGATGCCGACGCTGGCCGCGTACGCACCGCTGAGCGGCAGCAGCAGGGTCACGCGCTTGGGTTGCGCCCGCATGACGGTCCTGAGCGAACGCAGCTCACCCGGCAACGCCATCGCGGCGGGGTGGGATGGGTGGCGCAGCAGCCAGTTGTTGAGCGCTTCCAGTTGCTGGTCGATGTCCTGCTGGTGGCTCTTGGTGAGTGCGGCCAGCTCCATCCAGCCCTTGATGTTGCTGAACGGCGAGCGGTCGGCCTGCGCACGCAGTTCCTCGGCCGGCAGCGCCATCAGTGATTTCCAGATCGCCTGGTGATTTGCGGCCTGCTGGTCCGGCGGCAGCAGGTTGGCCGTGTTCATGATGCGTTCCAGCGCGGCGGCCATGTGATCGCCGGCCTGGTCGAGCGCATTGGCCCGCAATTCGCTGAGGCGGAGCTGCTGGTCCGGCGGCACCAAGTCGGTGGCGCCGGCCGGCGGGTTGTCGAGTTGCTGCAACGCGGCCTGCCCGTCGCCCATGAGCACGGCGATCTCGGCGCTGAGCATCATGTACCGGCGGGCCTGCTCGGGCGTCAGTTCCGCCTCGGCAACGTAGCCGAGTATGGAGCGGGCCCGGTAGAGGTCGCCGTGCCTGAAGAGAATGTCCGCCGCGCGCAGCCGGTAGGCCTGTGCCAGCGGTGGCGTCGACTGCTGCGCCTGCAGGAGAAGCCGCGCCACTTCCGTGCTCGGTTCAATCGGTGGCAACTTTGGCGCGCGGTCGGTGACCGGCGCCCCCCCGCCGGACTTCGCCCCGCCGCCGGGCGCGCCTGAGCAACCCGCGCCGAGCAGGCACAGCAGCAGGGCAAAGCATGTCAGAATCCGGTTCGGATCATTCAGGAAGCGATTCATGGCGTTCGCGTTCACCCACTGCTCCGGTCCGGCCCTGTCACTCGAACCGGCATTATATGTGGTGGCCACGCCCATTGGTAATCTCGCCGACGTCACGCTGCACGCGGCGCAGGTGCTCGAGGCGGCCGATGTCGTGCTGGCCGAGGATACGCGCTGCACGCGCCGGCTGCTCGACCACCTCGGCCTGCAGCGCAGCCTGGTCTCCTGCCACGAACACAACGAAGAGGCACGGCTGGCGCAGATCCTGGCGAAAATTGCAGACGGGAAATCGGTCGCCCTGGTCAGCGACGCGGGCACGCCGCTGATCTCGGATCCGGGCTACCCCCTGGTGCGCGCGTTGCGCGAGCAGGGCGTTGCGGTGCACCCGGTGCCGGGAGCCTGCGCCGCCGTCGCCGCGTTGTCCGTCTCGGGCCTGCCCTGCAACGAGTTCCTGTTCGCCGGTTTCCTGCCGGCGAAATCCGCCGCGCGCAGGGCGCGGCTGCGCGCTTTGCTGCCGGAGCCGCGCGTGCTGGTGTTCTACGAGGCGGGCCGGCGTGTGCCGGACCTGTTGGGTGACGTGGTCGCCGAGGGCGGCGCCGCGCGCCAGTTGATGCTGATGCGCGAACTGACCAAGGTGCACGAGGAGGCCACGCCGGGCGTGGCGGGTGAACTGCTGGGGCGGGCGCGGGCTGGAGAGCTGGAACTGCGCGGCGAGTTCGTCGTGCTGGTTGCGCCGTCACCGGACCGGGATACGGGGCTGGCCGAGGCGCGCCGCATCCGCGACATCCTGCTGGAGGAGATGCCGCCTTCGCGCGCGGCGAAACTGGCGGCGCGCATCACCGGCGTGGACCGGCGGCGTCTCTATGCAGATGACGGGGCAGACGACGAGGCGGGCTCGCCCGCCGAATGAGCGCTTGCCACGGGCCGGCGAGCGGACTAGCATCGCGCCCGGAAAAGAGTCGGCCGGACGGTCGTCCGGTCGCTTGCGGCCGGGAGGAAAGTCCGGGCTCCACAGGGCAGGGCGCCAGGTAATGCCTGGGCGGCGCGAGCCGACGGAAAGTGCCACAGAAAATATACCGCCGGTTTCTCTCATTTCATGGGCGGGCCGGTAAGGGTGAAATGGTGCGGTAAGAGCGCACCGCGCCCGTGGCAACACGGGTGGCAGGGTAAACCCCGTCCGGAGCAAGGCCAAATAGGGATCCATCGGCGTGGCCCGCGCTGGATCCGGGTAGGCTGCTAGAGGCGTGCGGTGACGTACGTCCCAGAGGAATGATCGTCCTCGACAGAACCCGGCTTACAGGCCGGCTCTTTTCCACCCTTCGACCCGGTTCAGCCGGCGCCCGTCCATGCCGCCCCCCGCCCAGTCGCCCCCGTCCACAACGGCCGCTGTCCGTTCTCCACGCCAATCCCGCGTTTTTCATTCCGTTGCGGAATAAAAAAGGCCCGCAACATAGCAACATATTATTATTCTTAATAATTTACATTAAGTCTCAGACCTTCTTCACTGGTAAATATGAAACTTTTTCCCCAGGCGGCTTGCATCTGTACAAGGATTCGCCGTCCGGAACCCGCCCCCCGGCTTTTCCTTGCTTGACGCCCATTTGAACCGGTACCTATAGTGACTCGAAGTGGGATAAGATGGGTCAAAGTGGTTTGTTGTGGGGGAAAGCGTGCGCTTTCGTGGGGAGAATCGCATCAATCTCGATGCCAAGGGTCGCCTGGCCATTCCGGCCAGATACCGGGAGGAGCTCGTAGAGCACTGCCAGGGACGGCTCATTGCGACCTTGAGCACCGAGGACCCGGTCCTGTGGGTCTACCCCCTGCCCCAGTGGGAGAAGATCGAGCAACAGATCGAGGCGCTGCCGACGATGGATCCGCAGGCGCGCCGGGTGAAGCTGCTGATCCTCGGCCACGCCCACGAACTGGAGATGGACGGTAACGGAAGGATCCTGATACCGGGCCTGTTGCGGGAATCCGCACATCTCAACAAGGGTGTTGCCCTCATCGGACAGGGCACGAAATTCGAGCTGTGGAATGAAGATCACTGGGTCTCGGTCACCCGGGCGTGGCGCGAGGATCTTCAGCAGCAGGGAGAAAAGGACAAGCCGGAAGAGCTGCGGTCACTTTCATTGTGACCGGCGAACAGGGACGTTCACATCTTTCCGTCCTGCTGGACGAGGCGGTCGATGCGCTGTGCATCACCCCTGCCGGCAGGTACATCGACGGCACGTTCGGGAGAGGCGGGCACGCCCGTGCGATCCTGGAGCAGCTGGGGCAGGGGGGCGCCGTGCTGGGCATCGACCGCGATCCGGAAGCAATCGCGTCGGCCGCAAGCGAACTGGGGCGGGATTCGCGCCTTACCGTTCTGCAGGGTGATTTTGCCGACATGGAGACACTGGCCGCGCGCGCCTGGCCCGGGCCGGGTGCGCCGCTTGTCGATGGCGTGTTGCTGGACCTGGGCGTTTCGTCGCCGCAGCTGGACGATCCGGCGCGCGGGTTCAGCTTCCAGCATGACGGACCGCTCGACATGCGGATGAATCCGCAGGCGGGGGTCTCGGCGGCCGGGTGGCTGGCCGGGGCGAAGGAGCAGGACATCGCCCGGGTCATTTACGAGTACGGGGAAGAGCGCCACAGCCGGCGCATCGCGCGCCTGCTGGTGGAGGCGCGCAGGGAAAAACCATTGGAAACGACTGCCGAACTGGCGCGCCTCGTTGCGCGGGCCGTGCCTGGCCGCGAGCCCGGCAAGCACCCGGCGACGCGGACGTTCCAGGCGCTGCGCATCCTGGTGAACGGGGAACTGGACCAGGTGCAGCAGGGCCTCGCGGCGGCGGTCCGCCTGCTGCGGGCCGGTGGCCGGCTGGTGGTGATCAGTTTCCACTCGCTGGAGGACCGCATCGTGAAACGGTTCATCCGTGGCGATCATGTCCGGGTGAGCACGCCCCGGCACCTGCCCCTGCCGGATACGGCCGCGGCCTGGTGCCTGCGCGCCGTTGGCCGGGCCGTCCGCCCGGGCGCCGCCGAGGCAGCCCGCAATCCACGTGCGCGCAGCGCCGTCATGCGGGTGGCGGAAAAACTGGAGGAAGCCGCGGCATGAGGACGCAGGCGCACCGCGCGCGACCGCAACCCGCGGCACGTCTGCGCTGGCCGGACCTGCTGGTGTTCTTGGCGCTGCTGGTTGGCGTGACGGGCACGGCACTGGCGGTGGTGCAGACGGCGCACCAGAGCCGCGCGCTGAATCACGAGCTGGCGCAGTTGCAGCGCGAAGCGGACCGCGCCCGCATCGAGTACGACCGCCTGCTGCTCGAACAGGGCGCCTGGGCGGGTCACGGGCGGGTCATGGACGTGGCGCAGGAACAGCTCGGCATGGAAGCGCCCGACCCTTTCGCCATCGTGGTCGTGGAATGAGCATGGAACAGCAGGAGACCGCCACGCACGGATGGCGTATCGGCTTCCTCGGTGTCGTGCTGGGGGCCGCTGCCGCGGTGCTGGTCGGGCGCGTCGCCCACCTGCAGGTGCTGCAGCAGGATTTTCTGCAGGATGAAGGACAGGCGCGCGTCGTGCGCACCGAGCGCATGGAAGCGCACCGTGGATTCATCCTCGACCGGCGCGGTGAGCCGCTGGCGGTGAGCACTTCCGTGGAGACGCTCTGGGCCGACCCCGTGCAGCTGGAAACGGCGGCGGAGCGCCTGCCGGAACTGGCTGCAGCGCTGGGCATGGATGCGGCGAAGCTGGAGAAGTCGCTGGCGGACCACGCCGGCCGGCGCTTCATGTACCTGCGCCGGCACATGACGCCGGACGCGGCCGGGCAGGTCGTGGCACTGCGCGTGCCGGGCGTTTACGCGCGCCGCGAACACCGTCGCTACTACCCGGCCGGCGAGGTCGCGGCGCACGTGGTCGGCATCACCAATATCGACGATGCCGGACAGGAGGGACTGGAACTGGCATACGACCGGAGCCTGGCCGGCACGGCTGGCCGCAAGGAAGTGGTGAAGGACCGCTACGGCCGCGTCATCCGCAGCCTGCGCGTGCTGGATGCGCCGCGCCCGGGGCAGGACCTGCGTACCACGCTCGACATGCGCATCCAGTATTTCGCCTATCGCGAACTCAAGGCGGCCGTGCGCCAGCACCGCGCCCGCAGCGGTTCGCTGGTGGTGCTGGACGTGAACAACGGGGACGTGCTCGCCATGGTGAACCAGCCCTCCGTGAACCCGAACGATCGCGGCAGGCTGAATCTGGCCGCCCTGCGCAACCGGGCGATGGTCGATACCTTCGAGCCGGGTTCGACCGTCAAGCCGTTCACCGTGGCGGCGGCGCTGGAACAGGGCGGCGTTTATCCCGCCACCCGGATCAACACGTCGCCCGGCTGGATGCGGGTGGGCCGCAAGACGATCCGTGATCACCACGATTACGGCATCCTCGATCTCGGCGGCATCCTGACGAAATCGAGCAACATCGGGGTCACGCGGCTGGCGCTGGACATGCCGGCGGAGAAGCTGCGGGGCATGTTCCACCGGGTCGGCTTCGGCACGGCTTCCGGCACGTCCTTCCCGGGGGAGGAAAGCGGCGTCCTGCCGTCGCGCCGCCGCTGGAAAGACCTGGAGGTCGCCACGCTGGCCTACGGCTACGGCCTGTCCGTCACGCCACTGAAGCTCGCGGAGTCCTACATGGTGCTGGCGAACGGTGGCGTGTACCGGCCCGTGCGACTGGTGCAGGGCGGCGCCCGGCAGGAGCCGGTACGGGTGATGGATGCACGCATTGCCGGGCAGGTGCTGAACATGCTCGCCGGCGTGGTGCGCACGGGCGGCACCGGCACGCGCGCCGCGGTGGCCGGGTACCAGGTCGCGGGCAAGACCGGCACCGTGCACAAGGTGGGCCGGGGCGGTTACGAGGAGAGCGAGTACATGTCGGTCTTTGCCGGCGTCGCGCCGCTGTCCCGTCCGCGCCTCGCCGTGGTGGTGCTGGTCGACCGCCCGTCGGGAGAGAAATACTACGGCGGCGAAGTCGCCGCACCGGTGTTCAGCCGCGTGGTGACGAACGCTTTGCGCATCCTGAACGTGGCGCCGGATGCGACCCCGGCGCGGGTGGCCGCGGGTGCCCAACAGAGTATGGACGGTTGAGCCGGAATGCTGATGCAGGATGCTGACGCCATGAAATTACGGACGCTGGGCGAACTGCTGCAGGGCCATGCCGACCTGCCGCCCGGCTTCGACGCGCGTTTCCGCGACATGCACACGGACAGCCGGAAGGTGGGCGCCGGCGATCTCTTCATCGCCGTGCCGGGTGTGGCCGGTGACGGCCGCCAGTACGTGCGCGATGCGCTGCAGGCCGGCGCCGCCGCCGTCCTGGTGGAACAGGACGATGAATGGAGCGCACCGGCGCTGCAGGGCGACGTGCCGGTGGTGCCGGTGGCGCGGCTCGGCAGCCTGGTCGGTGTGCTGGCCGGGCGATACCTCGGCAACCCGTCCCGGGAGATGGACGTGATCGCCGTCACCGGGACCAACGGCAAGACCTCCTGCGTGACCTTCCTGACCACGGGATTCACGCTGCTCGGCCGGCGCGCCGCGATGGTCGGCACCATCGGGTACGGCTTCCCGGGCCGCTACGAAGAAGCGACCCACACCACGCCGGATGCACTCAGCCTGCAGCGCATGCTGGCAAAGCTGCGTGACCAGCGCGCGGAGAGCGTTGCGCTGGAGGCGTCCTCCCACGGCCTGGAACAGGGTCGCCTGAACGGCGTCCGCATCCGTACCGGCATCTTCACCAACCTGAGCCGGGATCACCTCGACTACCACCGCAGCATGGACGAGTACGGCGCCGCCAAGCTGCGCCTGTTTCATCACCCGGAGCTGGAGACCGCGGTGATCAACCGGGACGATCCCTTCGGCCGCTGGATCGTGGAACAACTGCCCCGCAACCTCGGGCTGCTCACCTATTCGCGCACCTCGCGGGCGGCGGATGTGCAGGTTTCGAAAATGGAGCGCAGCGCGCACGGGTTCGACCTCGGCGTCACCACGCCATGGGGCGCGCTGCAGATCCAGACGCCGTTGCTCGGCGATTTCAATATCAGCAACCTGCTGGCGGCCGTCACCGTCTTCGGCCTGCGCGGCTACGCACTGTCGGACATCGAGCACGCGGTCTCCTCGCTGGAGACGGTGCCCGGGCGGATGGAGCTGGTCAGCGGTGCGCGGCAGCCGACCGTGGTGGTGGACTACGCCCACACGCCCGACGCGCTCGAGAACGTCCTGCAGGCGTTGCGCGGCCACTGCCGGGGCGAACTCTGGTGCGTGTTCGGCTGCGGCGGCAACCGGGATGCCGGCAAGCGCCCGCAGATGGGCGAGATTGCGGCACGCTGCGCGGACCGCGTCATCGTCACCGACGACAACCCGCGCCGCGAGAACCCGCAGGGCATCATCGACGAGATTCTCGCCGGCATGCCGGCCGCTGCGCCGGTCGAGGTCGAGCGCAATCGCGCCGAGGCCATCCGCCGGGCCATCCTCGGGGCGGCGCCGGAAGACCTCGTTGTCATCGCCGGCAAGGGGCACGAGACCTACCAGGACATCGACGGCCGGCGCTGGCCGTTCAGCGACTGCGAGCAGGCCGCGCACGCGCTGGCGGAACGGGAGGGATCGGCATGATCGGCAGCATGCGGCTGTCGGACCTGTGCGGTCCGCTGGAAGGTGCGCTGCACCAGGGCGACTGTACATTCGCTTCCGTCAGCACCGATACGCGCAGCCTGCGGGAGGGCGACCTGTTCGTGGCGCTGACCGGGCCGAACTTCGACGGCAACCGCTTCGTCGCCGGTGCGGCGGCGGCCGGCGCGGCCGGTGCGATCGTCAGCAGCCGGCAGGAGGCCGCGCTGGCGCAACTGGAGGTCGCCGATACCCGCATCGCGCTGGGCCGGCTCGGGCGACTGAACCGGAGAAGATTCGAGGGGCCGCTCATCACGGTGACCGGCAGCAGCGGGAAGACAACCGTCAAGGAAATGATCGCCCGCATTCTCGCAGGACATGGAGCAGTACTCGCCACGGAAGGCAACCTGAACAACGACATCGGCGTGCCACTGACGCTGCTGCGGCTCGGCAGCGCACACACCCATGCGGTGATCGAACTGGGCGCCAGCGCGATGGGCGAGATCGCCTACACCGTCGGACTGGCCGAGCCCGACGTCGCCCTGATCACCAATGCCGCCGGCGCGCACCTGGAGGGCTTCGGCAGCCAGGAGAACATCGTCCGCGGCAAGGGTGAGATCTACGACGGACTCGCCGCCGATGGTACCGGGGTCGTCAATGCGGACGATCCCGCCGCCGGCACCTGGCTGCAGCGCCTCGGCAGCCGGCGCGTGCTGACCTTCAGCCGTGCGGATGCCGGGGCCGATTTTGCAGCGCTGGACATCCGTTCCGGGCCGGGCGGCATGCATGCGTTCCGGCTGCGCACTCCGGCCGGGGAGACGGATATCGAACTGGCGGTCCCCGGCGCGCACAATGTCTCGAACGCGCTGGCTGCCGCGGCCGCAGCGCACGCGGTCGGGACCGACCTGCCGTCCATCCGCGATGGCCTCGCGGCGTTCGACGGTGTGCAGGGGCGGCTGTGCCACATGACCACCACCGGCGGCGCGGTGCTCATCGACGATTCCTACAACGCGAACCCGGCTTCCTTCCGTGCCGCCATCGACGTGCTGGCCGCGCAGGCGGGCCGGAAGGTGCTGGTGATGGGGGACATGGCGGAGCTCGGTCCGGATGCGGCGGCGGCGCATGCCGCGACGGGCGAGTACGCGCGCGCGCGCGGCATCGACCGGCTGCATGCCACCGGCACGCTGAGCCGTGCGGCCTGCGATGCATTCGGCGGCCAGGGGCACTGGTCGGAAAACCGGAACGAACTGGTGCAGGCGTTGCGCGCACTGGATGAAGAAAACACCTGTTTCCTGGTCAAGGGTTCACGCAGCGCGGGCATGGATGCCGTGGTGCGTGCGCTGACGGGCGCGGAGGACTCCTGAAATGCTCTATTGGCTGACCCAGTACCTGACCCAGTTCGATCCCGGGTTCTACGTGTTCCAGTACCTGACCTTCCGCAGCATCCTCGGCGTGCTGACCGCGCTGGCGATCTCGCTGCTGATCGGTCCCTACATGATCCGCAAGCTGAGCTATCACCAGATCGGCCAGGCCATCCGCGAAGTCGGTCCGCAGTCCCACCTGTCCAAGGCCGGCACGCCGACCATGGGTGGCGCGCTGATCCTGGTCGCCATCCTGGTCAGCACCCTGTTGTGGGCCGATCTCAGCAATCGCTACGTGTGGGCGGTGGTTGCGGCGACGTTCTTCTTCGGCTGGATCGGCTGGGTCGACGACTACCGCAAGGTCGTGGAGAAGGATTCCCGCGGCCTGCCGGCGCGCTGGAAGTATTTCTGGCAGTCGGTCGCCGCGCTCGTGCTCGCGACCTTCCTGTACGTGACCTCGACGTCGCCGGCGGAGCATCACCTCATCGTGCCGTTCTTCAAGAGCGTCGCAATCGATCTCGGCCTGTTTTACATCGTGTTCACCTACTTCGTCATCGTCGGCACCAGCAATGCCGTCAACCTCACCGATGGCCTGGACGGTCTCGCCATCCTGCCGTCGGTGCTGGTGGCCGGGGCGCTGGGGGTGATCGCCTACCTGGCCGGGCACACGTATTTCGCGGATTACCTGCATATCCCCTACATCGCCGGTGCGGGTGAACTGGTCATCTTCTGCGGCGCGCTGGGCGGCGCCGGGCTCGGTTTCCTCTGGTTCAACACTTACCCGGCGCAGGTGTTCATGGGCGACGTCGGCGCGCTGGCGCTGGGTGCCGCGCTGGGCACCATCGCGGTGATCGTGCGGCACGAGATCGTGCTGATGATCATGGGGGGCGTCTTTGTCATGGAGACGGTGTCGGTCATCATGCAGGTCACGTCCTACAAGCTGACCGGCAAACGGATCTTCCGGATGGCGCCGATCCATCATCACTTTGAACTCAAGGGCTGGCCCGAACCACGCGTCATCGTGCGCTTCTGGATCATCACGGTGATCCTGGTGCTGTTCGGGCTGGCGACGCTGAAGCTGCGATGACCGGACCGGTGGAGTGAGCACGAACGTGTGTGCAGAAATGATCGCAACGGACCGCGGGATCGTGATTGTCGGGCTGGGCAAGACCGGCCTGTCCTGTGCCCGTCACCTGGCGCGGCAGGGGCGCCGTTTCCGGGTGATGGACAGCCGCGCGGAGCCGCCCGGCGCGGCCGAACTGCGCGCGGAGTTCCCCGGCGTGCAGACCTGTTTCGGCCAGTTCTCCGCGGATTTTCTCGAGGGCGCCGATGAACTCCTGGTCAGCCCGGGTATTTCCACGGCCGAGCCGGTGCTGCGCGGCGCGGCCGACCGTGGGGCGCGCATCAGCGGGGACATCGATCTCTTCGCGCGCGAGGCCACCCGGCCGATCCTCGCGATCACCGGTTCCAACGCCAAGAGCACCGTCACCACCCTGCTTGGCGAGATGGTCGCGCGCGCGGGTCTGCGCGTCGCGGTGGGTGGCAACATCGGCACGCCGGCGCTGGACCTGCTGGCCGGCGCGGAGCCGGACTACTACGTGCTGGAAATCTCCAGTTTCCAGCTGGAGACGACCCAGGCGCTGGGCGCGCGGGTGGCGACCGTGCTGAACATCAGCCCGGATCACATGGACCGTTACAGCGGCCTGCCGGACTACCACCGCGCCAAGCACCGCATCTATCACAACTGCGAGCACGCGGTGGTGAACCGCGACGACGCCCTGACCCGCCCGCTGCTCCCCGACACGGTCCCGGTCACCTCTTTCGGACTGGGTGAACCGGACCTCGGGGATTTCGGCCTGGCACAGCGCAGCGATGGCTGCTGGCTCATGCACGGCCGGAACGCGCTGGTACGCGGTGACGAACTGCGCCTGCGCGGGCGCCACAACCAGGCCAACGTGCTGGCAGCGCTGGCCATGGGCGAGGCGATCGGACTGGACATGGCCGCGATGCTCGAGGCGGCGAAAGAGTTTCCAGGTCTGCCGCACCGCTGCCAGTGGGTGGCGGAAGCAGGTGGCGTGACCTGGTACAACGACTCGAAGGGCACCAACGTCGGTGCGACGCTGGCCGCGCTGGACGGGCTCGGCGCGGAACTGGGCGATGCCCGCGTGGTGCTGATCGCCGGTGGCGATGGCAAGGGTGCGGATTTCGCCGAGCTGCGTCCCGCCGTGGAAAAGTACGTGCGCGCGGCGGTGCTGATCGGCCGGGACGCGCCCCGCCTGCGGCAGGCGCTGGACGGCGCATGCGACCTCGAAGCGGCGCCGGACATGCCCGCCGCTGTTGCCGCTGCGGGCCGCTGCGCCCGGCCGGGCGACGTGGTCCTGCTGTCACCGGCCTGCGCCAGTTTCGACATGTTCCGGGGGTACGATCATCGCGGCGACGTGTACGTGGCGGCGGTCCGGGAAGCCTGCGGGGGAGGACGCGCATGAGCACCGCCACCGCCCTGCCGGCGCGCGCACAGGTCTCGCTGCTGCCCGGAGACCCGTGGCTGGTGGGCAGTCTGCTGGCGCTGGTGATGATTGGCATCGTGCTGGTGGCCTCCTCGTCGGTCGAGGTGGCGGCGCAGCGGTTCGACGATCCCTTCTTCCACGTGCGCCGGCACATTGCCTACCTGTGCATCGGCCTGTGCGCGATGCTGGTGCTGTTCGTCATTCCCACCAAGGCTTGGGAGCAGTCCGGCTGGGTCGCGTTGCTGGTCGCCTACGTGCTGCTCGGGCTGGTGCTGGTGCCGGGTATCGGGCGCGAGGTGAACGGCAGCATGCGCTGGATCGGGCTCGGCCCCATCAACCTGCAGGCGTCGGAACTGGCGCGGCTCTGCGTCATCGTCTACATGGCGGGCTACCTCGTGCGGCAGCGCGATTGCGTGCGCACGCAGTGGTCCGGACTGTTCAAGCCCATGCTGGTGCTGGGCCTGCTGGTGCTGCTGCTGCTGCTGGAGCCGGACTTCGGTGCCGCGGTGGTGCTGGTCAGCGCGGTGCTCGGCATGGTGTTCCTCGCCGGTGCGCGGCTGCTGCCTTTCATCGCGCTCCTGTTCGGCACCCTGGCCTGCGTCGCCGGCCTGGCCGTGTCGCAGCCATACCGGCTGGCGCGCATCACCACCTTCACGGACCCGTGGGCCGACCCGTTCAACAGCGGGTACCAGCTGACCCAGGCGCTGATCGCCTTCGGTCGCGGCGAGTGGACCGGCATCGGCCTGGGCAACAGCATCCAGAAACTGTTCTACCTGCCGGAGGCGCACACCGATTTCGTCTACGCCATCCTGGCCGAGGAAACCGGGCTGGTTGGCGCGGTGGCGGTGATCGGCCTGTACGCGTTGCTGGTGGGCCGGGGCATGCGCCTGGGCCGGCAGGCGGAACGCCTGGGCAGCATGTTCCGGGCCAGCCTGTGTTACGGCATCGCCCTGTGCTTCGCCGCGCAGGCGTTCACCAATATCGGGGTCAACACCGGCCTGCTGCCGACCAAGGGCCTGACGCTGCCGCTGCTCAGTTTCGGCGGCAGCAGCCTGGTCATCAGCCTGATGGCGGCGGGCCTGCTGCTGCGGGTCGAGTATGAGAACCGGCTTGCCCAGGCAGGCGGGCTGCAAGGGTCGTGAAGGATGCGGGCATGGCGGATGGAGGCAGGACAGTGCTGATCATGGCCGGTGGTACCGGGGGGCACGTTTTTCCCG
>JBFKKR010000006.1:0-54528 GCA_041682035.1 Pseudomonadales bacterium | reverse complement strand
GCCGGTCGCCAGGCCCGCGATCATCACCGTCGCCGGGCCGGTCTCGCCGCCCTGGGCGATCAGCCGCACCGGCTTGCCGCCGGTGTAGTACTCGGTGACGAGGCCGATCACGATGCCGCCGACCGCGCCCATCACGACGCAGGTCCACACCGCCGGCGAGATGCCGAGTCCGGTCAGGATGCCCGCCGCAACCAGCATGAACAGGATGGTCGCACCGAGGGTGCCGTAGCGGAGCGCGATTTCCGGGGACTTGGCGGACATCATGCGCACCAGTGCGATGCCCATGATCGAACAGATCAGGCCGCCGGAGGCCAGCGCAAGCGGGGCGAACATCAGTTCCTCGCGGGCCGCGCCCAGCGCGGCCACCGTGGCGGCCGACAGGGTGGCGGCGATCGCGATCGAGGCGATCATGGAGCCACAGTAGGACTCGAAGATGTCCGAGCCCATGCCGGCCACATCGCCGACGTTGTCCCCGACGTTATCGGCGATGACGCCGGGATTGCGCGGATCGTCCTCGGGAATGCCTGCTTCCACCTTGCCGACCAGGTCGGCGCCGACGTCGGCGCTCTTGGTGTAGATGCCGCCGCCGACGCGGGAGAAGATCGCCACCGTCGAGGCGCCCATGCCGAAGCCGTGGATGGCCTCCGCGTGGGCCGGGTCGGCGCCGAACAGCAGGTACAGGGAGCCCAGGCCCAGCAGGCCCATCGCGGCGACCGTCAGACCCATGATGGAGCCGCCGAAGAAGGCGACCGACAGCGCAGCGGCCGCCCCTTCCGTGCTGGCAGCGACGGTGGTGCGGACGTTGGCCCGGGTGGCCGTGTACATGCCGATATAGCCGGCGGCAGCGGAGCTCAGCGCGCCGACGATGAAGGCGACCGGGGTCTGCCAGCTGCCGAAGCCGATGAACAGCAGGATGGTGATGACGGCGGCGAAACTGAACAGGATGGAGTATTCGCGCCGGATGAAGACCATGGCGCCGTTGTGGATCTCCTCGGCGATCTCGGCCACGAGCCCCTCGCCGGCCGGGAATTTCTTCACCAGCTGATAGATGAAGAAGGCTGCGCCCAGTCCGAGCAGGCCGAAGAGCGGTGGCAGGTAGTGCAGGTCCATAGCGGTAGTTCCCTTTCCCAGCTGTCGTGCCGGCGGATCGGGCCACCCCCCCATGGAGCGGCCATGGGACAGGGATTCTACGGGAGCTCTTTCTCGGGCGTCCAGCACGGCGGAAAACCCGGGGCGCGTGCCCTATACTTTCCCGCTACCTTCTCTGACCCCGGGAATACCGCCATGAGCCTAGACCAGGTCCCCTCCGGCAAGAGCCTGCCGGAAGATATCAACGTCATCATCGAGATCCCGCTCCAGGGAGATCCCATCAAGTACGAGGTGGACAAGGATTCCGGCGCGATCTTCGTCGATCGCATGCTGGGTACCGCCATGCACTACCCCTGCAACTACGGTTACGTGCCCCACACCCTCTGTGGCGATGGCGACCCGGTGGACGTGCTGGTGGTGATGCCGCTGGCCCTGATCCCCGGCTCCGTGATCCGCTGCCGGCCGATCGGCGTACTGAAGATGGTGGACGAGTCCGGAGAGGACGCCAAGCTGGTCGCGGTGCCGGTGGACAAGATCACGCCCCTCTACACCAACGTGGATTCGGTCCGCGACCTGCCCCAGGTGCAACTGGACCAGATCGCCCACTTCTTCGAGCACTACAAGGACCTCGAGCAGGGCAAGTGGGTGAAGATCGAGGGCTGGGAAGGCCCGGAAGCTGCGCACCAGGAAATCATGGACTCGATCAGGCGGTTCCAGGAATCCCCGGAAAAACCGAACTTCTGAGTGTGTCGCCGTGCCGCTTCCGCGCAGGTCCCTGAGCGCGGGACCGGCTGTCCGGCGCGGGCGTCAAGGTCTCTTGTCTGCGGCCGATAAAACCGCAGAATAAGCAAGAAGAACCGCTGCCCGGCGGGCGGCGCCCGTAAAGCCGTGTCATGAGCACATTCTCCAACGTCGACGAGGCGATCACCCGTCTTGGCACCGCCTTCTCGCTGATCGAGCAGCGCGATCATGGCGCGGCAGAGGAGGTGCGCCGGGTTGCCACCGCGGTGCAGCGCCTGTGCAAGGATGACGAGGATGGCGCGCTCGCGGCGCTGCACCTCTTCAATCGCGACGCGACCACCCGCGAACTACCGGTCTATTACGCCATCCTGTGCGAGATTCTCGGCAAGGAACTGCAGTATTCCGCGCGCCGCCGGCACGCCCTGCTGTGCGCGGCGCTCACCGCAAATTACAGCTACATGGATTTCCAGGACCGGCTCAACCGGCAGGCGGAGCCGCTGACCGAGGTGCAGCGCGAGAAAATCTACCGCCATCCGCACGAGAGTTCCGCGGCGCTGCGTGACGCCGGCGTGCAGGACGAGCTCTGGCTGCAACTGGTGGACCAGCACCACGAACGGGACGATGGCAGTGGTTACCCGGACGGGCTGACGCGCGAGCGGCTGGACCCGGCGGCGGGCCTGATCCTGGTGGCCGAGACCTACTGCGCGGGGATCACCTGCCGCGGTTACCGGAAGAAGAAGTTCGACCGCTCCAGCCAGCACGCCACCTCGGTCATGCTCGGCCTGTACAAGCAGGGACAGAATTCATCCTCGGAGCTGATGCAGCGTTTCATCAAGGCGATCGGTGTCTACCCGCCGGGGAGCTGGGTCAGGCTGGTCTGCGGCGAGATCGCCCTCGTCACGCACCGCCAGGCCAACAGCTCGACCCCGCTGGTGCGCTCGTTCATCAACCGGCAGGACGATCCGTTTCCGACGCCGATGCTGCGTGACACCAGTGACCCGGACTACCGGATCTCGGCGATCGCGGCGCCGCCGGAGAGGCGGGTCCGTATCCACATGTCCTCGCTCTGGAACTGACGGAAACAGCCGCCCCGTCCCGGCTGTCAGACCTTGAACGGTTTTTTCAGCTTCTTCGGCACCATGACCTTTTTCAACCGGGCGATCTCCGGCAGCCCGTTGCGGTAGGGCGGGTAGTCCTCGCCCTCGATCAGCGGCGCGAGGTACGCACGCCCGAGGTCGCTGATGTGGAAGCCGTCGCGGCTGATGTAGTTGCGCGGCATCTTCTTCTCGACATTGGCGACATCGCCGAGGCGCGCCTCGCCGACCGCCCAGCGGTATTTTTTGCCCGGCTTGCGCACGATGGTCGGCATCACCGCGTTCTTGCCGGCGAGCGCGAACTCCACTGCGGCCCGGCCCATGGCGTACGCCTGTTCCACGTCGGTGGCGCTGGCGATGTGGCGCGCGGCGCGCTGCAGGTAATCGGCGACTGCCCAGTGGTATTTCAGCCCCAGTTCGTCGCGGATCAGCTCGGCGATGCGCGGCGCGACGCCGCCCAGCTGCTTGTGGCCGAATGCGTCGGTGGTGCCGGATTCGGCCAGGAAGGTGCCATCCCGGTAGCGTGCGCCCTCGGATACCACGATCACGCAGTAACCGTGCTGCTTCACGCAGCGGCTGACGCGGCGCAGGAACTTCTGCGGGTCGAAGACGATTTCCGGGAACAGGATGATGTGCGGCGGATCGCCTTCCTGCTCGGTGGCGAGCCCGCCGGCCGCGGCGATCCAGCCGGCGTGGCGCCCCATCACTTCCATGATGAACACCTTGGTGGACGAGTCGCACATGGAGGCGACATCGAGCCCGGCCTCGCGCACCGAGGTCGCCACGTACTTGGCGACCGAGCCGAAGCCGGGGCAGCAGTCGGTGAGCGGCAGGTCGTTGTCGACCGTCTTGGGTACGCCGATGCAGGTCACCGGGAAGCCCATCTTTTCGCTCAGCTGCGAGACCTTGTGCGCGGTGTCCTGCGAATCGCCACCGCCGTTATAGAAGAAGTAACCGATGTCGTGCGCGCGGAAGACCTCGATCAGGCGTTCGTACTGGGCGCGGTCCTCGTCGATGCCCTTCAGCTTGTAGCGGCAGGAACCGAATGCGCCGCCCGGCGTGTGACGCAACGCTGCGATGGTCTTCGCCGACTCCTTCGAGGTGTCGATCAGCTCCTCGCGCAGCGCGCCCACGATCCCGTTGTGCCCGGCGAGCACCTTGCCGATCTCCTTCCGATGCTGCCGCGCCGTCTCGATCACGCCGCAGGCCGAGGCATTGATGACGGCGGTGACCCCGCCGGACTGGGCATAGAAGGCGTTCCTGGCTGGCATGCGGCGTTCTCCCTCTGGACCGGTTTTTTTGTACGGGGGACGGTGGGCGATCATAATGCAATTCGCCGGGGGGCGCATAAGGCGGCTCCCGCGGCGACCCTCAATTCATGGCGGACGGAGTCGGTCAGTGCAGCTTTTCATCCTCGGTATCTGCGGCACCTTCATGGGCAGCCTGGCCATCCTGGCCCGCGAGGCCGGCTACCAGGTGCGCGGTTGCGACGCGCAGGCCTACCCGCCCATGAGCACCCTGCTGGCCGAGCAGGGCGTGGAGGTGCTGGAAGGCTACGACCCCGCCTACCTGGACCCGCGCCCGGACCTGGTGGTGGTGGGCAACGCCATGTCGCGGGGCAATCCCTGCGTGGAGTACGTGCTCGACCAGAACATGCCCTACGTCAGCGGCCCGCAGTGGCTGGCGGACGCGGTCCTGCGCGACCGCTGGACCATCGCCGCCTCCGGTACGCACGGCAAGACGACCACGGCCAGCATGGTGGCGGCCATCCTCGAGGACGCCAACCTCCATCCCGGGTTCCTGATCGGCGGCGTGCCGCTCAATTTCGCGGTGTCGGCGCGGCTGGGGGATTCGCCGTTTTTCGTCGTCGAGGCGGACGAGTACGACACCGCGTTCTTCGACAAGCGCAGCAAGTTCGTGCACTACCGGCCGCGCACGCTGATCATCAACAACCTGGAGTACGACCACGCCGACATCTTTCCCGACCTCGCCGCCATCGAGAAGCAGTTCCATCACCTGTTGCGCACCGTGCCTGGCTCCGGCTGCGTGATCCTGCCGGCCGGGGCGCCGGCCATCGAGGACGTGCTGGGACAGGGTTGCTGGACACCGGTCGAGAAGCTGCACGTCGGCAAAAAGGCGCTCGGCGTGCCGTGGACCGCCAGCCTGCTGCAGGAGGACGGCAGCGATTTCGACGTGCTGCACAACGGCAAGCCGGTCGCGCACGTGCACTGGGAACTGACCGGGCTGCACAATGTCGCCAACGGGCTGGCCGCGCTGCTGGCGGCGCGGCACGCCGGGGTGCCGCTGGAAACCGCGGCGGAGGGGCTGTCGAAATTCCGCGGCGTGAAGCGGCGGCTGGAGATACTGGGCCAGCCACGCGGCGTTACCGTGTACGACGACTTCGCCCACCATCCGACGGCGATCGCCACCACGCTGCAGGGCTTACGCGCGCACGTGGGCGCCGATGCGCATGTGCTGGCGATCATCGAGCCGCGCTCCAACACCATGCGCATGGGCATCCACCGGGACGACCTGATGAGCGCCTGCAAGGATGCCAGCGAGGTGATCTGGTACCAGTCCCCGGGGCTGGCCTGGAACCTGGAGAACACCGCGCGCAACGGCCCGGTGCCAGCGCGCATCATCGGCGACACCGGGGAGATCGTGCGCCAGGTGGCAGCCGCGGCCCAGCCCGGCTGGCACGTGGTCGTCATGAGCAACGGCGGCTTCGAGGGCATCCACGGCCGCCTGCTGTCGGCGCTGCACGCATAGCATCATAAAGGGCCCCGACGGGTTGTTCGCAGCGATTGTGGGCAGGGCTTCAGCTTTGCAAGGCACCTGCCGGTATCAGGATCTCAGTCCCACCCACCAGTAATCCACCCCCTCCCGCGCACCCCGCCGAGTGACCGGGTTCTTCGAGCAGAATGCCAGGTAGCCACCATCGATGTACCGGTAGGGCAGATGCCCGTCGCGGCCGACGGGGATGCCCAGCCGGGTCGACTGCACGATGCCGGCGGGCCGTTCGCCGACATCCTCGATCCGGAACCGCTGCGGGTCGGGCGCATGACCGGTCCAGTCCGGCACCCGCAGGCCGAGGCTGCGGCAGAGCAGGGTCTGGCCGTTACACAGGCGACGGTCCGGCCGCACCGGCGTCACACCGGAGCCCGGGTTGAGATCCTGCATGACCGCCCGGCCGCTCTCCGGTGAGGTGGCGTCGAACCACGGCCAGGCCGACTTGATCAGCACCGCGTTGCCGGCCCCACGGCAGCTGAAGTTCAGGGAGTCGCCGCCGCGGCTGTAATACATGTAGATGGTGCCGGCCGGCATGAAGAGGGGCTCGCGCGAAGGCGTGCGGCCGAGCGAGGCGTGGCTGCCGCGCTCGTGCAGGTAGTAGGCCTCGGTCTCGATGATGCGGGCCGCCAGCCAGCGCCCGCGGACGCGGTGGCGGATGACCTTGCCGAGCAGTGCCCGTGCCACGACCCGCGGGTCGCGATCGAAGAAGACGGGTGAAAGCATGCCCTGCGCCCCGTTCACGGATGAGAGTCCGATTTCGATATAATCAGGTTTCGCCAGTTTCCAGGGAAATTTTCGGCATGGCCGGACCGGCAGCCGTCCACTCCGCCACGGAGCAGGATATTCAAGCTTACATGCAGCAGCTGGGTGCGTCAGCGCGCGCCGCGGCGGCGCAGGTCGCGCGCGCCGATACCGGGGCCAGGAACCGCGCGCTGCTGGCCATCGCGGCGCACATCCGCGCCGCCACGCCGGACATCCTGGCCGCCAACGCGAAAGACCTGGAGGCGGCCCGCCTGAACGGCCTGGAAGCGGCCCTGCTCGACCGCCTGGCGCTGAGCGAGAAAACCTGCGCCGCGATGGTCGAGGGCCTGCAGCAGGTGGCTGCGCTGCCCGACCCGGTCGGCGAGATCACCGATCTGCAGGCGCGCCCCAGCGGCATCCAGGTCGGACGCATGCGGGTCCCGCTCGGCGTCATCGGGATCATCTACGAGTCGCGGCCCAACGTCACGGTCGATGCCGCCAGCCTGTGCCTGAAGTCCGGTAATGCCGCCATCCTGCGCGGCGGCTCCGAGGCGCGCGAGAGCAACCAGGCCATCGCCGCGTGCATCACCGCAGGACTGCGCGAGGCCGGCCTGCCGGAACGGGCGGTGCAGGTGGTCCAGACCACCGACCGCGCCGCCGTCGGCGCGCTCATCACCATGCCCGAGTATGTCGACGTGATCGTGCCGCGGGGCGGCAAGAGCCTGATCGAGCGCATCTCGCGCGAGGCGCGGGTGCCGGTGATCAAGCACCTGGACGGCAACTGTCACCTGTTCATCGATCGCGACTGCGACGCCGGGATGGCGCGCGCGCTGGTGCTCAATGCCAAGACCCAGCGCTATGGCACCTGCAACACGCTGGAGTCCCTGCTTGTCGATGCGCCGGTGGCGGCCGCCGTGCTGCCGGTCATCGCCGGCGACCTGCAGCAGGCCGGCGTGGAACTGCGCGGTTGCCCGCGGACCTGCGAGCTGGTCGCGGCCGCGGTGCCCGCCAGCGAGGAGGACTGGGACGCGGAATACCTGGCGCCGATCCTCTCGATCCGCGTGCTGGACGGGCTGGACGAGGCCATCGCCCACATCAACCGGCACGGGTCGGGCCATACCGACGCCATTGTCACCAATGATTACGCGAAGGCGCGGCGTTTCCTCCGCGAGGTGGATTCCAGTTCGGTGATGGTGAACGCGTCGACCCGTTTTGCCGACGGCTTCGAATACGGCCTCGGCGCCGAGATCGGGATCTCCACCGACAAGCTGCACGCGCGCGGGCCGGTCGGCCTGCACGGGCTGACGACGCAGAAATTCATCGTGCTCGGCGACGGCCAGGTTCGTTCCTGAGTGACCGGCAAGGGCGCGGCGCGGCAGGTCGGTTTCTTCGGCGGCACCTTCGATCCGGTGCATTGCGGGCACACCTGCATCGCCCGTGCGGCAGTGGCCGAACTGGGGCTGGATCTGCTGCACGTGGTGCCGTGCGGCCTGCCGGCGCACCGGCCGGCCGCGCAGTCCGGTGGGCCGCACCGCCTGGCGATGTTGCGGCTGGCATTCGCCGGGGAGGCCCGGATCCGGGTGGATGACCGGGAACTGCGACGCGCCGGGCCCAGTTACACCCTGACCAGCGTGCGCGAGCTTTGTACCGAACACGGCGTCGACCGGGCCTGGCTGGTCCTCGGCGAGGACGCCGTCCGCATGCTGCATTCCTGGGAGCAGCCCGCGGCCCTGCTCGCGCAGGTGGACCTGGCCGTGGCGGCCAGAGCCGCCGGAGCGCCGGCAACGGCTCCCGGCCGTGACGACTGGGAGGCGCTGGCGCGCGAGCATGGCGCCTGCGTGCGGTGGCTGGAAGTGCGCGCGCCCGATGTATCGGCGACGGCGGTGCGCGCGCAGCTGGCGGAGGGGGGCGCGCCGGATGACCTGCTGCCACCGCCGGTGCTGGAATACATTCACGCCAGGGGACTGTACGGGGTGGAACGGATGCAGGCAGGGAATTCATGAGTCCGGAGCAACTGGAGAAGCTCGCGCGCGGGGCGCTGGAAGACCTGAAGGCGGAGGACGTGCTGTCGCTGGACGTACGCGATCTGACCACGGTGACCGACTACATGCTCATCGCCACCGGCACCTCGGGCCGCCACGTCCGGGCGCTGGCCGACGAGGTTCAGGAACAGGCGCGCGCCGGGGGTGTGCGCACGCTGGGCACCGAGGGAATGGACAGCGCGGAATGGGTACTGATCGATCTCGGCGACGTGCTGGTGCACATCATGCAGCGCGAGGCGCGCGCGTTCTACGACCTGGAGAAGCTCTGGGGTGCGTCGACACCGCAGGGCGTGACCTGACCCGGCATGATCCGGTTCCGCCTGCTGACCCTCAGTCAGCGTCAGCCGGACTGGGTGGACGCGGGCTTCCGGGAGTACCAGAAGCGGCTCGCCGGGGGCGTGCAGCTGGAACTGGTCGAATTGCCGTTGCCGAAGCGGGGCGCCCGCGCTGTGCCGGCGCGCATGAAGCAGTGCGAGGCGGACCTGTTGCGGAAGAATTATTCGCCGCGGGCGATCCGGGTCGCGCTGGATGCGGCGGGGCGGGGATTCAGCACCGAGCAGTTCGCCCGGCAGCTGGGAGAGTGGCTGGATCTGGGTCAGGATGTCGACCTGCTGGTCGGCGGGCCGGACGGGCTGGCAGACGAGGTGCGCGCGGAGGCGCGGCTGGCGTGGTCATTGTCGCCGCTGACGTTTCCGCACGGGCTGGTGCGGGTGATCGCCGCCGAGCAGATCTACCGTGGCTGGACCCTCCTGCAGGGCCATCCCTACCATCGTGGCTGATGCCGTGCTTCCGGACATGGGCGTATAATGATCAGAATGCCCGGCGAACTTCACCGTGGCCGGGACGATCCGGAATGCGGCGCCACCGGGCGGCGTCGGGTGCCGGGCGGATGGTCCGTCCGCCGGAACGATTTCCCAGCGCAGGAGGCTTCACGGTTTGAGGGAAGAATCCTTAGCCATCAAGGATCTTCATGCAGAGGGCCGTGTCTATGCCAGCAGGGCGCTCCTGGCGTTTTTCCTGGTGGTGGTCGGCTGCGGCATCCTGGTCGCGCGCATGGTCTGGCTGCAGGTGCTGCAGCACGATGTCTACGTCACCGAGTCGGACCGCAACCGGCTGCACCTGCAGTCGGTGCCGCCCATCCGCGGGCTCATCCATGATCGCAACGGCGTACTGCTGGCCGACAACCGGCCCATCCACAGCCTGACCGTCATCAAGGAGCGGGTGCCGGATATCGAGCATACGCTGGCGCAGGTGCAGCAACTGGTGCCGCTGGAAGCGGCCGAGATCGAGCGCTTCCGCGAGCGCATGACCCGGGCACGCCGGCCGTTCGAGTCGGTGCCGCTGCGCTTCAAGCTGCGCGAGGACGAGATCGCGCGGATCGCCGTCAACCGCCACCTGCTGCCCGGCGTGCAGGTCGAGGCGACCCTGGCCCGGTACTATCCCTTCGGCGAGGCTTTCGCCCACAGCGTGGGTTACGTCGGCCGCATCAACGAAAGCGAACTGAAGCAACTGGACCAGACCGACTACGCCGGCACCCACCACATCGGCAAGATCGGCGTGGAGAAGTTCTACGAATCGCGCCTGCACGGCACGGTCGGTCACCAGACCGTGGAGACGGATGCGCGGGGCCGCGTGCTGCGCGTGATCGAGCGCACCGACCCGAAACCGGGCCAGGCGCTGCAGCTGAGCCTGGACGCCGGACTGCAGAAGGCGGCGATCCAGGCGCTGGATGGACGGCGCGGCGCGGTGGTGGCGCTGGATGTGAACACCGGCGGGGTGCTGGCGCTGGTCAGCCAGCCCAGCTACGACCCCAACCCGTTCGTGGCGGGCATCGATGCGAAGTCCTACGGCCTGCTGCGTGATTCGCCGGACCTGCCGCTGTTCAACCGGGCGCTGCGGGGGCGCTACCCGCCCGGCTCGACGATCAAGCCGTTCGTCGCGCTGGCGGGACTCGATACCGGCATGGTGACGCGCAAGTCCACGGTCCGCGATCCCGGCTTCTTCCGCCTGCCCAACGACACCCGCAAGTACCGTGACTGGAAGAAATGGGGCCATGGCAGCGAGGTCGATCTCGACAAGGCCATCGTCCAGTCCTGCGACACCTATTTCTATGACCTCGCGTTCCGCCTCGGCATCGACCGCATGCACGAGTACCTGTCGCACTTCGGCTTCGGCCAGGCGACGGGCGTCGACATCGTCGAGGAAATCTCCGGCCTGCTGCCTTCCCGCGAGTGGAAGCGGAACGCCTACCGGGACGGCTGGTACCACGGCGACACCGTGAACGTGGGCATCGGCCAGGGGTTCATGCTGGTGACGCCGATGCGGCTCGCCACGGCCACCGCCATGCTGGCGCGGCGGGGCGCCTGGGTCCAGCCCAGCCTGGCCATGGATGCGCCGGCCGGGCCGCCGCGCGACCGCGACATGGTGCTGCGCAACCCGGGCCACTGGGAACCGATCCTGCAGGCCATGCACTCGGTGGTGCATTCGCCGGCCGGCACCGCGCACCGGATCAGCAAGGATGCGCAGTACGAGATGGCGGGCAAGACCGGTACCGCGCAGGTGATCGGCATCGCGCAGGACGAGGAATACGACGAGGCGAAAGTGGCCGAGCGCAATCGCGACCATGCATTGTTCATCGCCTATGCCCCGTACGAGGAGCCGGAGATCGCCGTCGCGATCATCGTCGAGAACGGCGGCCACGGTGGAGCGACGGCCGCGCCGATTGCGCGGGTCCTGTTCGATGCCTGGCTGGGGTCGCGCGGGCCGATCGAGCAGCAGGCGCTGGCGCAGGTGATTCTGAATGTCCGCTAACCGCGACTTCCTGCGCCAGATGCCCAGCCTGGGCATGGAACTGCGCAGCGCACCGGCGCTCAGCATGCGCATGCACTTCGATCCGCTGCTGCTGCTGCCGATCCTGGTGGTGCTCGCCGCCGGGGGGTTCGTGCTGTACAGCGCCAGCGGCCAGAACATCGACTACGTGATCCGCCAGGGCGTGCGCGTCGGCATCGCCCTCGTGGTGATGATCACGCTGGCCCAGTTCGATCCACGCCAGTACCGGGGCTGGTCACCGTGGATCTACCTGGTCGGGCTGGTGCTGGTGATCGGCGTGCTGTTCTATGGCGCCGACATCAAGGGCGCGCAGCGCTGGCTGACGCTGCCCGGCGGCACCCGCTTCCAGCCCTCGGAACTGATGAAACTGGCGTTGCCGATGATGCTGGCCTGGTACCTGGGCGAGCAGCGCCTGCCGCCGCGTTTCCGCCACGTGCTGGTATGCCTGGTGCTGATCGCGTTGCCGGCGGGTATCATCGCGCGCCAGCCTGATCTCGGCACCGCGCTGCTGATCGCGGTCTCCGGTTTGCTGGTGTTGTGGCTGGCGGGCCTGCAGTGGCGGTTCATCTTCGGTTTTGCGACGCTTGCGGCGGCCGCCGCGCCCCTGCTCTGGTACAACATGCACGAGTACCAGCAGCAGCGCGTGCTGACGCTGCTGGATCTCGGCGCGGATCCGCTCGGCGCCGGCTGGAACATCAACCAGTCGATGATCGCGATCGGCAGCGGCGGCATGGAGGGCAAGGGCTGGCTGCAGGGCACCCAGTCACAACTGGACTTCCTGCCGGAGAGTCATACGGACTTCATCATCGCGGTGCTTGCCGAGGAGTGGGGGTTGATGGGTGTGCTGGCGTTGCTCTGCGCCTACCTGATGATCATCGCGCGTGGCATCTACATTGGCATGCAGGCGCAGGACACCTACTCGCGGCTGCTGGCCGGCACCATCACGCTGACCTTTTTCGTCTATGTGTTCGTCAATATAGGCATGGTGGCGGGCATCCTGCCGGTGGTCGGCGTGCCGTTGCCGCTGATCAGCTACGGCGGTACATCTGTTGTGACCTTGATGGCAGGATTCGGTATGCTTATGTCGATTCAGACGCACCGGAAACTGCTGGCATGAGCCGCAGGGAACTCCCTCCCCGGCACGCGTTCGAAGGAGCAAGGGATTTGCCACAAATGAAATTTCCACCCCTCAAAATCGGGCTGCTCGCCGTGATCCTGCTCACCGGCATGGCGACGCAGAGCCTCTCGTCCACCTCGTCCGGCGCGTCGTTCTCGGGCACGGAGGTGCACGCCTTCATGGACACGCTGGTGAAGGAAGACGGCTTCCAGCGTGACGAGCTCGAGCGGATCTTCTCCCGCATCGAGTACAAGCAGAATGTCATCGACGCCATTTCGCGCCCGGCCGAGGGCAAGCCGTGGCGGGACTACCGGCCGATTTTTTTGACCCGCTCGCGCATCCTGCAGGGCGTGAAGTTCTGGAACGAGAACCGCGACGTCCTGGCGCGCGCAGAACAGCAGTACGGGGTGCCGGCGGAGATCATCGTCGCCATCCTCGGCGTGGAGACCCGTTACGGTCAGAACTTCGGCAGCTTCAGGGTCATCGACTCGCTGGCGACGCTCGGCTTTCACTACGAGCCGCGGGCGGCCTTCTTCCGCAAGGAACTGCGCGAGTTCCTGATCATGGCGCGCGAGGAGTCCAGCGACCCCTTCGCCATGCTCGGTTCCTACGCCGGCGCGATGGGTTACCCGCAGTTCATCCCCAGCAGCTTCCGCGCCTATGCCGTGGATTTCGACAAGGACGGCAAGCGTGACTTCTGGAGCGGCTCGGTCGATGCCATCGGCAGCATCGGCAATTACCTGGCGCGCAACGGCTGGAAGGCCGGTGAACCGGTGGTGCTGCGGGCGCGCGCGAATGACAGCGGTGCCCGCGCGGTCGCCAACAGCAGCCGGAAACCGGACATGACGCCGGAACAGCTGGCGGCCAACGGGATCGATCCGCCGTCGCAACTCGCTCCGGACGAACTCGTCTCGGTCATCCACCTGGAGGGGGAGTACGGTGACGAGTACTGGCTGGGTCTGCACAATTTTCACGTGATCATGACCTACAACCGCAGCCGGCTGTACGCGATGGCGGTTTTCCAGCTGGCGCAGGAAGTGCGTAACGCGCGATGAGGAGCACGGGGCGCCCGCGCAGGTTGGCGCCGCTGCTGGCGCTGCTGCTGCATGCCCTGCTGCTGGCGGCCTGCAGCAGCAGGGCGCCGGCGCCGGAGCCAGCGGCACCCCGCGGGGATATCGACAGCGCCCCGCAGGCGCTGAAGGAACACCAGGTTGCCGCCATCCCGGACGCCGTGCCACGCCACGAGGTGCGCACGCGGGCCGGCAACGCGAATCCTTACACCGTGCTCGGCAAGACCTATCACCTGCTGCCGGACAGCCGCGGCTACCGCGAGGTCGGCGTGGCCTCCTGGTACGGCATGAAGTTCCATGGCCGGCCCACCGCCAACGGCGAGCGTTACGACGTGTTCGGCATGACCGCCGCGCACCGCACGCTGCCGATTCCCTCCTACGTCCGGGTGACCAATCTCGCCAACGGCCGCAGCGTGGTGGTGAGGGTCAACGACCGCGGCCCCTTCCACGACAACCGCATCATCGACCTGTCCTGGGTCGCGGCGCGCAAGCTGGGTTTCGCGGACCGCGGTACCGCACGTGTCGAGGTGGTGGCGGTGCATGCGGACGACCCCGGCACGCCGGTGCTGCAATACGCACAGCCGGCGGCGCCTGCATCGCCCGCACCGCAGCAGCAGGCGGCCGCGACGCCCGCGTCTGCGGCGCCTGCGGAAGCGGCGGCCAGCCCGGACGATGCGCCGGGCACGCGCCGGAGCTGGTACCTGCAGGTCGGCGCTTACCGCGACTATACCGTCGCGCAACGGGTTCACCTGGAACTCGACGCCGACCTGCCGGGCCAGGTCTCCATCGATTCGGCGCGGGATGACGGCTTTCACCGCGTGCGGGTCGGCCCGCTGGGAGACGACAGCAGCCTGCAGCGGGTACGCGCGGTCCTGGCCACGCGGCAGATCAGCAGCCCGATGCTGGTCCGGGACTGAAGCCGGGGCACGGCGCCTCCCGTGATACAATCTGCGCCCCCGTTTTCCTGAGAAACCCCCTGTCACCATGACTTTTCTGCGCAATCACATCCCGTGCCTGCTGGTGTTTTTCCTGTCGCTGGCGACCGCCGCACAGGCGGCCGACGTCATCATTCCCGGTCCGCCGGAACTACCGGCCAGGGCCTACCTGCTCATGGACGCCGCCAGCGGCGAGGTGATCGTCGAGCACAACGCCGACGAGCGCCTGGAACCGGCCAGCCTGACCAAGATGATGACGGCCTACGTCGCCAGCCATGAACTCGCCGAGGGGAACATCGCGCTCACGGACCGGGTGCGCATCAGCGAGAAGGCCTGGAAGATGGGCGGGTCACGCATGTTCCTGCGGGTCGGCACCGAGGCCACTGTCGACCAGTTGCTGCACGGGATCATCATCCAGTCCGGCAACGATGCCAGCGTCGCCATCGCCGAGCACATCGCCGGCGCCGAGGATGCCTTCGTGCAGATCATGAACCATCATGCGCAGGATCTCGGGATGCACTCGACGCATTTCCGCAATTCGCATGGCTGGCCGGCCGAGGGTCACCTGACCACGGCGCGTGACATGGCCACCCTGGCCCGCGCGATCATCTACCGGTACCCGGAACATTACGCGATCTACAAGGTCCGCGAGTACACCTACAACGACATCCGCCAGCCGAACCGCAACAAGCTGCTGTGGGACGACCCATCCGTCGACGGGCTGAAGACCGGGCATACGGAGGCGGCCGGCTACTGCCTGGTGGCATCGGCCGTGAAGGGTGACATGCGCCTGATCTCGGTGGTCATGGGGGCTTCCGGCGAGTCCGCCCGCGCCCGCCAGTCGCGCAAGCTGCTCGCCTACGGCTTCCGTTACTTCGAGTCCCTGCGCGCCTACGCCGGCGGCGAGGTGCTCAATGAGCCGCGCATCTGGGGCGGCGCCGCGGACAGTTTCCCGGTCGGCCTGCGGGAGGACCTGCAACTGACCATCCCGCGCGGCCGCCAGGCGGACCTGCAGGCGACCTTGGAGATCGCCGAACAGATCCGGGCGCCGGTGGCCGAGGGGCAGGAAATCGGCACGCTGCGGGTCCGTATCGATGACCGCCTGCTCGCCGAGCGGCCGCTGGTGGCGCTGGCCGGGGTGGAGGAAGGCAGCCTGTTCAAGCGCCTGTGGGACTGGTTGAAGCTATTCTTCCTGAACCTGTTCGAGATGATCTGAGGATTCCCGGTCTGCCATGAACGTTGTCTACCTGAATGGCGAGTTCCTCAACGGCGACGAGGCCGTGGTCTCGGTGCTGGACCGCGGCTTCCTGTTCGGGGACGGCGTCTATGAGGTCATCCCCTGCTACGCCGGCAGGCTGTTCCGGCTCGAACAGCACCTGCAGCGGCTGGAGAACAGCCTCAACGAGACCCGTATCCGCGTGGACCTGTCGCGCGCGATCTGGACGGAACTGCTCGCCACGCTGGTACAGAAGAACGGCAATGGCAATCTCTCCGTGTACCTGCAGATCACGCGCGGCGTCGCGGCACAACGTGATCACGCGTTTCCCCCGGACATCGCCCCGACCATTTTCGCGATGGCCACGCCGATGAAGCCGGCCGTCACCGCCGATCTCGATGCGGCCACCGGCGCCGCCGCCATCGTCGTGGAGGACACCCGCTGGTCACGCTGTGACATCAAGTCGATCCAGCTGCTGCCCAATATCCTGCTGCGGCAGCAGGCGGTGGATGCCGGCGCGCAGGAGGCGATCCTGGTCCGTGAAGGCCTGGCGCTGGAGGGTGCGGCGAGTAACCTGTTCGCGGTGGTGCAGGGCACCATCCTGACCCCGCCGAAGGGCAGCCAGATTCTCGGTGGTATCACGCGCGACCTGATCCTGGAACTCGCCGCGGCCCATGGCGTGGACGCGGCGGAGCGCGATATCCCCGTCGACGTGCTGCGCGAAGCCGAGGAGATCTGGGTGACCAGTTCGACCCGCGAGATCGTGCCCATCGTGCAACTCGACGGCGCGCCCGTCGGCATGGGCGTCCCCGGTCCGGCCTGGAAACGCATGGCCGCGCTTTACCAGTCGTTCAAGCAGTCGCTGGAAGGCGGCGGCGCATGAACGTGTCCGCCGGTACTCGCGCCCGGGTGCCGGCGTGATCACGGAGCGGCCCCGGATCGAATTCCCCTGCGATTACCCGATCCGGGTGATGGGGGAGGCGGCGCCTGACTTCAAATCCTGCGTGACGGCGATCGTGCGCCGGCATGCACCGGATTTCGACGAATCCACCGTCTCCGTGAACAGCTCGGCGCAGGCGCGTTTCCTGTCGGTGCGGCTGCGCATCCGCGCGACCAGCGAGCGGCAGCTGGCGGACCTGTTCGCCGACCTGAAGGCCAGCGGCCGCGTGCGGATGGTGCTGTGATGCCGGCGCAGGCTGTCATCGATCCGGCGCCGGAACTGCTGGTGCGCCATCTCGGGCTGTCCGGGTACCTGCCGACGTGGCGGGCCATGCAGCAGTTCACGGCGGAACGTGGCGAGGCGGATCCGGACGAGATCTGGCTGCTGGAGCACCCGCCGGTCTTCACCCAGGGCCAGGCGGGGCGCGCCGAGCACGTCCTGATGCCGGGCGACATCCCGGTCATCCAGGTGGACCGCGGCGGCCAGGTCACATACCACGGGCCGGGCCAGCTGGTCGCCTACCTGATGGTGGATATCGGCCGCCGTGGACTGGGCGTGCGCGAGTTCGTCGACTGCATCGAGCAGGCGCTGATCGGCCTGCTGGCGGAATACCGTCTCGAGGCCCACGCCCGGCGTGACGCCCCTGGCGTCTACGTCGGTGATTGCAAGATCGCATCGCTCGGGCTGCGGGTGCGGCGGGGCCGTTCCTTCCACGGGCTGGCCCTGAATGTCGACATGGACCTGGAACCCTTCCAGCGTATCAATCCCTGTGGGTACGCCGGCCTGCGCATGACCCAGCTCAGCGAATTCCGCCCCGGTGTGCGGGTTGACGAGGTCGCCGGGCCACTGCTGCGCCAGCTGGCGAAGGGGCTCGGTTATACTCGCACGGAAGAGTTCGGCAGTTCGCAGGGCCCGGAAAGCAATGACTGAACAGATCCCCGCGCGCAGGGCGCGCCGCACACCGCTGGAGACCGGCGTGAAGCTGCGCGGGAAGGAAAAGGTCGAGCGCATCCCGGCACGGATCATACCGGTGACGCAGCCGGTGCTGCGCAAGCCGGACTGGATCCGGGTCCGCATGCCTGTGGGCGGCGAGGTGCAGCGCATCCGCAACCTGATGCGCGACATGAAACTGCACACCGTCTGCGAGGAGGCTTCCTGCCCCAACCTGCCGGAATGCTTCGGTCATGGCACTGCCACCTTCATGATCATGGGGGACATCTGCACCCGGCGCTGCCCGTTCTGCGATGTCGCGCACGGCCGTCCGGCGGCGCTCGACGACGACGAGCCGCGCCACCTGGCGCAGGCGATCGCACGGCTGGGCCTGCGCTACGTGGTCATCACCTCGGTGGACCGCGATGATCTGAAGGACAGCGGAGCGGCCCATTTCGCAGCCTGCATCCGTGAATCCAGGGCGCTCAACCCGACGCTCACGGTAGAGATCCTGGCGCCGGATTTCCGGGGCCGCGCCGCGCAGGCGATCGACATCCTCGCCGGCGACCCGCCGGACGTGTTCAATCACAACCTGGAGACGGTCCCGCGCCTGTACCGGGAAGTACGCCCCGGCGCCGATTACCGGGTCTCGCTCGAACTGCTGCGCGATTTCGGTGCGCGCGTGCCGGGCGTGCCGACCAAGTCCGGCCTGATGCTCGGGCTGGGCGAGTCGGAGGCGGAAGTCCGGGAAGTGATCGCCGACCTGTTCGCGCACGGCGTGCGCATGCTCACGCTGGGCCAGTACCTGCAACCGAGCCGGGACCACCTGCCGGTGCAGCGGTTCGTGCATCCGGATGAATTCAGGGCGCTGAAGGGGTTTGCGGAAAAGATGGGCTTCACCTCGGTGGCATCCGGCCCGATGGTGCGCTCTTCCTATCATGCCGACCTGCAGGCCAGCGGCGGACTGGTGGAATAGCTGGTCCGGACCGCCGCGCCCCTGACGCCGGATTGGCGGGCAGGGTGGAAATATCTACAATCCCTAACTTTAGATGAGTCCGGCCGGCCGTTCCGCGCTCTTATACTCAAACATGGGCAATTGCGTTCCGAAATTGCTGTGCCAGTACAACTGTTTGGTCAAAAACGGGCCGGATGACGCCACGTATCATGAAAGCGCCATGGCAGAAGCTGTTCGTGCTGTTCCTTGCGCTCGGGGGCGCGTCCGCGGGCGCGACGCGGGTGGCGGAGGAGCAGGCGCTGAAGGCGGCATACCTGTACAACTTCGCCAAGTTCGTGGAATGGCCGGGGGAGCGTAATGACGCGCCACTGCGCCTGTGTGTGCTCGGCGAACAGAGCCTCAGCGCGCCTTTCCAGAAGATCCAGGGCCGCAGCGCCCAGAACCGCACCATCGAGGTTGCGCTGGTTGTTGCGGAAGGGTTCGCCGGTGGCGATTGCGAGATTCTCTTCATCAGCCGCGAGGCGGGTGATGACGCGTTCCGGCAGGTGCTCGGCATGCTGGACGGGAAACCGGTCCTGACGGTGAGCGACATCGATGATTTCGCCAGCCAGGGCGGCATGATCGAGTTTCGCAACGTCGGGGAGCACATCAAGTTCGTGGTCAACATCACGGCGTCGCGTGACGCGCAACTGAGCATCAGCGCGTTCCTGCTGCAACTGGCGCTGGAAGTGCGGGGCACCCACCCATGATCAAGCGGCAATCCTCGATCGGCCGCCGGCTGACGCGCCTGTGCCTGGTCGTGGTCGGCGTGGCGCTGACCGCCAGCACCGTCGCCTACGTCAGCAGCGAGGCCCTGCTGCTGCGCGAGACGCTCATCGAAAGCCTGACCGCGCAGGCGCGCTCGGTCGCCATCAACTCGCGTGCGGCGATCCTGTTCGGGGACCGGGACGCGGCACAGTCGCAGCTGCGTACGCTGGAAGCGGCCCATTACGTGGAGGCCGCCTACCTGCTGGATACCAGCGGTCAGAAATTCGCTGACTACCTGGCCCCGGCCAAGGGTGCGCGCCGCCTGCCGCCCCGGCTGCCCATCGTCGACAGCGGCGAGATCCAGGTCCGCCAGGATGCCTGGGAGCGCATCTACCTGAGCGCGCCGGTCACCATGGAGGGCGACTTCCTCGGCCAGGTCGAGTTGCAGGCGGATCTTGGGCCGTATATTGCCAAGCTCATGGAGTGGTCCCTGATCGGCCTGCTCCTGGCGGTGGCCTGCTTCGGCCTGGCCTGGTTCCTGGCCGACCGGCTGCAGCGAAAGATCTCCGACCCCATCCTGCAACTGGCGGAAACCATGCGTTCGGTGGGCAGCACGAAGAATTACGAAGTGCAGGTCGAGGCCCACAGCGATGACGAGATCGGGCAGCTGGTCGACGGATTTAACGAGATGCTGTCCGAGATCCGCCAGCGTGACCTCGAGATCATCACCGCTTCGGACCGGCTCGAACAGCTGGTGGAGGAGCGCACCGAGGAACTGCGCCAGCGTAACGAGGAATTGCGGCGCGCGGTGCAGGAAATGATCCGGGCCAAGGAGGCCGCCGAGGAAGCCAGCAAGGCCAAGAGCGAGTTTCTCGCCACCATGAGCCACGAGATCCGCACCCCGATGAACGGCGTGCTGGGCATGACCGAACTGCTGCTGGGCACGCAGCTGGAGGAACTGCAGGAACATTACGTGGAACTGGCGCGGGAATCGGCCGAGTCCCTGCTGGCCATCATCAATGACATCCTGGATTTCTCCAAGATCGAGGCCGGCAAGCTGGAACTGGAGAACATCGCCTTCAACCCGGCTGAACTGGTGCAATCGGTCTGCGGCATGTTCGAGCAGCAGTGCGCCACCAAGGGCCTGAAGCTGCAACGCTCCGTCGACAGCCAGATTCCGGGCGCCCTGCTGGGGGATCCGGTTCGCCTGCGCCAGATCCTGATCAACCTGATCGGCAACTCGATGAAATTCACCGCCGAGGGCGGCATCTGGGTCAGCGCGGCGCTGGCCTCGTGGCAGGAAAATCTGTATCGCCTGCGCTTCGAGGTCCAGGACACCGGCATCGGCATCTCCGACGAAAAACTCGCCTCGATCTTCGACGCGTTCTCGCAGGCAGACAGTTCCATGACGCGCCGGTACGGCGGCACCGGGCTGGGCCTTTCCATTGTCAGCCGCCTGGTGCAGCTCATGGGCGGCACCATCGGGGTGGACAGCAAGGAAGGGGAGGGAACCACTTTCTGGCTGGAAGTGCCCTTCCCGCTGGTGGCGGAGAAGGGGGCGCCGGGTTCGGAGCGGGAGCACCAGGAAGCGGCGGACAACCCCGATTTCCGCGGCGTGCGCGTGCTGGTGGTTGAGGACAACCCCATCAACAAGGAGGTGGCCACGGCGATCCTGGCCGGATTCGGCTGCCAGGTGTTCCACGCCGGCGATGGACGCGAGGGCATCGAGATGTTCCGTGACGGTTCCTATGACCTGGTCCTGATGGACTGCCAGATGCCCAGGATGGATGGCTACGAAGCCACCGAGCGCATGCGCGACTACGAGCGCGCCACGTCGGCGCCACGGACACCGATCATCGCCCTGACGGCCAATGCACTGGACAGTGACCGCACCCGCTGCATGAAGGCGGGCATGGATGACTTCATCTCCAAGCCTTTCCGCAAGCACATGATGGCCGGCGTGCTGCAGAACTGGCTCGCCGACGCCACGGCCAGTTCCCACGGCGAGGCGGTGGGCGAGTAAGCACGACCCTCCCTTCCGGACTATCCTGACCAGACGTATCAGCGAGGTAGTGCATGTCCGAACACAGCGAGCAGCAACTGGTGCTGGTGGTCGACGACGACACCACCAGTCGCATGCTCATGCGCAGGACACTGGAAAAGGCCGGCTTCGCCATCGCCGAGGCGGGCAACGGCGTCGAGGCGCTGGCCAGTTTCGATCGCATGCCGCCGGACATCATCCTGCTCGATGTCGAGATGCCGGAGATGGACGGCTTCACCGCCTGCCGGAAGATCCGGTCGCTTTCCGAGGGTGCGCACGTCCCCATCCTCATGGTCACCGGCCGCGACGACGTGCACTCGGTCAACGCCGCGTACGAGGCGGGCGCGACGGATTTCACCAGCAAACCCATCAACTGGCCGGTGCTGGGGCACCGTGTGCGCTACATGCTGCGCGCCGCGGACGCATTCCGGCAGACCCAGATCAGCGAGGCGCGCACGCGCGCGTTGCTGCGCGCGATGCCTGACTCGATGATCCGCATGAGCCTCTGGGGCGACGTGCTGGACGTGCATCTCGGTCACGACGCCCGTGTCGACCTGCCGTTGCAGGCGATGCCGGGCCGTACCCTCGGCGACGTCATGGGCAGCGAGATGCAGCGCGCGATGCTGGACCTGGTCAAGCGTGCCATCTCGACCAACTCCACCCAGACGGTGGAACTCGACTACCCGCCCGGGGTGGAGGACACGCGCAACTACGAAGTGCGGCTGGTGATCAGCGCCGACAAGGAAGTGCTTACCGTCATCCGCGACATCACTGACCGCAAGGAGGCGGAGAAGCGGATGCGCTTCCTGGCCTTCTACGACAGCCTCACCGGCCTGGCCAACCGCCAGCTCTTCTCGCTGCGCCTGGAGAAGGCGCTTGCGGAATGTGCCAAGACCGGCGACCGGCTGGCCGTGTTCCTGGTCGACCTGGACGTGTTTCAGCGCATCAACGACACGCTCGGCCACGGTATCGGTGACCTGCTCCTGAAGTCGATGGCAAAACGCCTGCGCCAGCTGATGCTGGAGCAGACGGCCTACAGCGGCGTCGACGACGACGATGATGGCCAGGAGAACTGGTGCAGCCTGGCCCGCTTTGGTGGTGACGAGTTCGTGCTGCTGCTGGACCAGGTCGACGAGCAGGGCGACCGGGCCGTCGAACTGGCGCGCGCGGTGCACGAGGCGGTATCCATTCCGGTGGCGCTGAATGACCAGGAAGTGGTGGTGACACCGAGTATCGGCATCGCGCTGGCGCCCTCGGACGGCGAGACACCCGACACGCTGCTGATGAATGCCGACGCGGCGATGTACCACGCCAAGCGCGAGGGGCGGAACAATTTCCAGTTCTACGCCGGCTCCATGAACGAGCGCTCGCTGGAGCGTCTCTCGCTGGAGGGCCGGCTGCGCAAGGCGCTGGAGCGCGATGAACTGACGCTTTATTACCAGCCGCAGGTCGATGCCCACACCGGCGAAGTGTCCGGGGTGGAGGCGCTGGTACGCTGGAACAGTCCCGAGGTCGGACTGGTCAGCCCCGGCGAGTTCATCCCGCTGGCCGAGGAGACCGGCCTGATCCTGCCACTGGGTGACTGGGTGCTGAACCGGGCCTGCGAGCAGGCCAAGCACTGGGAGAAGCAGGGGTTTCGCGACCTGCGGGTGGCGGTGAACCTGGCCGGGGAGCAGTTCCGCCAGCAGCGCTTCGCGGCCTGCGTGCACGAGGTGGTGAAGAGCGTGGGGCTGGAGTCGATACACATCGAGCTGGAAATCACCGAGGGGACGATCATGTCCAATGCGATGGAGACCATCGCCACCCTGGGTGAGCTGAAGAACATGGGCTTCGCGCTGTCGGTGGACGACTTCGGCACGGGCTACTCGTCGCTGAGCTACCTGAAGAAGTTCCCGCTCGACTACCTGAAGATCGACCAGGCCTTCGTGCGTGACGTCACCACCAACGCCGAGGACGCCGGCATCGTGCGCGCCATCATCGCCATGGCCCACAGCCTCAACCTGAAGACCATCGCGGAGGGTGTGGAGACACTGGACCATGTCCGCTTCCTGCGCGAGCAGGGCGCGGACGTGCTGCAGGGGTATTACTTCAGCAAGCCGGTGCCGCCGGCTGACTGCACGGCCCTGATGCGGAAGAAATTCGAGGTCTGATCAGCGCGGTGCCGCATCGGCCGGGAAGGCCCTGCCGGCGAGCGCCAGCGTGATGTCCTCCAGCAACTGCCACGGCGGCGTGACGTCCCCGCCCTTGATGGCGCGGTCCGCCTGCGCGGCACGCAGCAGGATGCAGTCCAGCTGGCTCTCCGGGAGCCGCTTCGCCGCATCGGACACGAGCCGCTGGCGACTCTGCCAGACCTTCTCCTCCTGCAATGCAGACGCCAGGCTGGTGCCCTGCGCCGTGCGGAAGCGGATGCGCCGCAGACCGCGCGCCTCGCGCGCCAGCGCCCACAGGACCTGGATCGCCTCGGTGCCGGTTTCCCGCAGCGTGTGCAGGCAGTGCAGGGCGCGCCCGGGCTGTCCGGCCAGCGCGTTGTCGACCAGTTCGAACACGCTGTAGCGGGACTGGTCGGCGAGCAGTTCGCGCAGCCTGCCGGCAGCGAGGTTCCCGCTACCGCCGTACAGGGCCAGTTTCTGGATCTCCTGCCGCGTGGCCAGCAGGTTGCCCTCGGTGCAGTCGATCAGGATCTGCACCGCCTCGCGGTCCGCCTGCAGGCCGTTCGCCTTCAGTTCGCGCGCAATCCAGCCCGGCAGGTCGCCGGGGCGCAGGGGCCAGACCGGCACCAGCGGGCCACGCTGCAGCAGGGCTTTGGCCCAGGCGCTGTTGCGCGTCTCCCGCGCCAGCTTGCCGGTCACGATCAGCAGCGGGTTGCCGCCGGCGGGCAGGGCAGCCACCCGGCGCAGGGCCTCGCCGCCGCTCTTGCCCGGTTTCGGGTCCGGCATGTGCAGCTCGATCAGCGTGCGCGGAGAGAACAGGGAGCTCTCCGCGCAGGCCTGCGCGAACACCGGCCAGTCGAAGCCGGGTTCCAGGGAATACCGTTCGCGGGCGCCGCCCGTTACCTTCGCGGCCGCTTCGCGCACCGTGCGGACACAGTCATCCACCAGCAGGGGTTCGTCGCCGCTGATCCAGATCAGGTCGGGCAGTTGCTGGCGCAGTGCGCCCGCGAGCTTGTCCGGGCGGATCTCCATGGGCAGGCCTCAGGAGCTGGCTTTCTGCGAGGCCTCGATGCGGCTGCGGATCTGCTCGCTGCTGAGCCGGCGCAGGTGGCGGATGATGCGCTGTGATGCCTCGTCGTCCATCTCGCGGTCGAGAATGGTTTTCTCACCGGTTTCGCCGAGCAGGCGGTCGCGGTCATGCACGTAGACCCGTTCCACGTCGATGCGTACCGGGCCCAGCACCAGCACCCCTTCCGGGGACAGCAGCTCGAAGACGATCTCGCGGCGGAACTCGATCTCGGCTGCGTCGACGTTCTCGTCGAAGGAGATGGTGCGGGTGTCGACCTCGGTATTCTCCACCCGCAGCGAGAATGCCTCCGGGATGGTTTCGCCCATGCCCGGCACCTGCACGCCCATGTTCGCCAGCGAACGGCGCAGCTGGCGCTGGATGTCGATCGGCGCCGCTACGTTGAGCCGCCCCAGTTCCGGCGCCAGTTCGTGGCTGCCGCGCAGATGGAAGCCGCAGGCGCCCAGCAGCAGGCAGGCGGTGGCGGCGGCGACGAGCAGGGCGCGGTTCGGGCGGTTGTGGCTGGGAGGCTGCATGGCAAGATCCGTCTCGGTGGGCCGCGAATTATGCTACCACGATGTTGACGAGTTTCCGCGGCACCAGGATGATCTTTTTCGGCGTGCGTCCCGCGACGAAACGCTGCACGTTCTCGTCCGCCAGCGCTGCCGCCCGGATATCCTCCTCCGGTGCGTCGGCCGCGACCTCCAGCTGTGCGCGCACCTTGCCGTTGACCTGCACCGCCAGCCGGATCTCCGTCTCCCGCATGGCTGCGCTGTCCGCCCGTGGCCAGTCCTGGTCAATCACCGCCCGCGCGTGGCCCAGTTCGAACCAGAGCCGGTGGCAGATGTGGGGGGTGATGGGTGAAAGCAGCAGCACCACGGATTCCAGCGCCTCGCGCAGCACCGCGGTGTCGCCCGCGTCGGCCGGCTCGAAGCGGCTGACCTCGTTGCAGAGCTCCATCACCGCGGCGATCGCCGTGTTGAAGGTGTAGCGCCGGCTGACGTCGTCGCTGACCTTGTCGATGGTCTGGTGGGTCTTGCGCCGCAGCGCGGTGGCGGCGGCGGAGAGCGCCAGGCCCGCCCAGTCGGTCTCCCCGGGTTGGCCGGTTTCACTGGTTGCGACCAGTTTCCACAGCCGGCGCAGGAAGCGGTGCGCGCCCTCCACGCCGGAGTCGGACCACTCCAGCGTCTGCTCCGGTGGTGCGGCGAACATCATGAACAGGCGCACGGTGTCAGCGCCGTACTGCTCGATGAGTTCCTGCGGATCGACGGTGTTGCCCTTGGACTTCGACATCTTCGCGCCGTCCTTGAGCACCATCCCCTGGGTAAGCAGGTTGGTGAAGGGCTCGTCGGTCTCGACCAGGCCCTCGTCGCGCATCAGGCGGTGGAAGAAGCGCGCGTACAGCAGGTGCAGGATGGCATGCTCGATGCCGCCGATGTACTGGTCCACCGGCAGCCAGTAGTTGGCGCGCCCGTCCAGCATGCGGTCGGCATCGGGGCAGGCGAAGCGGGCGTAGTACCAGGATGACTCCATGAAGGTGTCGAAGGTGTCGGTCTCCCGGCGCAGGGGCCTGCCCTGCTCGTCCGTGCCGCCATCGAGAAAAGCCGGCATGCCGTGCAGGGGGTTGGCGCCACCCTCGTAGTGCACATCCTCCGGCAGGGTGACCGGCAGGTCGCCGGCGGGAACCGCCCGCGGGCTGCCGGACCCGTCATGCAGGACCGGGATCGGCGCACCCCAGTAGCGCTGGCGCGAGACGCCCCAGTCCCGCAGCCGGAAATTGACCTGCACCTCGCCGAGGTTTTTCGCGGCGAGATGGGTGGCGATGGCGTCGAATGCCTCGTCCGACGCGAGACCGTCGAAGGGACCGGAATTCACCAGTACGCCGGCCTCGGTGAAGGCCTCCGTCTCCAGGTCCACCGCCCGGTCGCCGGCGGCCGGCGCGATCACCTGCCGTACCGGCAGACCGTGGGCGCGGGCGAACTCCCAGTCGCGCTGGTCGTGGGCGGGCACCGACATGACGGCGCCGGTGCCATATTCCATCAGCACGAAGTTGGCGACCCAGACCGGGATTTCCTCGTCCGTCACCGGGTGGCGGACACGGATGCCCAGTGGCAGCCCTTTCTTCTCCATCACGGCCATGTCGGCTTCCGCGGTGCTGCCGCGGTTGCACTCGTCGACGAAGGCGGCCAGTTCGCTGTTGCCATCCGCCAGCGCCTCGACCAGCGGGTGCTGCGCCGCCAGCGCCATGTAGGTGACGCCCATTAGCGTGTCCGGGCGGGTGGTGAAGATCTCCAGCGCCTCGCCGGCGTCGGTGCGGGGGAAGCGGATCAGCACGCCGCGCGACCGGCCGATCCAGTTGCGCTGCATTGTCTTCACCTGCGCCGGCCAGCCCGGCAGGTCGTCGAGGCCCTGCAGCAGTTCCTCGGCGTAGGCGGTGATGCGCACGAACCACTGCGGGATACGCCGCTTCTCGACCAGCGCGCCGGAGCGCCAGCCGCGCCCGTCGATGACCTGCTCGTTGGCCAGCACGGTCTGGTCGACCGGATCCCAGTTGACCGTGGATTCGCGCCGATAGACCAGGTCTTTCTCGAGCAGGCGGGTGAAGAACCACTGCTCCCAGCGGTAGTAGTCCGGGTCGCAGGTGGCGATCTCGCGCCGCCAGTCGTAGGCGAAGCCCAGCTGCCGCAGCTGGCCGCGCATGTAGTCGATGTTCTCGCGGGTCCAGCGTGCCGGCGCCACCTTGTTCTTCATGGCGGCGTTCTCGGCCGGCAGCCCGAATGCGTCCCAGCCCATCGGTTGCAGCACGTTACGACCGCACATGCGCTGGTAACGGCTGATCACGTCGCCGATGGTGTAATTGCGCACGTGGCCCATGTGCAACCGCCCGCTGGGGTACGGGAACATGGACAGGCAGTAGAACTTTTCGCGCTCCGGGTCTTCCGTCACGTGGAAAGAGCGGTTGTCTTCCCAGTATTCTTGCGCCTCGGACTCTACGGTCTGGGGATGGTAATGCGGATCCATGGACTGGCGGTCAGGGCTCTTCTCGGGGACGCTGGTTGCGTGGCGCCCAAGAATACCAGAGAACCCGGCGCGATCGGTGCTTCCCGGGCCGGCAATTCACAAGAGGAGCGGAGCGGACCATGTGGCGATACACGCTGAAAACGCTGGCGCTGCCGCCGGCGGTCAACCTGCTGGCGCTATTGCTGGCCTGGCGTCTGCGCGCGCGACACCCGGTGCTCGCCGGTATCCTGCTGGTGGCCGGCTTTGGTTCCCTGCTGGTGTTGTCGATGCCGGGCGCGACCCTGGCGCTGCAGCGCCTGCACGCACACCATGGCGCCATCCAGCCGCAGGAGGTGAACGCCTTCGGGGCCGAGGCCATCGTCGTGCTCGGGGGCGGGCGCCTGCGTGGCGCGCGCGAGTTCGGCGGACTCGATCAGCCCGGCAGCATGACGTTCCAGCGGCTGCGTTACGCCGCCTACCTGCACCAGCGCACGCGGGTGCCGCTGCTGGTCTCCGGTGGCCGGGTCGAGAGCGAGTCCCGCTCCGAGGCGGAACTCATGCGCGATGCGCTCAGCCAGTCGCTGGGGGTGACCACGCGCTGGCTGGAGCCGCACAGCCGGACCACCTTCGAGAACGCCTCGTTCAGCAGCCAGCTGCTGCAACAGGAAGGCGTCACCCGGATCGCGCTGGTGACCCACGCTTCGCACATGCCACGCGCCGCGGCCCTGTTCGAGCAGCGCGGGCTGAAAGTGCTGGCCGCGCCGACCGGCTTCTGGACGCCGCCCCGCACCGATGGCCTGAGCCTGTGGATTCCCGATGCCGAGGCGTTGATGGTCAGCTCGAGCATCCTGCACGAGCAACTGGGGCTCGCCTGGTACTGGCTGCGGGCGCGTTACCCGGAGTTGCCGCTGCCCGGCTGACCGCTCCTGCCGCCGGACGCGGCCACGCGGCGGGTCAGCAGCGCCAGCAGCAGGCCGAGCACCAGTGCGCCCCCCGACCCCCAGCGCGAGAACGGCGTGCTGCCGGTATAGGCCCGGACCCTGCCGGTCAGGGTGGTGGTCTGGAACCGGGGCGCGACTGCGGTGACCGCGCCGCGGTGATCGATCAGCGCGGTGTAGCCGTCGTTGGTGGCGCGGATGATCTCGCGGCCGAGCTCCAGCGCCCGCATCCGCGCGATCTGCAGGTGCTGCGCCGGTCCGCTGGAGGCGCCGAACCAGGCGTCGTTGCTGATGGTGACCAGCACGTCCGCGCCGGCGTAGGTACGCGCCACGAAGTCCGGGTAGACGATCTCGTAACAGATATACGGCGCGATGCGGATCTCGCCCGATGCGCGCTGCAGGAACAGGCCCTGCTGGCGTTCACCACCGGCGCTGAAGTTCGACATCGGCAGGTCGAGAAAGCGGATCACCCCGCGCAGGAGCGCATCGAACGGTACGTACTCGCCGAACGGCACCAGCTTGCGCTTGTGGTAGAGACCGGACGCGGCGCCGATCGCCGTGATGCTGTTGTGCAGCACCGGGTCGTCAGGCCGGGCCGGGTTGATGCCCCAGTAGGGGATGCCGGTGATGATCCCCGTGCCGGACCCGCGGGCGAGTTCATCGAGCTGGTCCAGCCAGGGCTGGACCCGGTGCAGGAAGGCGGGAACGGCCGCTTCCGGCCAGACCACCAGTTCGCGGCCGAGCTGGGCGCGGGTCTCTGCCTCGTAGACCTGCAGGGTCGGCGCCAGCTGGGCTGGTTGCCACTTCAGGTCCTGGGAGATGTTGCCCTGGACCAGGGCCACCGATAACGGCGGCACATCCCGCGGGCGCGTCCACTCCTTGCCGGACAGCATCCAGCCGCCGCCCCAGCCGATCAGGAGGAGCAGCACCGCGGCCAGCCGCGCGGGGGGCAGGAAACGGCGCTGCAGGCAGATGACCAGTGCGCCCGCGCTCATGGCGCAGATCCAGCTCAGCGCGTAGACGCCGCCGATCGGCGCCCAGCCGGCCAGGGGCGTATCGACATGGGCATAGCCGAGGTAATTCCAGGGAAAGCCGCTGAGCAGCCAGTAGCGCAGCCACTCGATGAGAATCCAGGCGCCGGGGAAGCCGAACAGCAGGGCGGGCGCGGAATGCTCGAACCAGCGCCGCCAGCCCCACGCCAGCAGGGCGGGCATGAGCGCGAGGAAGAGCACGAAGAGCAGAGTCAGCGAGGCCGCGAGCCAGGCCGGCGCGTAACCGAACTCGTGGATACTGACATAGACCCAGCTGACACCGGTGCCGTAGAAACCGACGCCGAAGAGCCAGCCGCGCAGGGCGGCGCGGCGCGGCTTGGCATCGCCCAGACCGGCCAGCAGCAGTGCCGGCCCGATGATGCTGAACAGCCACAGGTCGAAGGGCGCGAACGCGAGCGGGGTGGCGGCGCCCGCCAGCAGGCAGAGTGCGCCGCCGGTCCGCGACCGCAGGTCCAGTACACCCGTGCGCACTCCCTGCGCCCGCACCGCTGTCACCGGTTTCAGTGTCTGGGGGTGACGCGCAGCAGGCGGATGCGCCGACTGTCGGCGTTCAGGACACGGAAACGGAAACCCTCGATCTCGATGGTTTCGTTGCGCTTGGGCAGGTGGCCGAACCGGCTCATGACCACGCCGCCGATGGTCTCGAACTCGTCGGCCCGCAGGTCGCACTGGAAGTACTTGTTGAACTCGTCCAGCGGCGTCAGCGCCTTGACGTTGAACTGGCCCTGGTCGAAACGGCTGATGAACGACTCCTCGTCCTCGACGTCGTACTCGTCGGCGATCTCGCCGACGATCTGCTCCAGCACATCCTCGATCGTCACCAGCCCGGCGACGCCGCCGTACTCGTCGATGACGATGGCGATGTGATTGCGGGTGGAACGGAATTCGCGCAGCAGCACGTTCAGCCGCTTGCTCTCCGGTACGAAGGTGGCCGGCCGCAGCACGTCGCGCATGTCGAAGCGTTCCAGCGCGCCGCTGCTGGTGAAGGCGAGCATGTCCTTGGCGAGCAGGATGCCCTCGACCTCGTCCGGGTTGTCGCCCAGCACCGGGAAGCGCGAGTGGCCGCTCTCGACGATCACCTCCATGAACTCTTCCGGCGACTGGTCGGCGCGCACCACGATCATGCGTGAGCGCGGCACCATGATCTCGCGCACCTGCATGTCGAAGACCTGCAGGGCGCCCTCGATGATGCCGAGCGCCTCGAAGGAGAGCAGTCCGCGCTGCTCCGCGTCACGGAGGATTTCGAGCAGGTCCTGCACCGATTCCGGTTCGCTGGAGAAAAACTGCGTGAAGCGGCCAAGCCAGGTGCGTTGGGATTCTTCGTCCATGGGGTTGTCGCGGGACATCAGGCCGCTGCCTCCGGTGAGTCATTGTTGTCGGCCGCGTATGGGTCCGGGATGCCGAAACCCGCGAGGATCGCCCGCTCACAGGATTCCATGTACTCGGCTTCGTCCTCTTCCTGATGGTCGAAGCCCAGCAGGTGCAGGGTACCGTGCACGGCCATGTGCGCCCAGTGGTGCAGCACCGGCTTTCGCTGTTCGTCGGCCTCGCGCTCGATCACGGCGGCGCACAGCACCAGGTCGCCCAGCAGCAGCACGCCGTCCTCCACCGGTTCGGCGACCGGGAAGGAAAGCACGTTGGTGGGGGAGTTCCTGCCACGGTATCGATGGTTGAGTCCGGCGACTTCCACCTCGCCGGCGATGCGGATATGCACGCGCAGCGGCTCGCCGGGACGCTGCTGCTCCAGCGTCGCGGAAACCCAGCGCAGGAAGTCCCCCTGCGCCGGAGAACGGGCAGCGGTTTCCGCGAGCTCCAGCTCGACCTCGAAGCGGCTCATTCTGCTGCGGGGTTCCGCGCTGGCCGGTTTTCCTGGCCGTCGGCTTCGTAGGCGTCGATGATCTTCTGCACCAGCGGGTGGCGCACCACGTCGCCGGAGTTGAAGTGCGTGAAGCTGATACCGTCGGTGCCGCGCAGCACGTCGCGCGCGTGGATCAGTCCGGAATGGGCGCTCCCGGGCAGGTCGATCTGCGTGACGTCGCCGGTGACCACGGCAATGGAGCCGAAGCCGATGCGGGTCAGGAACATCTTCATCTGTTCGCGGGTCGAGTTCTGTCCCTCGTCGAGGATGATGAAGGCATTGTCCAGCGTGCGACCGCGCATGTAGGCCAGTGGTGCGACCTCGATGATGCTGCGGTCGATCAGTCGGGTGACCTGTTCGAAACCCATCATGGTGTAGAGCGCGTCATACAGGGGACGCAGGTAGGGATTGACCTTCTGGCTCAGGTCTCCGGGCAGGAAGCCGAGCTTCTCGCCGGCCTCCACCGCGGGCCGTACCAGCACGATGCGGTGCACCCGTTCCTGCTGCAGGGCCGCGACCGCGCAGGCCACCGCCAGCCAGGTCTTGCCGGTGCCGGCCGGCCCGATGCCGAAATTGATGTCGTGCGACTGGATGCGCTCGACATAGCGCTGCTGGTTCCGGCTGCGTGGCTTGACCATGCAGCGGGGCAGTTGCAGCACGCTGGCCGGCGCGGCGTCCTGCAGGGCACCGGCATCGGGCAGCCGGCTGGCGCCGGCCGCCTGCAGTGCGAGGTGGACCTGTTCCGGGGTCAGTTCGGCCCCGTCGGAGGTCAGCGCGTAGAGCTCATCGAGGGTGCGCCCGGCAATGCCGGTGGCGGCCTCGTTGCCAAGCAGCTGGAAGCGGTTGCCCCGGTTGTGGATCTCGATTTCCAGGCGCCGCTCGATCTGGCGCAGGTGCTGATCGAGGGGGCCGCACAGACTGGCGAGCCGACGAGGCTCGTTCGGTTCCAGGGTGAGGAGGTGCGTCGACTCGGTTGCGCTCAAGGTGTCCGTTGAACCGCTCACGTTGATTTCAGGATAGCGCCTGCAGGGGGGTGGAACAACGCACTGCCGGCGCCGTTTCACGGGCGTTGTCCGCCAGAATCCGGCCCCGCAGCGAGTTGGGTAAGGCTTCGACAATCTCCACGTCAACGAAAGCACCAATGATCCGGTCATCCGGCGACGAAAAGTTGACGACGCGGTTGTTTTCGGTGCGCCCCTGCAATTGCCCCGGGTCCCGGCGGGCGGGGCCTTCGACCAGGATCCGCTGGCTGCTGCCGACCATGCGCCGGCTGATGCCGTCCGCGTGCTGGCGCAACCGGTGCTGCAGGCGCGCCAGGCGTTCCTCGTGGACGCTGCGCGGGGTCGCGTCCGGGAACTGCGCGGCGGGGGTGCCGGGGCGCGCGCTGTAGACGAAGCTGAAGGAGTGGTCGAAGCCGACCTCGTCGATCAGCTTCATGGTGGCGCCGAAATCCGTCTCGGTCTCGCCCGGGAAGCCGACGATGAAATCGGACGAGATGCTGATGCCGGGCCGGGCCTCTTGCAGGCGGCGGATCTTCTGCTTGTACTCCAGCACGGTATGACCGCGCTTCATCAGCGCGAGTATGCGGTCGGAGCCGCTCTGGACCGGCAGGTGCACATGGGCCGCGAGCTTGGGCAGGTCCGCGTGCGCGGCGACCAGGTCGTCACCGAACTCGACCGGGTGCGAGGTGGTGTAACGGATGCGGTCGATGCCCGGCAGTTCAGACAGCAGGTAGAGCAGTTCCGCGAACCCTGCCTGGCCGCCGCCATGGCGCGCGCCGCGCCAGGCATTCACGTTCTGTCCGAGCAGCGTGATCTCGCGCACGCCCTGACCGGCCAGCGCCACCGCTTCCGCCAGCACGTCGTCCAGCGGCCGGCTGACCTCCTCGCCGCGGGTGTAGGGCACCACGCAGAAGGTGCAGTACTTGCTGCATCCCTCCATGACCGACAGGAAGGCGCGCGGGCCCTCCACGCGGGGTTCGGGCAGGCGGTCGAACTTCTCGATCTCCGGGAAGCTGATGTCCACAGCCGCCTTGTCGGTGGCCTCACGCGCCGCCAGCAGTTCGGGCAGGCGGTGCAGTGTCTGGGGGCCGAAGACGAGATCCACGTAGGGTGCCCGGCGCAGGATCTCCGCGCCCTCCTGGCTGGCCACGCAACCCCCGACCGCGATCCGGAGGTCGGGCCGGCTGCGCTTGAGCAGCTTCCAGCGGCCCAGCTGGTGGAATACCTTCTCCTGGGCCTTTTCCCTTATGGAACAAGTGTTTAGTATGAGAAGGGCGGCCTCTTCCGGGACTCCGGCGGGGGCCATGCCGAGCCGGTCCTCGAGCAGGTCCGCCATGCGCGCGGAGTCGTGCTCGTTCATCTGGCAGCCATGGGTCTGGATGAAATAACGGTCAGGCATAGAAATTCATAAAGTTATAAAAAGACGACTCGCATCCCCTTCGGGAAGCGCGCATTATAGGGTCAACAGGGTGGTCGAATCACGACCAATTTCCCTGTTTTCAGACTGGATCGGCGTGCTAATATTGCGCGCCCTCGACCGGCAGGATTGATCAAGTAATGTCCAAAGAAGTCTACCGAGTCACCTTTTTGAACCAGGGGCAGGTGTATGAGATCTACGCCCGCCAGATTTACCAGAGCGAGCTCTACGGATTCGTGGAGGTCGAGGAGATCGTTTTTGGCGAGAAGGCCAAGACCATCGTCGACCCTGCGGAGGAACGTCTCAAGGCGGAATTCGAGGGCGTGGCGCGCAGTTTCATCCCGATGCAGTCCGTGATCCGCATCGACGAGGTGGAACGCGAGGGCGTGGCCAAGATCACCGAGCCGCGCGGCGACAAGATCATGCAGTTCCCGCTGGGTGGGGTCCGTCCCGACCAGAGTGGCTGAACCGCCGCGTTTCGATGCCCTGATCTACATCGGGCGCTTTCAGCCTTTTCACGACGGCCATCTGCAGGTGGTGCGCAGTGCGCTCGCGCAGGGCCGCGTGCTGGTGATTCTGCTCGGCTCCGCCGGTCTGCCCCGCAGCACGCGCAATCCCTGGTCGGCGGCCGAGCGGGGGGAGATGGTGCTGGCGTCCCTGTCCGACGCGGAGCGTCCGCGCGTCTCGCTGCAGCCCCTGGAAGACACGCTCTATGACGATGCCGCCTGGTTGGCCGGCGTGCGCCGCGCCGCCACGGCCGGCCTGGCGGCGTTGAACGCGTCCGGCCGGGTCGGGCTGATCGGGCACGACAAGGACCAGTCCTCCTACTACCTGCAGCTGTTCCCGGAGTGGGAGAGCGTGCCCGTGGACCACTTCGACGGGATCGACGCCACGCCGATCCGCGAGGCCCTGTTGCGGGGCGAACCGATGTCCGGGCCGGTGCCCGTCGCGGGCTACCGCGGCGAGCGGCCGGTGGCGTCCCTGTTACCGGCGGGCGTGCGGGACTTTCTCGACGCGTTCGCGCGGTCGGATGCGGCCGCAGTGCTGCGGGAAGAGCAGCGCTACGTGGACCGCTGGCGCGCCGACTGGTCGGTGGCGCCGTATCCGCCGGTCTTCGTCACGGTGGATGCGCTGGTCACCTGCCAGGAGCACCTGCTGCTGATCGAGCGCGGGCGGCATCCCGGGCGCGGACTGTGGGCCTTGCCCGGCGGGTTTATCGATCCGGGCGAGCTCATTCGCGATGCCTGCATACGTGAACTCGGCGAGGAGACCTGCCTGCTGGACCGGGTGCCCCGCGGGGAACTGCTCGCGGGGTTGGGCCGGGTGCGGGTCTTCGACGAGCCGAACCGTTCCGCGCGCGGCCGCACCATCACCCACGTGCATCACTTTTCCCTGTCGCGCGAGGCACTGCCGGACGTGCGCGCCGCGGATGACGCGAGCCGGGCATTCTGGTTGCCGCTGGAGCAGCTGGCGCCGGCACGCCTGTTCGAGGATCACTACTTCATCGTGCGCGCGATGCTTGCCACAGCGTAGCGGCCGCCCGGGTTCAGTTCAGCAGTTTCCGCCCGGCCGGCTCCGGCCCGGGCCTGATTCCGGCTGCGAGTTTCCAGTCGGCGCTCTCCGCCGCCTGGCGCAGCAGGTGATACAGGTTGTGCAGCAGCTGGGGCAGTCCGGGGAGACTGACCCCGGCGCCCGAGCGTGGTTGCAACTGCAGGCTCGCCGGCGTTCCGGGCCGGATCGAGATGCGGTAGCCGAGCACGCCCTCGGCGCCGAGGGGGAAGGATTCCGCGTTTTCCTCGTACGGGGTGTTCAGGTCCGCGCTCGCGGTGATGCGCTCGTGCTCGAACGCTCGCGTGGCGCGCGACTTCTCGGCGGTCTGACCGGGTTCCGGCTCACCTGCCAGCAGTTTCTCGATGGCGCCGAGCAGCAACTGGGTGTACCGGCGGGTCAGCCAGAGCCGGTATTCCGCGTTGTCCGTGGAGCGGATCTTCAGCAGCAGCCGGTCCTCTTCGCGCTGGTAGGAGACATTCACCTGCGCGATCGGCGCCGGCGCTTTGCTCATCCCTGCAGGGCGACGCAGTTGCGAAGACGCAGTCCGCCTTTCTCCGGATCGTAGCGGTTCTGTTTCATCCAGCGGGTGCCGCCCAGCACGTTGGGCAGGTATTCGATTTCGCCAGTCACACCGGTACGGAACCCCTGCGAGCGGATCTGCACCGCCTCGTGGGTCTTGAGGTCGATACGGACCGTGTCGTCGGAGGCAAAGCTGCGCGGGTAGGAACTCTCCACCTCGATATCGCACTGGACGCCCCGGGACAGCGGATTGCGCAGGACCAGTTCATAGCGCAGCCGGGTGCGTCCCTCGGATGCGTTCTCCTCGCCCAGTGCATTCAGCTGCACTTCCAGGCGCGCAGTCTCGTTACTGCCGAGTGCGCCGGCGGGTGCGCCGATGTTCGCGACCTGCCGGGGCGCCGGCCGCGGCCGGTCGCGGTCGCCTGCCTGCCCATCGGGCTGCGGCGGCGGGGGCGCCACCGGTGGCAGCGGCGCCGATTCCACGATCGCCTGCGGATAGGCCTCGACGACCGCCGCGCCGCCGGCGTCCGCCATGACGGTGGTTTCCGCCGGGATGGTGGTTTCCGAAAGTTCCTGGCGCAGGGCATCGGGCGTGAGGGTGATCATGCGCGCCGGGGGCGATTTCGGCTGCGGCACCGCGGCTGTCTGCAGCTTGTCCTGTGCCTTCTTCGCCGGTGCACCGCCCGGCGTGCAGTAGACCTGGAACTGGAGCGGGCGTGGCAGGCGGCCCCAGCTCTCGGACTTGTAGAGGGCTTCCTCGTCCACGATCTCGGCGCTGTAGGTGACGTTTCCTTCGTAGCGGGAAACCTCGCTGACGCTGAATGCTTCATCTGGCGTGATGCCCAGCCCGGTCGCCTTCGACTCGTCGACGATGAGCCGGAACTTGCGTCCCAGCAGGCCGGGCGGGTCGGCTTCCGCGGCCCGCTCGATCGTGTAGAGGAGGTGGTCGCTCCCCAGGGGTCGCACCGTGCCCTGGCCGTCGCTGCCACAGGCGCTGGCGCCCGTGGCCGTGGTGGCGAACAGGGCGAGGGTCATCACGGTCGGCGGATTCCAGTTCATGCTCTTACCGGGCCAGGGGCGTGGACAGTGGTTCGGTTTCCGGGGGTGCGCCCTCCCCCACGGCACGACGAGGCGCAGACGTCCGGATGATAGGCGGCCGGGAGCCCGAACTCAATCAGGGCCGGGCGCCGACTACCTGTCGGCGATCTCGCACGCGCGCGCCGGCGCCGGGCGCACGGCCCGCACCCGCGTGATGGCGGACACTGGCGCCCGGTCGCTTGGCGTGAGGTGGATGGCAGGTGCGGATTCGTGCGTGAAGTGGAGGCGTGGTGCCGGCCCGACTGTCCCGCCATGCAGGTGGAGCACCTCGACCAGCCTGGCCAGGTACAGCGCCTGCTGCTGGCGGAGGCCCGGGATCTCAGCAGGGCGCTGGCGCAGGCAGAGGGCTGCAGCAGGGAGCGCCTCGACCGGCTGCGGCAGCAGCTCTGCAACCGCCTCAACCTGCTGGCGCTCGTGGTGAGCGAGGGGCGCGTTCTGCCTGGCAGCGGTGGCGGTGGAGAATAATGCACGGGAAGCTTGAGCAAGCTGCCTGAATTCTCTACAATCGCCGCCCTTTACTTTACCCCTTGCCTCACCGGGATCCGGGAGGCGCATCCGCAAGGAGGTAACCATGCGGCATTATGAAATCATGCTGCTCATCCACCCCGACCAGTCAGAACAGGTCGGCGGCATGGTTGAGCGCTACGTCAAGACGATCAAGGATGGTGGCGGAGCCCTGCATCGCCTCGAGGACCTGGGGCGGCGCCAGCTGGCCTACACCATCGACAAGATCCACAAGGCGCACTACATCCTGATGAACATCGAGTGTACCGGCGAGGTGCTGGACGAACTCGAGAACGCCTTTCGTTTCAACGATGCGGTGCTGCGCAAGATGGTGATCCGCCGCGATGAGGCCATGACCGAGCCGTCCCCGCTGCTCAAGAGCGAGGAAGAGAAGGAAGAGCGCCCGCGGCGCGACCGCGAGGGATCTGCGCGCCAGCAGGAAGCTGCCGATGACGGTGATTCCGAAACTGAAACGGAGGCCGAGGCCTGAGGCCTGCGGGAGACTGACGAATGCGTAATTTCCGTAGAAAAAAGTACTGCCGTTTCACCGCGGAGAACGTCAAGCACATCGACTACAAGGACCTGGAGATGCTGAAGGCCTACGTGTCGGAAACGGGCAAGATCGTGCCCAGCCGGATCACCGGCACCAGTGCCCGTTACCAGCGCCAGTTGTCCACCGCCATCAAGCGGGCCCGCTTCATGGCGCTGTTGCCGTACTCGGACCAGCACTCGCGCTGATCGCGCAGCGCCGGCCCCGTCGCCGCTGAGCCACTGCCATGCGCGCCCTGGCCGAGTACGCGATGCGCGGCTATCCGCAGGCGGCCGTCGCTGCCGGCGTGACGACCGCGCTGCCGTTCCTGTTCTGGCTCGGCGCCGCGGTCGTGGCGCTGGTCACGATGCGCCGTGGCGGGCGCGACGGGCTGAAGGTGGGCGTATGGGCCCTGGCCCCCGCGCTGGCGTGGTTATACGGGCCGGGGGACAGCACGCCGCTGCTGATCGTGGTTTCGACCTGGCTGCTGGCCGTGGTGCTGCGGGAGACGCGGTCCTGGAGCCTGGCCCTGGTGGGCTCCGTGGTGCTGGGAATCGCCGGCATTGCCTTCATCCGCATCTGGCAGGCCGAACTGTATGGCCGTGTGCTGGAGATGATGCGGGAGGTGTTCGGCAACGTCCAGGTGCAGATGGACGCCTCGCGGGCGGCGGAACTGGAGCAGGCGATCGAGCCGCTGCTGCAGGGCTCCTGGGGCATGGTGCAGGCGCTGAGCATCCTCTCCTGCCTGATGCTGGCGCGCTGGTGGCAGGCGGTGCTCTACGTGCCGGGTGGATTCCGCAGCGAGATGCACGCGCTGCGGCTGCCGGGCTGGCTGTCCGCCGGCATGATGCTGGTCATCTTGCTGGGGCCGGCCTTGTGGCCGGCGCTGATGGGGTGGCTGCCGGTGCTGGCCGTGCCCTTCCTGGTGGCCGGCGTGGCGCTGGTGCACGGGCTGGTGGGGATCCGTGGCCTGGAAAGCCACTGGCTGGTGATGTTCTACATCGCCTTCCTGCTGGCGGGGCAGTTCATGGCGCCGGTGCTGATGGTGATGGCGCTGCTGGACAGCTGGATGGATTTTCGCGGCAGGCTGCGCCGCAAGCGGGATTCCGGCGGACCCGGTGACCCCGGGCAGTCCTGACGAACGCGCCGCATCGCCGCGGCTGGCAAAGATTTGGATGTTGATGAGGAAAGGCTGATGGAAGTCATACTTTTGGAGAAGGTCCAGAACCTGGGCAACCTGGGCGACAAGGTCCAGGTCAAGGCCGGATTCGGCCGCAATTTCCTGGTGCCCTACGGCAAGGCCGTGCCGGCCACGAAGGAAAACGTGGCGAAGTTCGAGGCCCGCCGCGCCGAACTGGAGCAGGCCGCGCAGGAAAAGCTCGCCGCGGCGCGGGCGCGTGCCGAGAAACTCGACGGCCTGCGGGTGGAAATCGCTGCCAAGACTGCCGACGACGAAGGCAAGCTGTTCGGCTCGGTCGGCAGCCGGGAAATCATGGACGCGGTTGCCAGCGCCGGTGCGGAGGTCGAGAAGTCGGAGATCCACCTGCCCGACGGTCCGATCCGCGCTGTCGGTGAATTCCCCATCGAGGTGCAGCTGCACTCCGACGTGCTGGCCCGGATCACGGTGGCCGTCGTCGCCGAGTAAACCCGGCCACCCGCGCTGTCGCGGGCCGAGGGTCAGTCGTTGCTATCGCTGTCCGTGCGGTGGAGAATGCGGCCATGTCGGAAGTCATCATCCCCCCGGAAGAGGATGTGCCCCACGCGGTGCACGAGCGCGCGGCGACGCGCCCTCCGGGCGGCGGTGGCGCCGGCGGCGGGCGGTTCCGCCTGCCGCCACAGGCGGTCGAAGCCGAGCAGGCAGTGCTTGGCAGCCTGCTCATCGAGGAAGGTGCCTGGGACGTGGTGGCAGACGTCATCCAGGGCGCCGATTTTTACCGCGATGACCACCGCCGGATCTACCAGGCCATGTACGTGCTGGCCGAGGACAACCAGCCGGTTGATGTGCTCACCCTGCAGCAGGAACTGGCCCGCCAGGGCGACCTGGAGAAAATCGGGGGGGTCGCCTACCTGGTGGAACTGGCCGAAGCCACGCCCAGCGCCGCCAACGTCCGCGCCTACGCCGAGATCGTCCGTGACCGCGCCATCCTGCGCGGCCTGATCAGCGCCACCAACGAGATCCAGCAGGACGCCTACCAGCCGGCGGGCCGCAGCAGCCGCGAGGTGCTGGACGTCGCCGAATCCCGCATCTTCAGCATCTGTTCCGAGGGCGCCACCCGTACCGGGCCGCAACCGGTCAAGGCGCTGCTGAAGAAATCCATCGAACGGCTCGACGAGCTGATGAAATCGGACTCGCCCCTGACCGGGCTGGCCACCGGTTTCCGCGACCTGGACACCATGACCTGCGGCCTGCAGAAGGGTGACCTGATCATCGTCGCGGGCCGGCCGTCGATGGGCAAGACCTCCTTCGCCATGAACCTGGTCGAGAACGCCGTCATCGATGTCGGCAACGAAAATCGCCCGGTGCTGGTCTTCAGCATGGAAATGCCGGGTGAGTCCCTCATCATGCGGATGATCTCCTCGCTCGGCCGCATCGACCAGAGCCGCGTGCGCAAGGGTGATCTCACCGAGGATGACTGGGCGCGCGTGATGGGCGCATTCCACATTCTCGAGGGGCGCTCCCTGTTCATCGACGACACCGCCGGCCTGAGCCCGATGGAACTGCGTGCCGCGGCGCGCCGCGTCGCGCGCGAGCACGGTCAGCTTGGCATGATCATGATCGACTACCTGCAGTTGATGCAGGTGCCCGGCAATTCCGAGAACCGCGCCACGGAGATCTCCGAGATCTCGCGTTCGCTGAAGGCGCTGGCGAAGGAACTGGAGGTGCCGATCGTGGTGCTCTCGCAGCTGAACCGGAGCCTGGAACAACGGCCCAACAAGCGGCCGGTGATGTCGGACCTGCGCGAATCCGGCGCGATCGAGCAGGACGCCGACCTGATCATGTTCATCTACCGCGACGAGGTCTACAACAAGGAAGACGAGGCGGTGAAGGGCCAGGCGGAGATCATCATCGGCAAGCAGCGGAACGGGCCGATCGGGACCGTCGACCTGGTCTTTCTGGACAAGTACACGCGCTTCGAGGATCGCGAACACTCGGCTTACCCGGAATACCAATGAGCCGGCCGGCGCGCGCCCGGATCGACCTCGGCGCCCTCCGTCACAATTTCGCTCGCGCCCGCAGCGCGGCGGGCGGCAGCCGCATCATCGCGGTGATCAAGGCCAATGCCTACGGCCACGGCGTACTGCCCGCGGCCGAGGTGCTGGCGGATGCCGACGCCTTCGCGGTGGCCAGCATCGAGGAGGCGCTGGTGCTGCGCGACGCCGGCGTGGACAAGCGCATTCTCCTGCTGGCCGGCATCTTCGACCCGGCTGAACTCGACGAGGCGGCGAGCCGCCGGCTCGATCTGGTGGTGCACGATGCCTGGCAGGTGGCGGCGCTGCAGTCCTGGCGGGGCGCGGGCCGGTTCGACGCCTGGCTGAAGATCGACACCGGCATGCATCGCCTGGGCGTCGCCTCGGCGGACGTGCCGGTCCACGCCGGTGCGCTGCGCGCTCTGCCGTGCGTACGTGTGGTGCGCCTGATGACCCACCTGGCCTGCGCCGATGAACCCGACAGCCCCCACGCCGCCGCGCAACTCGCCGCCATGGAGCGTGCCTGCGACGGCTTCGACGGCGAGGTCTGCGTGGCCAATTCGGCCGGACTGCTCGGCTGGCCGGCGGCGCGGTGCGACTGGGTCCGCCCCGGCATCATGCTCTACGGCAGTTCACCCTTCGTCGGCGGCGATGCCGATCGGGACGGCCTGCGGCCTGTCATGCACCTGGAATCAAAAATCATCGCCGTGCGCGACCTGCCGCGCGGGGAATGCATCGGCTACGGCGCCTCTTACACGGCCGAAAAGGACCTGCGCATGGGTGTGGTCGCGCTCGGCTACGCCGACGGCTACCCCCGCCGGCTCGGCACCGGCACGCCGGTGCTCGTCGACGGCCGGCGAACCCGCCTGCTGGGACGCGTCTCGATGGACCTGATCACGCTGGACCTCACGGGCATCCCCGGCGCCGCTGTCGGCAGCGCCGTGCGCTTCTGGGGCGAGGGCCTGCCGGCCGACGAGATCGCCGCTGCCGCCGGCACCATCGCCTACGAGTTGTTCACGGGCGTGAACGCGCGCGTGCGGCGCGAGTACCTGTCGGCGTAAGCCATGAGGAGCGAGCCGGCCCGGCAGTCCCGGCGGCTGCCCGTGGTCTGCCACTGCCGGTGTGAGCCTCACGGGCCCGGCGGGGAATCCTGCGAACGGGCGAGCAGCCATTCCTCGAAGTCCTGCGCGGCGAGCGGCTTGCTGAGCAGGTAGCCCTGCGCGTAATCGCAGCCGAAGGTCGTCAGCAGGTCCCAGCCCTGCCGGGTCTCGATGCCTTCAGCGACCACCTCCAGGCCGAGGTTGTGACCCAGTTCGATGGTGGAGCGGACGATGGCGGCGTCATCCGTGTCCGGGGCGAGTTCCAGCACGAAGGACTTGTCGATCTTCAGTTCGTCCACCGGCAGGCGCTTCAACTGCGACAGCGAGGAATAGCCGGTGCCGAAGTCGTCGATCGCGAGCCGGATGCCGAAACCGCGCAACAGGTGCAGCACACGCACCGCCAGTTCCGGGTCCTGCATCAGCGCACTCTCGGTGATCTCGAACGTGAGCCGGCTGGGATCCACGCGATAGGTCTTCAGGTAGGCCTGGACGACGTCCGGCATCGAGGAATCGAGCAGGTCGAGTGCGCTGAGGTTCACCGAGACGCTGGTGTGGATGCCGCGCGCCGCCCAGTCGCGCAACTGGCAGACCGCGGTGCGGATCACGTAGTGGGTGAGCGATTTCACGTTGCCGGACTGTTCCGCGAGCATGACGAATTCATCCGGCGGGATGAAGTCGAGTTGCGGGTGAATCCACCGTACCAGCGCCTCCGCGTGCACCTTCGCCGGGTCGGAAAAGGACACCTTGGGCTGGTATACCAGGAACATGCAGGCCTGGTTGATGGCATCGGGCAGGTCCGCGATGATGCGTACCCGGCGCAGGTGCTGTTCGTCCTCGCCGATGCTGTAGGTGTGCAGGGTCTCGTGGCGCTCGCGCGCCAGGTTGAGCGCGATCTCGGCGCGGCGCAGCAGGGATTCGGCATCTTCCCCGTGTTCCGGATACGCGGCCGCGCCGCCCATGTAGTGCACGTTGATGCGCAGTTCGTTGATGTGCATCTGCTGCGACAGCCGCGCCATGAGGTTGCTCGCCACCAGCCGCAGTGCATCCATTTCGCCGGCTTCAAGCACAACGAGGAAGTCATCGCCGCCGAGGCGCAGGACGCTGTCCGTGGCGCGCAGCCCGCCGCGCAGCCGTTCGGCGGTGGTGCGCAGCACCTCGTCCCCGGTGCCGTGGCCCATGGTGTCGTTGATCTCTTTCAGGCGGCGGATGTTGACCAGGATGAGCATGGCGTTCTTGCGCTGCCGGTGCGCCCGCGCCAGCGCCGTGCCGACGCGGTCGTGCATGACGGCCCGGTTGGGGAGGCCGGTCAGCTGGTCGTGCTGCGACTGGTAGACGATCTGCTCCTCGCGCGCCGCGAGGTGCTTCTGCATCTGGTTGAAGGCGTCGGCGAGTTCCCGTTCCGCGGCGCCTTCAGGTGACTGCAGTTCCACCGCGTAATTTCCCGCGGCCACCCGCTTGCAGGCGTTCTTCAGCGCATTGAGCAGGTTCTGCCCGCGTTCAGCCACGGGCCGGCCCGGCCGGTGGGGAGGCGCTGACACCATCGTCCGCAAGCACCTGGGTTTCCCCCTCGGTGCGGGCCAGGATCACCGCCCCGCAGGAATCGCTGAACACGTTCACGCTGGTGCGGCACATGTCGAGGATGCGATCCGTCACCAGGATCACGCCGATCGCCTCCAGCGGCAGGCCGATGTTGCCGAGGATGATGGTGATCGCCACCAGCGATGCCGCCGGGATGCCCGCCACGCCGATCGACGTGATCAGCGCGATGAAGACCACGGTGAACTGGGTCATCAGGGTGATCTCCAGCCCGTAGGCCTGGGCGATGAACAGTGCGGCGACGCACTCGTACAGCGCCGTGCCATCCATGTTGATGGTGGCGCCCAGCGGCAGAACGAAACTGCTGGTGCGATTGGAGACGCCGGCGTTCTCCTCCACGCAGCGCAGGGTCACCGGCAGCGTGGCCGACGAGGAGGCGGTCGAGAACGCGGTCAGCATGGCGGGCGCCATGGCGCGGAAGTGCCGCGGCGGGTGGATGCCGCCGATGAACCGCAGCATCAGCGGCAGCACCACGAAGGTGTGCAGAACCAGCGCGCCGAGCACCGTGAAGAAGAACGCGATGAGCGGCTGAAAGGCAGCGAAGCCGGTCGCTGCAACGGTCTTTGCCACCAGGCCGAACACGCCGATGGGCGCGAATTTCATGACCCACATGGTGATCTGCATCATGGTCTGCAGCACGCCTTCCCAGAACAGCTGCAGGTTGTCGCGCAGGCGGCCCTCGATGCGGGTCATGAAGTACCCGAACAGCAGGCTGAAGAAGATCAGGCCGAGCATCTGGCCGCTGGCGGCGGCGTCGACGATATTGGTGGGCACCATGCGCAGGAAGATGCCGACGATGTCACCGGCGCCCTTGCCCTCCACCTTGGCCAGCACGTCCTCGGTGTCTTCCCCGAGGTTCAGCAGCGGTCCGGCCGGTTTGCCGTCGACGACGCCCGGCGCGACGATGTTGACCAGCACCAGCCCGACCAGGATGGCGAGCAGGCTGGTGGAAATGTAGTAGGCCACGGTCTTGGCCCCGAGCCGCCCGAAGCCCTCGTGGTTGCCCAGCGAGGCGACCCCGCTGATCATCGAGGCGACGATCAGCGGCACAATGATCATCTTCAGCGCGTTCATGAACAGGGTGCCAACGAAGCCGTACACGGCGTACCAGTGCACGCCCAGCAGGGTGCCGTCGGTGCCGGACAGCAGCCCGGCGAGAATCGCGAGGCAGATGGCGACGAGGATCTGCCAGTGCAGTTCCAGGCGCATCAGTGCGATCCTCCCGCGCGGCTTCTCAGGCCGAGTATGAGTTCCATCGGTGCGCCCCGCGTGTCGTGTTCGATGCACTGGCCGGGCAGCGCGTGCAGTTCGAAGCGATCCCCGCCGCGCTGTTCTGCCGGCACGCATTCGATCAGCGACCGGCGCACGATCTCGGCATCCTCGAGGGGTGCGAAGCGCTGGATGGTGTGACAGTAGGTCGTGGTGGCGTCGTACAGCAGTACGATCAGCCGCGTGACCGGCTGCTGGCGGCCGGCGCGGGAGTAGAGCTCCTGCTTGGCGGCGAACTCGGTTTCACTGATCCACACGCACAGCTGTTCCTCGCCGACCACCAGTTGGTGCTTGGTATGCATCATGTGACGCCAGAGCTGGAAACTCTCCAGTTCGACGAAACGCAGGCTGGTGGACCCGCCCGGACCGGTGACCCGGCAGCGAATCAACTTCTGGGTCTGCGAGTAGAAGGCGAGGTCTTCGGGCATGCTGATCGATCCTGCGGTGTCCTGCGTTTAGGGTAGCCCGCATCCGCTAGGGCAGGAAAGCAGCGGTGGCGACGCTCTGGGCCAGCCGGGTGATGGTGCGGTCGGTCCGGTCGGCGGTGATGCCGGCAAGCAGGTCCTGCACCGCGATCAGCTTGCCGAACAGGCGCTCGAAGCTGAGATTCTGTTCCTCGTCCGGCCCGCTGTTGGTGAGCAGGAGCGGGTTCCCGTCGAAGTCGTGGCGGTGATTCAGGCGCCACACCAGGATCTCGATGTTGCGGGCGCTGTTGTAGAGGCGCTGGTGATCCAGATCACTGAGGATGAAGAACTCGCGCTCGTAGTTGTAGGCGCGGCGCAGCATGCCGGTCAGGCCGGTCATCACCGCGAACACGCGGTCGCCCTCCCAGTCCGGGTCCAGCCCGAGCAGAATGGCGGAGATCTCCTCGCGGTATTCGAGTTCGGCGAACTGCAGCCGGCCGGCCTGCCCGAACAGCTGTGCGTGGCGCTGCTCCAGCGTCACCGGCACCGTGGCGCGCTGCAGCTGTACCGGGTTGCGGCGGTAGAGTTTCTCCAGCAGTTCCTGCAGCAGCGACTCCACCATCGCGAGGTGGCTGTCGGCGACGAAGTCGATCTCGGTCTTGAAGAGGTTGGCCGGCCGCAGCGCCTGCCCGGCGCAGCCGGACAGCAACAGGGCCGCCAGCAGGAGCGGCAGCAGTTTCACGACGGGCGCCGGAAGCGCAGCATCACCGGGGCCGGTTGCGCGTCCGCCAGGAAACCGGCCGGCGCCGGCTCGAACCCGTCCTCCGGTGTCGCCGGCAACAGCACTTCCAGCCATCGCGTCGATGCGTCGAGCTGTTTCGCCAGTCCGTGCACCAGCCGTTCCGGAAGTCCGCGGTCGCGGGAGGAAGGGCGGACCGCGAGCGCGCCGATACGCAGGATGTCCGGCGCGGGCCGCCAGCAGCACGCGGCCGCGATCAGCCGGCTGTTGAACCGGATCGCGTGCACCGCCACCGTATCGGAAACGAGCGCCTGCTCCAGCGATGCGGCGGCAGGCAGCTGCCGCAGGGCGCCGGGATCCGCGTCGTAAATGGCGCGGAGGTCCGCCAGGTCCTGCTGCCGGCCGGGGTCGGGCTGTTCCAGTAGAATGCTCATCCTGCGTCGGATTGTATCGGTTCGAGCGGCACATGGCCCGGCACTGGCCGGTACCGTATAATCGCAGCATGAACGCCCCGCTCCCAGCCGCCGCGCGCACTGCCCGCGTCGAGCGCAACACCAAGGAAACCCAGATCACGGTCGCCGTGAACCTGGACGGCACCGGCGTTGCGAAACTGGACACCGGCCTGCCCTTCCTGGAGCACATGCTCGACCAGGTCGCCCGCCATGGCCTGGTGGACATGGACATCGTCGCCCGGGGAGACCTGGAAATCGACGCGCACCACACGGTGGAGGACGTCGGCATCACGCTCGGACAGGCGATCGACCGCGCCGTGGGCGACAAGACCGGCCTGCGCCGCTACGGCCACGCCTACGTGCCGCTGGACGAGGCATTGTCCCGCGTCGTGATCGATTTCTCCGGCCGGCCCGGACTGGAGTACAACATCCCGTTCACGCGTGCGCGCGTCGGTGATTTCGACGTCGACCTGTTCTACGAGTTCTTCCAGGGACTGGTGAATCACGCGAGGGTGACCCTGCACGTGGACAACCTGCGTGGCCGCAATGCACACCACCAGGTCGAAACCGTGTTCAAGGCGTTCGGCCGGGCGCTGCGCATGGCGCTGGAACAGGACCCGCGCATGCAGGGCCGGCTGCCTTCCACCAAGGAAGCGCTGTAACGCTTCGTTCCTTTCCCGAAACCAGGATGCTGCGTGGGCGCGATGAAGTCCGGTATTGCGATCATCGATTACGGCATGGGCAACCTGCACTCCGTCGCGAAGGCGGTCGCCCGCGTCGCGCCGGATTCGCGCATCCTGGTGACCGGCGACCGCAACACGATCCTGGCGGCGGAGCGGGTCATATTCCCGGGCGTTGGCGCCATCCGTGACTGCATGGGCACGCTGCACGAGATGGGCCTGGCCACGCTGATCGGTGAACTGGCGCAGACCCGGCCGGTGCTGGCGGTGTGCGTCGGCATGCAGGCGCTGATGACGCGCTCGGACGAGAATGATGGTGTGGACTGCCTGGACCTGCTCCCCGGCCAGGTGCGTCGATTCCAGGTTCGGCAGGATGCCGGCGGCGCGCCCTGCAAGGTGCCGCACATGGGCTGGAACCAGGTGCGTCAGGCGCGGCTCCATCCGCTCTGGGATGGCATCGAGGATGGCAGCCGGTTCTACTTCGTGCACAGTTACCACGTGCTGGCGGAGCGCGCGCAGGACGTGGCGGCGCATTGCGAGTACGGCGTACGTTTCGCTGCGGCGCTGGCCCGCGGCAACCTGTTCGCCACGCAGTTCCACCCCGAGAAGAGCCAGCACAACGGCCTGCGGCTGTTGCGCAATTTTGTCCACTGGAACGGGGGCGACGCATGATCATCATTCCCGCGATCGATCTGAAGGACGGGCAGTGCGTGCGCCTGCGCCAGGGCCGCATGGACGAGGCGACAGTGTTCTCCGCCGACCCGGTGCAGATGGCCGCGCACTGGGTGGAACAGGGAGCGACCCGCCTGCACCTGGTGGATCTCAACGGCGCCTTCGACGGCCGGCCGGTGAACGGTGACATCGTGCGGCGGATCGTCGCCAATCATCCGGACTGCCCGGTGCAGATCGGCGGCGGCATCCGTGACATGGACACCGTGGCCGGCTACCTGCAGACCGGCGTCGAGTACGTGATCATCGGCACCCAGGCGGTGCGCGACCCGGATTTCGTCAGGGAGGCGTGCCGCACCTATCCCGGCCATGTCATCGTCGGCATCGACGCGCGCGACGGCCGGGTGGCCACCGAGGGCTGGGCCGAGGATTCCGGGGTCGACGCGGTCGAGCTGGCGAGCCGTTTCGCCGATGCCGGTGTCAGCGCCGTCGTCTACACGGACATCGCGCGCGACGGCATGCTCTCCGGCGTCAACGTCGAGTCGACCGCGCAGCTCGCGGCGCGGGCGGACGTGCCGGTCATCGCCTCCGGGGGCATCCGCGACCTCGACGATCTCGTCCGCCTCGAGCAGGCGGAGGAACCGCGCATCGTCGGCGCCATCACCGGGCGTGCCATCTACGAGGGCACGCTGGACTTCCGCGCCGCGCTGGACTGGCAGGCGGGCCACTGAGATGGGGCTGGCGAAGCGGGTGATTCCCTGCCTCGACGTGGACCAGGGCCGCGTCGTCAAGGGCGTTCGTTTCGTCGATATCCGGGACGCGGGCGACCCGGTCGAGATCGCCCGGCGTTACGACGAGCAGGGCGCCGACGAGATCACCTTCCTGGACATCACCGCCAGTCACGAGGGTCGTGACACCACCTACCAGGTCGTCGAACGCATGGCCAGCGAGGTGTTCATCCCGCTGACCGTGGGCGGTGGCGTGCGCCGGCTGTCCGACATCCGCGCCCTGCTGAATGCCGGCGCTGACAAGGTCAGCATCAATACCGCTGCGATCCACGACCCCGACTTCGTGAGGGAGGCGGCCGCGCGCTTCGGCTCCCAGTGCATCGTCATCGCCATCGACGCCAAGCAGGTTGCGCAGGCGCCACCGCGCTGGGAGATCTTCACCCATGGCGGCCGCAAGCCGACCGGCATCGATGCCATCGACTGGGCCCGTCGCATGACCGGTGAACTGGGCGCGGGCGAGGTGCTGCTGACCAGCATGGACCGGGACGGCACGCGCGAGGGGTTCGACCTGGCGCTGACGCGCGCGATCAGCGACGCCGTGGAAGTGCCGGTGATCGCCTCCGGCGGCGTGGGCACCCTCGATCACCTCGCCGACGGCGTGCTCGCCGGCGGTGCGGACGCCGTGCTTGCCGCCAGCATCTTCCACTTCGGGGAGCATACGATCGGCGAGGCCAAGCAGGTCATGGCCGCCCGGGGGATCGAAGTCCGGCTCTGAGACGCTTCAGCGCAGCGTCGGCGCCCGGGCCTGCGCGCCCGCCAGGGTGGCGTTCTCGCGCAGCCTTGCCGCGACATGCAGCAGCGCCATCTGCGAGGCGGGGATGATGCTGATCCCCATGTCCCGCAGGCGGTGGACGTTCGCCTCCAGGAACTGCACGGTTTCCGGGTGGGGGTGACCGATGGCCACCGCCCGGCCTTTCTCCCGGGCGATGCGGATGGTCTTCTCGAATGCCCGGCCGATCTTCGTCTCGTCCCGTTCGTGATCCAGGAACACGTCGCGGACCGCGTGGGGCACCCGTTCCTCCAGCGCCAGTTCCGGCGCCACGCTGTCGCCGGTGGTGCGGCTGTCCACGAAGAAGAGATCGTTGCGCCTGAGTTCGCGCATGACCCAGCGCATGGGCTGCTCGCGCTGCGTCAGCAGGCTGCCCATGTGGTTGTTGATGCCGCGGGCATAGGGCACCGCCGCAAGGTTCCAGAGCAGCTTGCTCAGCAGTTCCAGTTCCGACATCTGTTCCGTCATGGCGCCCGGTCCCAGCGGCCGGCCGCGGGTATTCGCCATCGGTGCGTGCAGGATCACTTCCTTGCCCATGCCGTGCGCGAGCCGCGCCAGGTGCTTGCTGTGGGGGCTGTGCGGCAGCACCGCGCAGGTGATGGGGGCATCGATCCGGATCACCCGCTCGCCCCAGTAGCGGTTGTAGCCGAGGTCGTCGATGATCAGGGTGATCACCGGGGCCGGCGCGGCTTCAGCGCTCGCGCCGGTGGTGGCGAGCAGCGCGATCAGCCCGCAGGCCAGGTGCGTGGCGGCTCGCCAGCTGCGCAACCACCCCGCCCGGTGCAAGACGCTGGGCCTGTTCAGTCCAGCAGGGTACGCGCTTTCAGGGCGGCCAGCGCCATGAACAGCTGGTAGTCCTGCAGGGCCAGGTCCTGTTCCTCCTTTGCGATCTTCTCGTGCTCGGCGGCCTTTTCCGCGCCTTCCTCGCCGTTGCCGTTGTCGAGATGTCCGCGCAGGTCCGCCTCCTTGATGGAGACGCGGGCGGCGACCCGCGTCAGCTTGGCGCGGTCCACCACCAGGTTGGGCTCGATGCCCTGCGCCTGGATGGAGCGGCCGTTGGGCGTGTAGTACAGCGCCGTGGTGAGCTTCAGCGCGCGGTCCCGCGTGGACAGCGGGGTGACGGTCTGCACCGATCCCTTGCCGAAGCTCTTCTCGCCGATCACCAGCGCGCGCCGGTGATCCTGCAGGGCGCCGGCGACGATCTCGGAGGCGGACGCCGAGCCGCCGTTGATCAGGACGACGATCTCCAGCTTATCGAAGGTATCGTTACTGTTGGCCTTGTAGTGCACCTCGGAATTCGGCAGGCGCCCCTTGGTGTAGACGATCTCACCCTCGGACAGGAAGGCGTCGGCCACGTCGACGGCGGCCTGCAGCACGCCGCCGGGGTTGTTGCGCAGGTCGAGCACGATGCCGCGCAGGTCGCCTTCCTTGCGCATCTCCTTCAGCGCCTTGATCATGTCCGGCCCGGTGTTCACCTGGAACTGCGCGATGCGGACGTAGCCGTAGCCGGGTTCCAGCGTGCGGCTCTTGACGCTGCGCACGGTGATGACGTCGCGCACGATGCGGATCTTCAGCGGCTCCGCCTCGCCTTCACGGACGATGGTGAGGATGATGGGTGTGCCGGGCTTGCCGCGCATGATGTTGACGGCTTCCATCAGGGACATGCCCTTCACCGCCTTGTCGTCGAGCTGGATGATCAGGTCGCCGGCCTGCACCCCGGCGCGGTCCGCGGGCGTGTCGTCGATCGGGCTGACCACCTTGACGAAGCCGTTCTCCATGCCGACCTCGATACCCAGTCCGCCGAACTCGCCGCTGGTGTTGATCTGCAGGTCGCGGAACGCTTCCGGTTTCAGGTAGGCCGAATGCGGGTCGAGGCCACTCAGGATTCCCTCGATGGCGTATTCGAAGATGGTGGCGTCGTCGATCTCGTCGACGTAGGCGGTCTTGACGCGGTTGACCACCTCCGTGAACAGGCGCAGGTCTTCCAGCGGCAGGCGCGCCTGCTCGGGGTCCCCGTCACGCGAGGCGTAGACGCTGGCGCCGAGGCCGACCGTGATGCCGAACAGCGCACTGCCGAACAGGGCCAAGTAATGTTGGATGCTCCACTGGCTTCTGCCTCTCATGCGCTGATCTCCGGCACTGGTTCCTGCAGATGGGTTGGGACGGGGTTCGAATGTACTACGGGTTCTCGAAGTCTCGGGTGCGCGCCATGGGCACGCCAGCCTCATTGTAACCGCTTTTCAGGCGATCGTTCTGTGATCTGCGGGGGCGGTCAGCGTTGCGCCAGCCAGCGCCGCGGGTCGATCGGCTTGCCGCCCTGGCGCAGTTCGAAGTAGAGGGCGTCCTCGTCCTGCCCGCCGCTGTTGCCCAGCAGCGCGACCGCTTCGCCGGCGCCGACCCACTCGCCGGCCTGTTTCAGCAGGCTCTCGTTGTGCCCGTACAGGGACATGAACCCATGGCCGTGGTCGACGATGATGAGCAGGCCGAAGCGGCGCATCCAGTCGGCGAACACCACGTGACCGCTGTGCACCGCGCGCACCTCCCCGCCCTGGCTGCCACGGATGAGGACGCCATTGCGGTGCAGTTCCGCCCGGCTGGAGCCGAAGGTCGCGTTCAGCCGGCCCTGCGCGGGCCAGGGCAGCCGGCCCTGCTGGCTGGAGAAAGGCTCGCTCTGCCGCTCCAGCGCCAGTTCCGGCATGGCGCGCAGGACTTCCTCGAGCAGTCTTTCCAGCTCCGTGCGGTCCTGCTCCAGCCGCCGGGCCTGTTCGTCGTTGCTGCGGATGCCGGCATTGAGCTTGCTCAGGGTGAGCAGGCGCGACTGGCGGCGGTCGTCCAGCAGTGCCTGCCGCTCGGTGATCTGGCGGTGACTGCGCTCGATGGCGACCCGCTGCTCCGCGATGCGGGCTTCCTGGGCACGCGCCGCCTCGGCCAGTGCCATGAAATGGGCGATGCGCTCGAGCCGGGCATCCTGCAGGTACTCGTAGTAGCGGGCCACCCGGGTCACCTGGTCCGGCTGCTGCTGGTTCAGCAGCAGGCGCAGCTGGCCGGCCCGGCCGTTCACGTAGCGGGCCCGGAGCTGGCGCCGGATGCCCTCGCGCTGGGCGCTGATCTGGCCCAGCAGTTGCTGCAGCGACTCCTGCGCGGCGGCGTGGTCCGTGCGCAGCCGCCGCAGTTTCCGCTCGGCCTTGCGCTGCTCCCGGCCGAGGCGGCCGATCTCGCTCTCGCTCTCGCGCAGGGTGGTCATGAGTTCGCCCTGCTGGCGACGTGCCTGCGCCAGCCAGGCCTGCACCTTCCTGATCTCCTGCTCGACCGTCTCGAGCCGGCTGGCGGGATCGAGCGACTCGGCCGCCAGCGGCAACGGCGCCAGCGCCAGCAGCAGGGCCAGCAGGCGGTGACTGGCGGGATACGGCGCCCTCATGTGCGGGGCTCAGTCCCCGCTGACGAGGTTGCGGCCGGTCATCTCGAGCGGCTGCGCCAGGCCCATGATGTGCAGCATGGTCGGCGCGATGTCGGCCAGCGTGCCGCCGTCGGCCAGCTTCACCGGCCGGCCGGTGACGTGGATCAGCGGCACGGGCTCGGACGTGTGCGCGGTGTGCGCCTGCCCGGTGGCCGGGTCGGACATGCGTTCGACATTGCCGTGATCCGCGGTGATCAGGCATTCGCCGCCGACCCCGCGCAGCGCCTCCACGATGCGCCCGAGGCAGCGGTCCACCGCCTCCACCGCCAGCACGGCGGCGTCGAAATTGCCGGTGTGTCCGACCATGTCGCCGTTGGCGAAGTTGCAGATGATGGCGTCGTAGCGGCCGCTGCGGATCGCCGCCACCAGCTTGTCGGTGACCTCCGGTGCGCTCATCTCCGGCTTCAGGTCGTAGGTGGCGACCTTCGGCGAGGCGATCAGCTCGCGGTCCTCGCCCTCGAAGGGCTCCTCGCGGCCGCCGTTGAAGAAGAAGGTCACGTGGGCGTATTTCTCGGTTTCGGCGATGCGCAACTGCCGGCGGCCGTGCTGCGCGAGCCAGCTGCCGAGGCTGTTCTCGAGCACCTGCGGCGGATAGGCCGCCGGCGCCGGGATGTCCTCGGCATACTGGGTCAGCGTGACGAATGCGGCGAGACCGGGCCGGGGGCCGCGTGCGAAGCCGTCGAAATCGTCCTGCAGGAACACGCGGGACAGCTGCCGGGCACGGTCGGCGCGGAAGTTCATGAAGACCACGCTGTCGCCGTCGCGGATGTGGCCCGGGCCGTCGCCCTCGATGCGGGTGGCGTGGACGAACTCGTCGTTCTCGCCGCGTTCGTAGGCGGCCTGCAGCGCGGCGACCGGGTCACCGGCGCTGTAGGGCGCCGCGCCGGCGGTCAGCAGCTTCCAGGCTTCCTCGACCCGCTCCCAGCGCTGGTCGCGGTCCATGGCGTAGTAGCGGCCGATCACGCTGGCGATACGGCCGTTGCCGGACTTGTCCAGGTGGTCGCGCATGCGCGCCAGCGAGGCCTCGGCGCTGCGCGGCGGCGTGTCGCGTCCGTCCAGGAAGGCGTGCACGAACACCTTGCGGGCGCCACGGTCGCGGGCGAGGTCGGCCATCGCCAGCAGGTGATCCTCGTGGCTGTGCACGCCGCCCGGGGACAGCAGCCCGAGGATGTGCACCGCGCCGTCTCCGGCCTTTGCCCGGTCCACCGCGTCGCAGAGCACCTCGTTGCCGGCGAAGCTGCCGTCGCGCACCGCCAGCGAGATGCGGGTGAAGTCCTGGTAGACGACCCGGCCGGCGCCGATGTTCATGTGGCCGACCTCCGAATTGCCCATTTGGCCGGCGGGCAGGCCGACATCCTCGCCGGAGCCCGAGACCAGCGTGTGCGGGCAGTCGCGCCAGAGACCGTCCCAGACCGGGGTGGCGGCCGCATGAATGGCGTTGTGTTCCGGATCCTCG